>JANYKD010000241.1 GCA_025361735.1 Phycisphaerales bacterium
GAGGCTGGCGGGGTTGCAGAAGGCGATACGCGATGGCAAGGTGCCGGACTTTAAGAAGCTGACTGGGACGAGCGACGGGGAGTTCTACAACGAAGACCGTGGGACGAACTACGCGCAGGCTCGGTCTTCGTTGTAGAACTCCCCGTCGCTCGTCCCAGTCAGCTTCTTAAAGTCCGGCACCTTGCCATCGCGTATCGCCTTCTGCAACCCCGCCAGCCTCCAGTTGGTCAGCCCGACGATGCCCCCCTGCCGTTCGGATGACTGCTCGTAGAGCGACCCCATGCCTTCGTTGAACCAGGCCGGGCACGCGGGGAAATTCGCGTGCATGTACGGATGGACGATCTCATGCACGAGCGTCCCGCCGCCCGTGGAAATATTCATGATCAGTGCGCTGTGCTTCTCCGAGTAATACCCAAACGGCGTGTCCGGCCGGTCGTCGAACAACTCGCGCGTATACCGCTCGTAGCTGGCCTTGTCCTTGAACAGCCAGACCGTGATGATCTCCGCGGGATCTTTCTCGAAATACGCTGCCTTGAGCTTCTGCACGGACCAGCGCACCGTGCCGCTGGCAAACTGCCGCACCTGCCCCGGCTCGTCGTTGCCGGCGACCACGAACGGCTTCTCCACCAGCACCGTAAACCCCGCCGGAGCTTTCTTCTTCACCTCGTCGAGTTTTTGCTGATAGGCGTCGTCCGAAGAAGCGGGACGCGTCTCGGCGGCCGAGGCACAGAGGCTTGCACACAGGAGAAGATAGATGATGGAGTGTGGCATGGGGAACCAAGATCAGTCCACACCCGCCGCCACCCGGAAGCCGAAATGATCGCCCCGGATACCATTCTCGCGCCTGTTGCGGTTCGCCGAGCGGCAGTTCGCAGGACCATCGCTCCAACTGCCGCCGCGCAACACCCGGAGGCTGGCTGCATCCGTTCCGGTGGGGTCGGACACTGCGCCCTTCTCATAGTCCCCGTACCCGTCCTGGCACCACTGATATACGTTGCCGATCATGTCATAGAGCCCAAATGCATTGGCTTTGAAACTCCCCACCGGCACAGTGAATACGGAACGATCGTCCCAGGTAAAGAATATCCACGCGGCAGGCGCGTTAGGCAACTGCTTCTTGAGGCTCTGATCGGCGCAGTTCGCCCAGCCTTTCCCGTCGTCAGGGTTATCGCCCCACGGGTACGCCGTCTTCGTCCCCGCGCGGCATGCGTACTCCCACTGCGCTTCCGTCGGCAACACCACCGTCTTGCCGCTCTTCTTCGAAAGCCAATCGCAGAATGCCTTGCCGTCGCTATGGCTTACCTGCACCACTGGATGATTCCCCTTCTGCTCAAAACTCGGTTTGCGCCATGAGCAACCATTCACCTTCTTCAGGTTGAATTTGCCATCCTTGATTTCAATGCCAAGCGACCAGCCTTCCTTCTCGGCATCACTCTTGTACCCGCTGTCCTTGACGAATTCAGCGAACTGGTCCACCGTCACATGGGTGATCCCCATGTAGAACGGCTTGCTGATTGTCACCGCGTGCTGGACTTCATTGTTCTCGCGCACCTTCTCGGTTTCGGGACTGCCCATCAGGAACTTCCCCGCCGGAATCTGCACCAGCTTCATCGTCACCTTGTTGCCTAAGTCCAAGGTCAGTTCCTTGGTCCCGGACACGCTGGAAGTGTCAGACGGCTGCGGCTTTGCCTGTGTGGTAGATATTGCACGTCGTTCTGCTGCACGTCGATTCATCTCCTCCAAACGGCGTTCAGACTCTTTGGAATCGAGTTGTCCCAAAGCGACCATCGGCAACACTACAAGCGAGATAGCAAATAAGAGGGTTTTCACCAAGTGTTCTCCTGTTGACGGAAGCGTAGTCTACCCTCGTGGTCACGGCGACGAAAGAGCCAACGCGCTCATTAATGAATGCACATTCCCATCACCAAAGGCGTCAGGAATCGAATCACCAACCATTGCCTGATTCGTCGATACGGTGGCACGATTCAACTGACGTGACTCGAATAGCCTGTCGTTTCGACGACCCGCCTGACGCCCCAGGCGAAGACACGGGCGAGACGCCCGTGCCACAAGTCGTTGGTGCGCCATGCCATGTTCGAGCTGCCAGAAGCCTTGTGGCACGGGCGTCTCGCCCGTGCGTTTGCCCTCCGGGGCGCTTTGCGCCGCACCAAGTGCAGCGGGCACCGGCGGTGCCATGTGCGGCACACGCCACGCCGAATACCGCGATGAACCATCGCGGCTACAGGATCTTCTCCACGCTCACGTTCGCCGCAAGATCCTCGACGTCTTCCTTCCGCAATTCGCCCGCCATCCAGGACAGCACATTGGCCGCTCCGGCGGCGCTGCCCCAGCGGCAGCATTCGCCCAGGTCATCGCCGCTCAGCATGCGCAGCGTCAACACGGCCGTGAACGAATCACCCGAGCCGATGGGGTTCAGTGCCTTCACCGCCGGCGGCCGAATCCGCCAGAACGTCTTGCCGTCATACGCCAGCGTGGCTTCCTTCCCGGCGGTTACCACCACCCGCTCGGCGCCGCGCTCACCCAGCTCGCGCATCGCCTGCATCACGGCCGCATCATCCGGCAGCGGTCGCCCCGCCGTGGCGGCCAGTTCCGGGCGATTCGGCTTCACGAGTGATGGCCTCGCCGCCAGCGCCTCCATGAGCGGCGCACCGGCCGCGTCGGCGACGGCCGGAATTCCCCGCTCCTGCGCCAGCTCCGTGCATAGCCGATAGAGCCCCACCGGCCCACCCGGCGCCACCGTGCCGGACATGATCACCGCCTGCGCCTGGTCGATCCGCCGCCGGATGATCGCGATGAGTTTCTCGAAATCCCCCGGATCGACCGCTCGACTCTCCTCGACCAGTTCGGTGTGTGTCCCGGCGCCTTCGTCGATCACGGTGATGCACTGCCGCGTGCGTGCCTGCACGGTGACGAACTCGTGTTCAATCCCGCGTTCGTCAAAATGCTGCCGCAACTGTTCCCCGCGGTCGCCGCCCAGAAACCCCGTCGCCAGCGGCCGCTCGTCCATCGCCTGCAGCACCTTGGCCACATTGATCGACTTGCCCGCGAACCCGTCGAGTGTCCGCGCCGCCCGGTTGACCGCATCGATCACCAACGAGCGAAAGACCATCACCCGTTGCACCGCCGGTGTTGTCCCAATGCAAAGAATCATCGTTACTTCCTTCCTTGCGCGGAGATTCTACCGGCTTTTGTTCGCCGTGGGATATCCACATAAATCGGGACGCGTGATGCCCACGTCAGCGATGCCGACCACGCGACGCCGACAACCGTTTGGCCACCTTGGATGGATGTGCGGCAGGCGCGAGCGAGCGGTGCTTGACCGTCTTGGCGGACTTGGCGGCGCTGACTGCCGCGGCCTTTGGCTTGGCGGCCGGGATGACTGGAGTGACCAAGGCCGGGCCGAACGAGGCGGGAAGGTGCGCGGTGAACTCGGCCAGATCGTCGAGCGTGACCTGGCCGTCGTTGTTAATGTCGCCCGTCAGCCAGGTGCCGGGCGAGTTCATGCCGGCCAGAATGTTGAGCATATCCGCCTCGGTCACTTGACCGTCGAAGTTCGTGTCGCCCGCCGGTGTGGAGGCGATCAACACCTGGGAGAAGCCGCTGAGGGATTGGCCGTGCCAGGAAGAGAGGTGGACCATGGCGTTGGCGAGCGGGGCCAGACGGTTGGACGCGGATTGGGTGGAGGAGAAGATGCCCTGGGCGATGCCGATCTGGCCGTTCTGGAGCCAGTGGCGAATCTGCTCGAGTGGCGAGGCGCCTGGGTATGAGACGATCAGCGCGTGGTCGGCGAGATCGAGCGACCCCTCGCCGGTGATGTTGAGCGAGCCAACGGCGAAGGGGAGGCTGCTGCCCGCGCTAAGGACGAGTGGACCGGCCAGCGTCAGCGAGCCAAGGGCAATCGCGGAGCCGGTGGGAGCGCCCAGCCGCGTGCATTCGAGGCCGGACATGCTGAGCGTGGTGGGGCCAATAAGGATTTGCGTCGATTGGACATTGAGCGACGTGGCCGAGGATGTCCCGGCGACGACGAGCGTATCCTGGCCATCGCCTCCGGCGAACGCGATGGCGATGGCAGGAGCGCCATTGCAGAGATCCAGCGTCAGCGTGTCGGAGCCTGCGCCGGGCGTGATGCTCAGGCCGCCCAGCGTGATGAGCGAGTATGAGGCGGCCGGCGAACCGGCCGGCGTAAGCGATGACCACATCTGAAGAGCGGTCTGGTCGGGACTGAGGGCAAGATACAGGGCGTCGTCCGCGGCCGATCCGGACAGCGTCGGGCTGAGGACTTCGAACGCACCCATGTCGACGATCGCGCCGGGGTCGTTGCGGCTGGGACAGTCGGCGAACCGCGGATTGCCGCCAAGATCGACGATGATGCCGGTGGGGACGGCGGCATTGGAGCCGATGTCGACGCAGGGGGAAGTGGTGCGAATGCGGAGATCGCCGTAGTCGTCGTCGGCCGTGCCCCAGGTGCCGTCGGAGCCCGCGGAGGGATTGCGGACAAATTGCGGGGCAGCGTCGATGTTGCCGGCGCCGGTGTAGCCTCCCTGGATGTCGCTATATGTGAGAGATGGGGTGCCTGAGCTAACTTGTATCTGACTTCCACTGGTGGCTGTATTGGCCCAGAGAATGCAGTTCGTCATCGTTACCGATTGACCATCACAGACGCCGCCACCGGAAGGGCCGGCGGAGTTGCCGACGAACGTGCAGTTGGTCACAGATGCCCAAGCCAGGTTGTTCAGGCCACCGCCAGACCTTGTCGATGCCACATTGCCAACAAATGTGCAATCCGCAAGTGTCAGAGCCGAGGCGTACTCATTGTCTACACCACCACCTCCAACACCATAGGGATAGGTGCTGCCGACGGAATTTGCGGTGAATACGCAGTTGTTCAACGTCGCGGAAGACACCGAGACGTTATACAAGCCGCCGCCACTGCCGCCAGCAGTATTGCCGGTGATGGTACAGTTGTTCAATGTCAATGTGGAACTCTCATTGCTCAAGCCGCCGCCATACGCCGCGGCGGTGTTATCGATGATGGAGCAGTTGGTCATGACCAGGGTGGAGCTGGAATTGGAAACCCCTCCGCCCTCGGTGGCTGCACTGCCATTGCCCTGGATGCGGCAGTTGGTAAGAGTCGGCGAGGAGAACTCAATCGACATTCCACTGCCGCTGTTGCCAACGATGTCACAGTCGACCAGGGTTGGCGAAGAGTACATACTGTAGCTTCCGAAACCGTCATTGCCACTGATCGAGCACCGGACCAGCGTCAATGTGGCCTTGTAGGCGGAGATTCCAGCGCCCGAGTATCCGTCGATGAGGCCGGCGCCACCGGCGATCGTCACGCCATCAACGAGGGTGATACTATCGACCCCATCCGCGACCACAACGCGGTAGCTCTTCAACGTGCCGCCATTGCTGATGTCACCCGAGAGAATGCTTGGGTAGCTCACAATGTCCCGGGCGTCCGGATTGGATGATGTGCAACCCGCGTAGCCCCCGTAGATCGCCACGCCACTCTTGAGGTTGAACGACTTGTAGATGTCTCCATCAGTGGTTGGCTTGTAGGTACCGCCAGCCAGGTGAATCTGCTGTCCGGCCACCGCCGTGTCCAGCGCCGTGGCGAGACTGGTGAACGCGTTGTTCCAGTCGGCGCCGGTGTTCGTGCCCGTGGCGGCGGCGTCCACGTAGATCGTCGGTGACACCACCCGCAGAATCGTGGACTTGGTGATGCTCTGCGACGCGGCGTCGGTCATGCGCACGGAGACGGCCAGACTCCTGCCCGGTGCAAGCCCGGAACTGTGGAAGATCGGATTCGGTCCGGTGGCCTCATCGAACAGCCCATCACCGCTCCATTCCCACGCATACTGCAGGGCTCCTGCCTGGTTGCTGGCCCCGAACCCGGAAAGTGTCAGGTCTGCTCCGGCAACCACAACGTACGGCCCGCCGGCGCTCGCTGCGAATGCCGGCGCTGTCTCGTACGCGCCGATGTCCACGATCGGCGCGGTTCCCAGGCCCGTGTCGAGGGTTGTTTGAATATCGACGAAGCGGCTGGAGCCGCCAATGTCCGTGGTGATGCTCGCCGGCACGGCCGCATTCTTCCCTGCGTCCACCAGAGGCGAACACGCCTGGAGGCACAGGTCGCCCAGGTCGTCATCGCTCGTTCCCCAGGTGCCGTCGGCGCCCGGCGACGGACTGCGGACAAACAGGGGATCGGCGGAAAAATTGCCCGCACCGGCAAAACCACCTTGAATGTCGCAATAGGTGACGATCGCCCCGGGTTGCAGATCCACCTGTGCGGCAATCCTGGCCGTATTGCCCCAGAAGATGCAATTGGTCAGATTGACCTTGGCATTGCTGATTCCGCCGCCGATGCCCTTGGCCGTGTTGCTTACGAAGATGCAGTTCGTGACGGCCAGCGAGAGAGAGCCGACCTCCATGCCTCCTCCATCGCGTGTTGCCGTATTGCCCACAATTATGCAATTGGCAATCACCGCCGGCCCCATCACCCAGATCCCGCCACCGACCAAGGCCAGATTGGCGGTGAAGATGCAGTTGACCACGGTTGGCGAGCCGGTTGCGCTCTCCAGACCGCCGCCAGTCGGCGCTACAGCATCGCCGGTGGCATTGCCGGCAGTAACGGTAAACCCATCGAGAATTGCCGAAGCATCCACGCCCGTAGCCGTCACGACGTGATAACTGTTGTCGATGTTGCTGCCAGGCGTGCCGATATCCCCGGAAAGGACACTGGGAAACTGACCGGCGCCGCGGAGATTGGGGTCCGCCGCGCCGTAGCCCGCATAATTGCCGTACAGAGCCACGCCGCTTTTCATCTGAAACGTCGCCGAGCGATCGGAAGTGTTGGTCGGTCGATACGTTCCGGTGGCCGCGCGGATGATCTGGCCGGGCACGGCCTGGCGCAGCGCAGACGCCAGATCGTTGATGGCGTTGGCCCAGGTTGTGCCGTCACCGGTGCCAACAGATCGTGAATCGACATAGAGCACATCGGGAACGACACGGAGCGTGGTCTGACTGATGACACTCTGGCTGGCTCCGTCGGTGACGCGCACCTTGACGGTCAGAAGCGAATACGGAGCCCAGCCATCGGGCTGAAAGACAGGTTTGTCGCCCGTGGCCTCATCGAACAGTCCGTCTCCATCCCATTCCCAGGCGTACTGCAGCGGCCCGACACTACTGGCCCCGCGGCCTGCAAGTGCAACCGGATGGCCCTGAACGACCACGTAAGGACCGCCCGCGCTGGCCGCCAGCAACGGCGTCGCCTCGTAGGCGCCAATGTCCACAATCGGCGCGGTTCCGAGTCCGGTGTCGGTCGTTGTCGGTATATCCTGAACCCGGCTGGCGCCACCGGCATCCGTAACGAGTCCCGATGGCAGCGCCGTGTTCGAGCCCGCGTCCGCAACAGGCGAATAGGACGCCAACCGCAGATCCCCGTAGTCGTCGTCGGCCGTGCCCCACAGTCCATCGACGCCGGTGCTGGGATTGCGGACGAAGCATGGATCGACGCTGACCGAGTGGTTGACATGAGGCCACCCGGCCGGGATGTCGCTGTAACTGATGGTTCCGCCCGGTGGCGGGGCGTAGATAGACGTGCTCACATTCCCCCAGAAAATGCAGTTGTCCGCGACCCCGGACACGCCGTAATAAGCACCGGAGACGCCAGTATTGCCGCTGAAAGTGCAGTTCGTCAGCGTCAGGTTCGCATTGCTCGTCATACCCCCAGCGGCAGCGGTCGAGTTCCCGGTCGCCGCGTTGCCGCTGAACACGCAGTTGGCGAACGACGCCGCGGCTTCGGTGCTAACGCCACCACCTTCGCCGGCCGTGTTGCCGTTGAATGTGCAGGCCCTCAGCGTGATTGGGAATCCCGATCGATTGGCTTGAAGGTACAAGGCTCCGCCGCGCGTGGTCGCAGAATTCCTGACGAATGTGCAGTTGGTAAGAGTTGGCCAGGAGGCGTAAGCGTACATACCGCCGCCGCTCGGCGCCGAGTTTCCAGTAAACGTACAGGCCGTTACTGTGGGGCCACCCGCATTGATGTAAAGCCCGCCGCCATAGTTGTTGGCATTGCCCGCCGTGATCGTGAAACCGTCGAGCACGGCGGTACTGTCGGTGCTGCTTCCCACCACTACATGATAACTGTTGTCGGAAGAGCTACTGGTATTGCCGATGTTGCCGGAAAGCACGGCAGGAAATGCGCTGACATCGCGCAAATCGGGATTGGCCGCGCCGTACCCCGCGTATCCGCCAACAATACTGACTCCATTCTTTAACTGAAACGAGATGTTGCGGTCGGTGGTGGTCGTTGGCTTGTAGGTTCCGGCCCCGACGCGGATCACCTTCCCGGCCGTCGCGGCGCTCAATGCGGCCGACAGGCTCGTGAACGCATTGGCCCAGGTCGTGCCGTTGTTACTGCCTGTGGCGCTGTCATCAACATAGATCACCGGCACGATCTGCACGGTGGTGCTGGCGATCGCAGTCTGGGACGCGGTGTCGGTCACTCGCAGGCTGACAGTCACCGTCGATGGCGCGGTTCGCCCCAGCGCATTGAACACCGGATCGGACCCGGCGCCGTCGTCGAATTTGCCGTCTCCCGTCCATTCCCATGCGTAGGTCAGAACGCCCGCCTGTGAACTGGTCCCCTGGCCATGGAACGTGATGACCGACCCGGAGCCGACGGTCCCTGCGGGGCTGATCGATGCCATGACACCCACGCGATTTTCGTAAGCGCCCATGTCCACGAACGGTGACGAGCCGAGACCCGTGTTGGCGACGGAAGGGATGTCCGCAAATCGCCCGGCACCGGTGATGTCCGTGGTTACGGTAACGGGAACAGCGAAATTGCTGCCGGCATCGATGCAGGGTGAATTGTACCGCGGGCGCAGGTCGCCATAGTCGTCGTCGGCTGTACCCGAGCGGCCATCGCTTCCGGCGCTTGGTGTGCGGACCAAGGCCGGGTCAGCGCTCTTGTTGCCGGTTCCCGTGTAGCCGCCTTCAACATCGCAGTAGGTAACTGAAGGTGTGACACTGGCATAGAACTGGCCGTTGCTGGTGGCGACATTGCCCCAGAGGATGCAATTGGCCAACGTGATCGAACCACCCGTCCTGTAGATGCCGCCGCCACTGGATGACGCGGTGTTTCCACTCAGCGTGCAGTTGGTCGCAGATACAGCGCCTGTGGAGTAGACTCCACCACCGAGTGCGGAAGCGAAGTTCCCGGCTAGAAGACAATTTGTGAGCGTCAGCGTGGAGGCGCTATTGAACACACCGCCGCCGGAACCAGCCACGTTCCCCGTGAACACGCAACCGACCAGGGTCAGCCCGTAGTTGGCGATGTACATTCCCCCGCCAGACCCGTTTGCGGTATTGCCCGTAAATGTGCAAGCAGTGAATTGCGCGCTGGAACCCGTACAGTACGCTGCGCCTCCGTTGGACAAAACCGTGTTGTAACCGAACAGGCAGTTGCCGATAACCGGCGACCCCCCGCTGCTGTACATGCCGGCGCCACTGGGCGCGGAGTTGCCGCTGATCGTGCAAGAGTTAATCGTTGCATTGCCGCCAATGTTGTAGATGCCCCCGCCGTAATCAGATGCATTGCCTGCGGTGATCGTGAAACCATCCAGGACGGCGCTGCTCGCCGTGCCGCTGGCAGCGACAACGTGGTAAGAGTTGTCCGCAATACTGCCGGCCGTGCCAATGTCGCCGGAGAGAATGGTCGGGTAGGCGGCAATATCGCGAGCGTCGGGATTGGAGGCGTTATAACCGGCATATCCGCCATAAAGCGCAACGCCGGTCTTGAGTTGGAAGGACTTATACCGGTCGGTCGTGCTGGTGGGCTTGCAGGTTCCGTCGGCGACATGGATGGTGTCGCCCGAAACGGCCGCGGAAAGTGCGAGTTGTAGATCGGCGTAGGCGTTGGTCCAGGTGGTGCCGTCGCGCGTGGGGCCTGGTGAGTTAACGTCAACGCAGATGGTCTTGCTGAGCAGGCAGCGGTTTTCGAGCGACTCGGCCAGGCAGAGAGCCATTCGACGACGGAGCGATTTGCGCTGATGAGTCTGGGCACGCATGTGCGTCTACCCCCTTGGTTTGCGGGATCCAGTTCGGGTCCAAACGACAGCCCCACCGACGCGGGACTCTCCCGGTTGATGTAACATACCACGGGAATAGGCAGTCGGCAAAGGCCGACGACCACGTTTCGCCCCATCTTCACCCGCGCATCGATTTCACGACCACACGATCGACGTCCATGCCGAATCGCTTATTCGCACTCTTGGCCGCCGTCGGCTGGATGCCCGCGTTGTAGGCCTGCTGCCAATCCTGGGCCGGCGCCCAGATGTTGAGATACACCTGCACCGGGCCGGCCGGCAATTTCTGTTTCTCGGTGCGTACCAGCACACCGTCGACATACCACAGGACTTGCTTGGGAGAACATTTCATCTCGTAGACATGATACCCTGTGAGCTTTCCTCCATGCGGCAACACCGAGAACACCGGCGAGCCGGCGCCGAGCGGCTCGTTGGCATAGATGTTCGTCTGGAAGTGGGACGTGTTGTTACTGAGGAGTTCGCTGTCGATCTCGTCGTGGTTGCCGTTGGTCTTCATCGCATACAGAAAGAGCCCGCCAACAATCCCCTTGGGAATCGGCGAGTTGAATCTTGCCGTGACCTTCACATCCAAGCCCGAGCCGACCTTGAACGTCTTGTTGCTGATCAGTTCCGTTCCGTAAAAGGAGAACCCGGTCGGATTAAACGTGTCCAGCGTCAGATGCACGGCGCCGCCGCTCTCGCGGGGCGGCGAGGCGTTCTGGGAGCAGGCCAACTGCGTTCTGCCAAGGAACGTACTCCCATCCGGCGTCCAGAGAGGGATGTGCCAGTTCTGCCCATTGACCGCTTTCCCGTCGAAGCGATCATCGAGAAGGACGGTCGTCGTGGAACTGAGCAGTTGCCGCCCTTCCAGACTCTCCAGAGAGAACTGCTGGCTTGACGCCTTCTTTCGTTCGATTCGTCCAACGCGACGACGGGCTTGCCCTGATTGATACATGTTCGCTCCTCCACGAATTCTACCGCGCAATCGCCGTTCTGTTTCAACGGCCAGACGTTCTGACCCCCTGTTCACGTCGGCAACTCCCGACGGTATAAAATGTCATGCCTATGCGAAAGCAACCTCGAACTCCGATTTCCCGCCGCTTCTTCCTCGCTGGATCGAGCGCGGCCCTGGCGGCGGGGGCGATGGGCGGCTGTGCCAACAAACAGACCGCGTCGGCTCCGGCAATTCGCGAGGGTACACGGGCCTGGGCTTCGGAGCGCGTCCGCATGGCCGTCGTTGGCGTGCGTGGCCGCGGCCGCGACCACGTCGCCGAACTGGCCGGCATGCCCAACGTGGAAATCGTCGCCATCTGCGACATCGACTCCAACGTCGTCGGCCCATCGATGCGCATCGTCCAGGACAAGCAGGGCCACACGCCCTATTTCGTCCAGGATTTCCGCCACATTCTCGCCGACCGCTCGATTGACGCAGTTTCCATCGCCACAACGAACCAGTGGCATTCGCTGCAGACAATCTGGGCCTGCCAGGCCGGTAAAGACGTCTATGTCGAGAAGCCGGTCAGCCACAACATTTTCGAGGGCCGCCGCGCTGTCGAGGCGGCGCGCAAGTACGAGCGCATCGTGCAGGCCGGCACGCAGTCGCGGTCGAACAACTCGCTGAAGGAAGCCATCGCCTTTGTCCGTTCGGGCAAACTTGGCAAGCTGCTTTACGCGCAGGGACTATGCTACAAGCGTCGCAAGAGCATCGGGCACTATGACGATGAAGCCTTGGCCCCGCCGGGCGTGGACTACAACCTCTGGCTCGGGCCGACGCCGGAGAGAGCCTTCAACCGCAACCACTTCCACTACGAATGGCACTGGAACTGGCAATACGGCGATGGCGACCTGGGCAACCAGGGCATTCACCAGATGGACGTCATCCGCTGGGGAATCGGCAAAGGCGAGTTGCCCAGTTCCGCCCTCAGTCTCGGCGGCCGCTTCGGTTACGAAGACGATGGCGAGACTCCGAACACGCAGATCGTGTGGATGGAGTACGGTCCCAAGGACCCCAAGGTGCTTTTCGAGGTGCGCGGGTTGGAAACCGAGAAGGAGCGGGACATCGACGTCGGCGTGATCTTCCATTGCGCGGACGGCGTCGTGTCGATTCCATTCTCGAACGTCAAGCCGGCGGCCTACACGCTGAAGATGGAGAAGATCCAGGATTTCACCGGCCAGAGCATCGGGGCCGGCAAGAGCCACTTTGCCAACTTCATCGACTGCGTCATCAGCCACAAGCAGAACGGCCTGGCCGCGGAGATCCAGGAAGGGCACCTCTCCAGCGCCATGTGCCATGTGGCCAACATCTCCTATCGCCTGGCCGAGGACCGGCCATTTACGGTGGACCTTCCCGCGAATTCACCTGCGCCGCTGCTTGAGGCATTCGAGCGGACCTGCAAGCATCTCAAGGATAACAACTGCGACCTCGGCCAGTTGCAGTATCGCATGGTATCCGCCCTCAAGATCGATCCGCGCACCGAGCGTTTCTTCGACAACGACGACGCCAACGGCATGGTATCGCGCGAGTATCGGCTCCCGTTCCTCGTGCCGCAGTATGTGTAACCCGTAAGCTGGGCCTTGCCCACGATCGGATGGTGTGCTTCAGCACACCTTTATTGTCAAATTGCATTTGCCTCACACGCCATTCTTCCTCCGGAAAGGTCGCCATGAAACTCACCTCGCTCCTCATCGCCGGAATCTTCATCCTCGCAGGCGCCTCGCTTCGCGCGGCCGAGCCCATCAAGATCAAACTCGCTCCGGCCGGCGAAGACCGTCGTTATGTCGCCATGTCCACATTGGTCGGCGCCGATGCCCTCAAGCCGCCTTTCGTCGTCCGCGACGCCGACGGCGGCCAGGCACTGCCATGCCAGTGGGAACCCGCCGGCGCCGGCGGCTACCGCGTCTATTGGCTGCTGCCGCAGGTCGCCAAAGGCCAGGCCAAGATGCTCTCGGTCGACCACGGCGAACAGGCAGCCAAAGGCGGCGTCACCATCGTCGAGAAAGATGGCTCGCTCGCGATTTCCAGTGGCGCCCGGGAGATCACCCGATACAACTTCGGCGGCCAGTATGAAAAGTTCAAGAAGCCCTATTTCTATCCGCTGATGGTTGGCGGCACGAACCTCTGTCGCGGGTTCCCCATGGATCCGCACCCCGGCGAATCCAACGACCATCCGCATCACACCGGCATCTGGTTCGCCCATGGCGAGGTCAACAACGTCGAGTACTGGTCCAAGGAACCCATCAAGCACGACAAGTTCATCGTGAAGGAATCCGGGCCCGTGATGGCGCATCTTATTGCCGACAATCGCTGGGGCGAAAACGTGATCGAGCGCCAGGATGTGTGCATCTACGACATCGGCGACGACCTGCTCATGGACTGGGCGATCACGCTGACGGCCGTCGGCAAGCCCGTGGAACTCGGCAAGACCAAGGAAGGCGGCTTCTCAGTCCGCGTCGCGACCGAACTGACCAGCCCCGAGCCCGGCAAGAACGCCAAGCCGGCCAAGGACCGCGGGGACGGCAAGATGGTCGATGCCCTGGGCAATCAAGACGAGCCGCCCGTCCGCGAACACGCCGCGCCCTGGGCCGACAATTACGGCGTCATCGGCGGCAAAACCGTTGGCGTCGCCCTGATGAACCACCCGCAAAGCTGGCGCTATCCCACCAACTGGCACGTCCGCAACTACGGTCTGTTCGCGGCCAATGCCTTCTTCGTGCAAGGCTCCCACACGCTCGAACCCGGCAAGCCGATCACCCTGCGCTATCGCCTGTATGCCCATGGTGGCGACCCGAAGCAGGCGGGCGTGCAGGCGGTCTATGCAGGCTATGCCGCCAGTGAAACAAAATGACGAAATCCGAAATTCGAATGCCGAGAGAATAGTGAATGTCCCAAGGCCTAATTCGTCATTCGTGATTTGTGTTTCTTTCGTCATTCGGATTTCGGTATTCGGAATTCTCCCAGGAGCCGCGCGATGAAGACAATTCTCTTGCTAGCCTTGTCCCTTTTACCTCTTGCCTCTTGCCTTGCGGAGCCTGTTCCGCGCGGCCACATCTTCTTCTCAGAGGACTTTGAGGCTCCGACCGCTCTTTCCCGCTGGGCCGGGAAGGCCGAGATCGAGGCTTCGCCGACTTCGACGCATGTCGTGAAACTCGAACGCAATGACAGCAAGGCTGCTTCGGGCACGATTTCCATCAAATTGCCCGTCGAGCAAATGCGCGGATATCAGATATTCGGCAGCGCTCGTATCCGTGGCCAGGGCATCTCGAATAGGCCCAATCCGTGGAATGGCGTGAAGTTCATGTTGCCGATCGAAGCGCCGTCGGGAAAGCAATGGCCGCAGGCGCAGGGAATCCCCGAAGGTTCGTTCGAGGCCCAGACGTTTAAGCTGTCCTATCGCATCCCCAAAGACGCAACCGCCGTCACACTCGTGCTTGGCTTGGAACAGGTCACGGGCACCGTCTGGTTTGATGACATCCGCATCACCGCGGGCAGGCCGCCGATTGTGGAAACGCCGGCCGCGCCAGCCGACAAACCGATCTTTACCGGGCACGCCCTGCCGCGGCTGCGCGGGGCTATGATCTCGCCGGGTATCGATGAGGCGGGCCTTCGCACGCTGGGTCAGGACTGGAACGCCAACCTCATCCGCTGGCAGCTCATTCGCGGCGGCACCAAGCCAGGCCAGGCGCCGGCCGCCGACACCTTCGACCCATGGCTCCAGGGCGAACTCGCCAAACTGGACAACGCCCTGCCCTTTTGCGAGAAGTACGGCATCTTCGTCGTTCTTGACCTGCATTCCCCGCCCGGCGGCAAAGGCACCAGCGGCGGATACCAGGGCTCCGACTCCGGGCTGTTCACCAGCAAGGAGGCGCAGGCGAAATTCGTGGAGGTCTGGCGCTACCTCGCCAAACGATACAAGGGCAGCCGCATGATCTGGGGTTACGACCTGGCCAACGAACCTGTCGAGGATCTGCTGGCCGACGACTGCGATGACTGGCACGACCTGGCCACCAAAGCCGCCAGAGCCGTGCGCGAGATCGACCCCGACCGGGCGATCATCATCGAACCCGCGCCCTGGGGCGGACCTGAAGGACTGGCCACCTTCCAGCCGATCGATGTGCCCAACATTGTCTACAGCGTTCACATGTACCTGCCGCACCAGTTTACCCATCAGGGCGTACACGGCCCGAGCGGCCCCATCGTCTATCCCGGCCTGATCGCGGGCAAGCAATGGGATAAGGCCGCGCTCGAAGAAGCCCTGCGCCCGGCCATCGAGTTCCAGCGGAAGTACCGCGTGCAGCTCTACCTCGGCGAATTCAGCGCCATCCGCTGGGCACCCGACGACAGTGCCCACCGCTACCTGCGCGACTGCATCGACATCTTCGAGAAGCACGGCTGGGACTGGTCCTACCACGCCTTCCGCGAATGGAGTGGCTGGAGCGTCGAGCACACCGGCAACCGCGACGACACCAAGCCCGCCGCGTCGCTAACGGATCGACAGAAACTGCTGTGCGACTGGTTTGCGAAGAATCGCAAACCGGGACAGTAAAGAACGCGGCCGGAACAACATTCCGGCTGGTTGATTGGGTGGCATGGGCAAGTACTCTTGCCCGTG
>JANYKD010000246.1 GCA_025361735.1 Phycisphaerales bacterium
GCGCAGCGGCTGCTGAGCACCACCACGCTCCCGCTGAAGGACGTGGCCGTACGATCCGGTTTTGGGCGGGCGGACTATCTCAGCGTGGTGTTCCGCGAGAAACTCGGTGTTTCGCCAAGCGAGTACCGGGCGCGCCAGCGGTGAGACGGTCGGTGACTCGTACCGAGCATCCAGGCAGCTTCGGCCTTGCCGCTTCCGTTGGCAGTTGTGAATGTCGATGGGAAAACTGGCGTCACGGGCCACTGCAGGTAGCGTTCATACTCAATCGCCAGCCGGATGCGTCATCGGAACCATTTTCCAGTCACCCAGAGCCAATTCGCGCGCGGCGAATTGCCAGATAACCACCTTCTTGCCAGCCAGTCGGTTCTTGCCCTGGGCCAGTTGGCCGGCGAGCATCTCGCGCGTGGCGTGGGCGCCGGCGTCGTTACGGGCGATCCAGTCAATCGGCTGGCCGAGGTGATAGGACAGATGCTCGGCCAGGCCCGCCCCATCACCCCAGCCCATCGGCTTGGCCGAGTAAATGTTGGTGAAACTGTCGCCCAACAACAGCACCTGCGACTGCGAATCAGGGTGGAGTCGCTCGCTCGATGCATCCAGCACCCGCTGAATGGTCACACTTTGCGGAGGGATCAGCCGCTGTTGTTCGGTCAGCCGCAGCATCTCCGTCAGATCACCCAGCCCCAGAACAATGGTTGGCTCCAATCGTATTGAACGAGCCACATTGTCGAGATGCGGCCGTACACGCAGTGCCAACGCACGTGACACCTCGTCCATCCATTGCGGCGTCCAGTGCGTGTCCTGGACCAGATAGCGTATTTCGCCGGGCCGGATCAGCGGTGGCGAGGGATCGAACACTTCGACACCGGCCGTGCGGAGTTCTTCGATGAATCTTGCGAAGGATGGATTGTACGCCGGGGCTTCGGCGCCAGCGCGTGAGGAGAGGTTGTGTCCCTGAAGGCTGGCCTTGTCGGGAATCGGCAGAAGGATCAATCTCGCCCCGGCCGACTCGACCTGCCGCTTGAATTGGAGAATACCCGGTCGGGGATCGGGCGAGATTACCTCGGTTGCGGCCGCGTCGCGCCAGTTACGCGTGCGTCGCCGCAGCGTTAGTGGGTCGAGAAAACCAGGGCCGGTAACCGAATCAATGCCAGAGCGATAGAAAAGCCAACCATCGCGGCCCACGACAACGCTGGTGCTACCGAAGCCGCCCCAACTCGTGATTCGCTCCTGAAGTCGCGGCTGACACAAACGGACAGCGGTGGACTGCCCGACAAGCGTATCTTCATATTGCCTGAGGTCGGAGCGCGTGGGGAATCGACCGTTGGAGAACAGGTCCAGTGCGTTCGGCCGCTGGCCACTACGTAACTCAACGATCATTTGATGGATCGGGATACCAAATATGGTGACAAGAAACACAACGATCATGACCCAGGCGACCGCTGGCGACACCTCCGTGTGGATGATCCCCTGCCGCAGGTCGTCCTTACCAGGGCCAGTGCTCTGGCGTGGCGTTGGGGAGCGGTCGGTCTGTTCGGGGCTGGATTTCATGGTCTTTGTGTCAGAACTGGAAGTAGAGGAAAGGATTCTCGGTCTGTGTCCACATGAAGAGAATCGACATCACCAGCAACGCCATGCACACGCCGGCCCGCACGGGCGTGAGGCGTTGCGTGAATGTCCAGACCTGCGGAGCTCTCCAGATGATGATCGCGGCGACAGCCAGCATCAGCAGGTGATAGGGACTGTACATCACGCCAGACAGGAGATGCATTCCGCCAGTTTGCGTGCCGAGGCCCACCAGTGAACGGAAATACTCCACCGCACCGCCCAGCGTGTCGGCCCGGAAGAAGACCCAGGCCAGCGAGACGATCAAGAAGGTGACGGCCACGCGGATGCCGCCGGGCAACCGTCGGTAGAAACTGTCCTTTCCTCCGATGCGTTCGACCGAGAGCATGGTCCCGTGGATGGCGCCCCAGATCAGGAAATCCCACGACGCCCCGTGCCAGAATCCTCCCAGCAGCATGACCACCATCAAGTTGAGATAGGTCCGGACAGCGCCCAGGCGATTGCCGCCGAGCGGGATATAGAGGTAATCGCGTAACCAGGTCGAGAGACTGATGTGCCAGCGCCGCCAGAACTCGGTGATGCTGTCGGCTCGATAGGGTGCGTCGAAGTTCTTGATGAAGAGGAACCCGAGCATCAGCCCCAGTCCAACGGCCATATCGCTGTACCCGGAGAAGTCAAAGTAGATTTGGAAGGAATAGGCCATCAGACCTGTCCATGCGTCCACGGCGTGGCGGGCGGCGGCATTAAACGAAGCATCGGCCAGGTATCCCATCGGGTTGGCGATGAGGATCTTCTTGGCCAGCCCCAGAGCAAAGAAGGCGATGCCCCGGGCGAATTTGTCGGCCGTGTGCGAGCGGGAGCGCATCTGCTGCTCGATCGCCCCATAGCGAATGATCGGACCGGCCACCAGGTCGGGAAACATCGCCTCGAAACAGTTGAAGTCGATGAAGTTACTCATGGGCGGCGCTTCGCCGCGATAGACGTCGACGCAGTAGCTCATCGACTTGAAGGTGTAGAAGCTGATGCCCACGGGCAGAACCACCTTTAGAACCGGCAGCCAGGACGTTCCGCCCAGCACCATCGCCACACGATTGAGATTCTCCTCGGTGAAGTTGTAGTACTTGAAGAACGCGAGCAAGGCCATGTTCGCCGAGATGGAGGCGATCACAATTCCCAGCATGGCCCGCGTGCGCGGGGCTGAAGAGGGAATGCAGGGCCAATGTCCCTCTGGCTCGCGTTTCAATCCCGAGAGCCGCAGCAGGCCAAGACCACAGAAGTAGTCGATGAGCGTGCTGGCGAACATGATCAGTGCCCAGGGCGGGTTGGCCCAGCCGTAGAACCCATAGCTGACCGTCACGAGCATCCCCGCGCGGAATCGGCGGTGCGGAACGCTGTAGTAAAGCGCCAACACCAGAGCCAGAAAGTAGAAGATGAACAGGTGCGAACTGAAAACCATGGGTTACGGTTCCACCGAATTGGTCCACACCGCCCAATAGAGTGGACCGCTTTGCTTGCCGAAGTATTTGTTCACGATGCCGCCCATGAAATGGTCGTCGAGCGGCACTTCCAAGGCCATGCGATGGACCTGTCCGCCGGTGAAGGACTTGGCCGTCCCGCCGATGCCCTTGACCTTGCGGTCGGCGGCCTGATCGCGCGGCTTGAACGGGTTGTACTGGCCCACATAGATCGTACTGGCGTGTGTTTTGCCCCGGTGGGTCTTGATGATTTCGTACTTCAGGATGGTGGCGTAATCGTACAGCTCGCGCTTGAAGATGGCGCCCGCGGGAACCTCCACCAGCCTTGCCGTAACCTCGATCGATCCCAACGTCGTGACTTGGGGATCTTCGCCCGATGATGCGCCTGGTTGCCTGGGCTTGTCCCTGCATCCGGCCGCAAAAAGCGAGAGAACAACGATTGCTGGAGCGATGAAAACGAACCTGCGGAGCATTGCCATGAACCCTTTCAGTGGCTCGATGCCGGTTTGATTTCTTTACTGGTCCAGTGTGGCTCCCAGCCCCACGAGAGATCAAGACGCGGGCCGGCGCGAGCCTTGGGGAAACGCGAGCGAAACGCCGGATCGCCTCCCACGACCACCGGAACATCTGCCAACCGCACAATCGACATGCTTGTGCGCGAGTTGTCCACCTTGCCCAGGTCGGACTCACTTCGCGTGAAGAGCATGTACTTGCCATCCGGCGAGATGCACCCGCCGTAGATGTGGCGCTTGTCTTCGGCGTAGATCGTGCGTCGTTCCCGGCCATCGCCGCCGCCAACCCACAACTCGGCGTAGCCACCTTTTTCCGGAATGATTCCACGCGAGTACACGACCCGTTGTGAGTCCGTCAGCCAATCCGGCGTGCAGTTGTAACGATCCGTCTCGCTGATGGCGTTGATTTCGCCCGTGCGGGCGTTGAGCCGGGCGATATTCCAATATTGCCCCAAGCCATTGGCCGTTCCGGTAAACCACTGCCCGTCGGGCGACCACCCCAATTGTTGGACAATGCCCCTGCGCGGAACTTCGCGCACGGTCTTACGAGTGGCCAGATCGACAATGCGAATCGAGCCGCCGGCGATGCAGGCAATCTGATTGCCATCGGGACCCCACGAGGCCCATTTGTAGTCGTTGCCCAGCGATATGGCGTTGCTGCCGTCGGCGTTGGCGACGATCAGCTCGAAAGTGCCATACGTATTGTTGTCGAGCGGCTCGCCCCTGGGCATTCGGTAGTACAGCATCCGCCGGCCATCAGGCGAGAAATGCACGCCGGCCTCGTTGAAGTCAGGCGTTTTCGTCAGCGGTTGCCGATCGGACCCATCGGGCCGACAGAGAAAAAGATCCCAGTCGCCGGCGTCGGTCTTGGCGCTGAAGGCAATCGTGCCCAGGTCATGCAGTCCTTTCGCCAGAGAATCGACGCCCGAACCCGAGTCGGGGGTCGCGGCCTTTTCAGTTTTATCACCAGCGGGGCTTTCGGACGCGGTCCAGCAGGGCTCCCAACCGATCGGAAGCGATAGTAGTGTGCCGGTCTTGAAGTTCGGAACCTGGCCCTTGAGCTGGCGAACATCGCCGCCGAGGATCGGCGCGTCCGCCAGGCGCATCAGGTTCATGGGCGCGCCGGCATTTGCGGGATCGCCGTCCTCCTTCATGTTCCCGGTGAAGAGAACGTATTTGCCATCGGGAGACACATGGCCGCCGTAGACATGCCGTCCGTCTTCGGCGTAGAGCAGTCGGGGCGACTGACCGTCAGCATTGGCCATCCAAAGCTGGGTCCACTGCCCCGGACGTTTGGAGAAGATGATGCTCGTGCTGTCTGGGAACCAGTCCGGCGTACAGCAGTCAGTGGAACTGACGGCGTTGACCTTGCCCGTCTCGCAGTTCATCCTCGCGATGCTCCAGGCGGTTCCGAGATTGTTGGACACGCCGGAAAGCCATTGCCCATCGGGCGACCAGGTGACCTGCTGAAAGAAGCCCTGCCGCGGTAACGTGCGAACGACCTTCTTCGTCGTCAGGTCCACAAAGTCGATCCCTTTGATGGTAAGGCAGGCGATCTGCTTGCCATCCGGGTTCCAAGTGGCCCAGGGGAAGTCGCCGCTCTCGCCCAGGGGCACGGGGTTCGAGCCGTCGCTGTTGGCAATGATCAATCGGCCCTGAGCGCCGTAGTTGTTGCCCTCGATATTCTGGTCCTTGGGCAGCTTCCGGTAGAGCAAGCGTCTGCCATCACGAGAGAATAGAGGATAGATCTCGTTCGCACCCGACGTGCGGGTGAGGTTGCGTATCCCCGAGCCATCAGGCCGGCAGAGGAACAGATCCCAGTCGCCTTTGTCCGAACGGGCGCCGTAGGCAATCCACCCTTGGTCGCGCACCTCGCGAGCCAGTTGCTCCGCGGCGGGATCCGGTTTTCGATCGGCTGCCCACGCGACGCTTGCTGTCGATGCCAGCATCAACAGACCGGCCAGATGGTATCTCATACCCTCTCCATTACGCTCAATACGACGCCGTGATGGTGTATCGCGGCTGGTCCGGGTTGATGATTCGCACCCATTCCTTACCAGTATCAAACTGCAGCCAATCCCGATCGTTGACCTTGACCGACTTGATTCGCTTGCCGTCGGGATGACGCAGACGCACAAGCAACTCGTGGGGTTTCTGTCGTAGCGGCATCTGGATCTCCGCCTGGATCGTGCCCGTCGCGGCATGGCTTTGGATTGTCATGCTCATTGGCCCGTAGTAAGTCGGCGCTTGCCTGACTTCAATGCGTTTTCCGTCGGCCAGCCAGGCACGCGGCAGAGCCTGCCCGATGAATAGCGTGCCGTCGCCGCCCAGCTCGTTGAGTAGCATATTGCGATACAGCTCAAACCAAGCGCCATCGGTGCTTGGCGGCATGTAGTATTGGCCCCATGCCCAGCGATGTTCAAGCGGCGTCAACTGATGGTGCGAGAAAGCGCAGGCCATCATGCTGTAGAAGGCGCGGATGGCCGCCTCCGGCTCGTCGCGGACCAGATATGCCGTTGCCTGCATGTTGTACACCGGCTCGTTGGCCATGCCCCACTGGTTCAGGAAAAGATTGTCCTCGTGGTCGTGGAGCATCGCCGTGGCAAGCCACCCCCGCGGGTCAATCGCGCCAAGCCGCGCCAGGTGCAGCGGTCCGCAGTCCACGTCGGTGGGATACCACTCCTCGACCAGGCGGCGCGGGGTCATAGCATCACACGGAACGTAGTTGATCCAGGTGCCATCAGCGAGCTGCACCACGGGCGATTTCACGCTGGCGCGGGCAAAAGCGGCGGTCACGTCGCCATACATCTTCTTCGCCACGGCCCCAACTTCCGCCGCGCGCGGGTGCCCATGGGCGGCCAATGCCCGGCCAAAGATATCCAGCCCGGCGACGTAGTAACCGTTCGGGAAAGCCCAGGCGAGATTGGCGTGGGTGAGGTCGTTCAGCGGCGCAACGATCAGGCCGGGCGCCTCCTTGTTCTGCTGACTCCTGGCCACTTCCTTCAGGCACCAGTCCAGCGCCTTGAGCGACGCGGGCGATAGCCGCTCGAAGGACGCGCGATCGCCGGAGAGTAGAAAGTTCTGCGCGATGGAATAGAGCATTCCCGGCGAGTAGACGCCCCACTCCGCGTAGCCGCCGACGCGCCCGTCGGGCTTCTGCTGGCTGCGATACATGGCGCCGAACTCCTCCTCCGCCACGGCGAAGTGCCCACGCAGGCCGTAGAGCATGTAGTCTACATACACGGCTTGATTGATGGGCCAATCGGCATTGAGCTGGCCATACGCGAAATTCGAGTAGGGCAAGTCGATACGGTCACCGTCGCGGAATCGCGGCAGCATCAGGGCGTGCCAGAGGTTGGCACGAAAGAGGTCGTTGACTGCTTTCTCCGGCACTTGGAACTGCGCTCCCTGCGCCAGCCAGCCCTCCCAGTATTTCACCGTCGCCGCGCGGGCTTGTGTGAAATCCAGCGATGCCAGCGTGGCGACCTCGGCCACCAGGATGGTGGGCGAGGGCAGCTTCACGAGAATCTCGCGCGTTTCGCCGGCTGCTAATTCGCCCGCGCAGTCAAACTCGATTCGCGGATCCTTATCATCCGCGATGGCTGCGCGTGGCTTCAGCGTCAGATCTGGACCGGGCTCAATCATCAGCCACACATTGCCTGCCTCGCGGTCCACCACACACCACCGGCCGCCAATTTCACGAAGCTCCGGGTGCCGTTGTTTGCTTTCCGTCGCCAGCCGAAAGCCGAAGCTCAGTGGCCCGGCTTTGCCGGAGAACCGAAGTTTGCTCAATAGCACACTGACGATTTCACCTCGCCGGGCTGGCGGTGTGTCGCTCAGCGGCCCGGCGATTTGTTCAATCTCGCAGCGATGGCCTTCGCGCTCGCACGTCGTCACCAAGATGGGCAACCCATCCACGATGCGCTGGCCGATCCATTGGCACTTCGGCCAAAGTGGGTCGAAGCGGAACTTGTGTGCGAAGGCGAGATCAGGCCGCACGCTGCCCCAGCGGTCCACGCCGAACTTGTACAACGAACCGTGTCGCGCAACCAAGCCCGTGAGATGACCTTTGGCCCCAAGCAAGTTGGTTTCGCGCCCATGGTGTGGCCGGGTTGGGTCGCCGAAGTCCGCCCATTTGCCCGTCCACTCCGCAAGCGTCGCCTCCGGTTCATGCTTCACCCGGTCGAGAACTCGTTCACCCTTCAGTGAGGCAAGATGCGCCGCGAAATCCACCGGCGTATCCGCCAGCGTGACAAACGCATCCTGCTCAGGAAGCCACATTGCCTTGTGCCGAGCGAGTTGCTCCAGGCCGATGGAGAATCCTCGCATGCCATCCGCGGCCGTCAGCACGGTGAGTACCGGCGCATCGGGCTGCAGGCCGGGGTCATCCTTGAGCCGCGCAACTTGTCCGGGTGTGCCGTGGTCGAGCAGGTGTTGCCAAATCTCCTGTGGCTTGCGCAGCGGTTGCACCGGCTTCCTCCAGAGAACCTTTGCTGTTACTGAATCGACCGTGCCCGCTCCAACGGTTAGCTGCTTATCCGCCGCAAGAACTTCCAGCCCAGGTGAGCCCGCAATCAGTCGTGGCGTGATGGTGATCTTCTCCTGCGCCCGATGGCCGAAGGAGATGCGCACGTTCAGCTTCTCGCAAGTCTCTGCCGCGCACAACGGCAAACAGAGGCCAGCGATCAACACGACCACAGGAAGGAATGGGCCGGTGACGTGACGGTGTTGTTTTGTGGCGATCATGGTTTTGGTACGGGTCAGGAGCATAGGCACTCCGCGAATGAGCCAGATCTCAGATAGCCTCAATGAGCGACTACTAATGTTACATCTCATGGCCTGATCCTCAACTCCACTGAGAACTTGCCGACAATGAATACCCCGGTTCGCCCCCCCAAGACGACGTGGCAGACTCGCGTCGGCGGAGGGCTATAGACGCCGGCAAATCCCACGGCAACTCGACTCAAGCAAGCGAAAATGCAAATCGCGCGTAATACTTCCCGGATTTGTGTTATTTACTCATAGCTTGGAGTGATCATGCAGGAGAAGCCGTCCCAAGACGCAGAATCCTTCGTCCAGTTGATGACTGCTCATCAGGGGCGGCTCTATGGGTACATCCTGTCGCTGCTGGGCGATGTGGATCAAGCCAATGACGTGTTGCAGGAGGCCAACATGGTCCTCTGGCGCAATGCTGGTGAGTTTCAGCCCGGCTCAAACTTCCGGGCATGGGCGTTCCGCATCGCCCACTTTCAGGTCATGGCCCACCGCCAGCGGCAACTTCGGGATCGGGTGGTGTTCGATAACGAGATCCTAGCCATTCTCGACCCGGCCGCCAGGGAGGTGGACGAGACGTTCGAGGTTCGTGAGCGGGTCTTGAGCGGATGCCTGGAGAAGTTGGGGGCGCCGCATCGCGATCTGCTTCACCAGCGTTATGCTCAGGGGCAATCCCTTCAGGCGATTGCGGAGGCGTGCCAGAAGACGGCCAATGGCGTGGCGCAGACGCTGTTTCGCGTCCGTCGCAGCCTGATGGAATGCGTGGCCAAGTCCTCAGCGGTGGGAGGCGTGTAATGACATTGCCTCACGAAGAAGTTGGGCGTGAGATGGAACGTCTGCTTACGGCGATGACCGATGGCACGCTGGCTGAAGGTGACCGCCGGCGGCTGGGCGAACTCGTGCGGGATGAGCCGGACGCCCGGCGGCTCTACCTTGATTATTGCCAGATGCACGCGCTGCTCAAGTCGGCCCACGGCGTCCTTTGCGCGGTTGCGCCGGAACGAGGCAGGCGGCGACGGCTCGTGTGGGCGCTCTCAGCCATTGCCGCGGTCCTTCTCTTGTCCGTCGGCCTGGCTTGGGTCATGTACCAACGGAACCGAGTGCCCGATCATGGCGCATCGGTCGTGGCAGTCAGAGGCGAGGCACGCCGGGTACGCGATGGGAAAGTCGTTCCAGTTCAGGCCGGGGCAATCGTCAGCCCTGGCGATGGGATTCAGGCGGGAGCAAACAGCAACGTGGACCTGCGACTGGCCGACGGGACGACCATCCAACTGGGCAACGAAAGCAGTCTCGGGCTGCTATCCCGGCAGGATGGACATCGCATCGAGTTGAAAATCGGCGGCATAACCTGCGATGTCAAGCCACAGGATCCGGCCAAGCCCCTGGTGTTTGTGACGCAGCAGGCCGAGGTAACGGTACTGGGTACCGTGTTTGAACTGACGGCGGCCCCAGCCGCCACATCGGTGCAGGTCAGTCGCGGCCGGGTACGCGTGACGGGAGCGGGCGGTAGCATAGACGTGGCTGAAGGCAACCGGGCGACGGTCGACGCACACGGCGCCCAAGCGTGGAGTGCAGTGTGCGACCTTGATTTCAGGGCGATGGGCAGCCTGCCGCCGCAGTTGGAGACGGTCTTCTGCGACAGCACCAGCCTTCATACAGCGGGGCGCAAGATTGTGCCCGGCCCCAACGGCATCCACATGGGAGATGGCGGACTGCGGTTCGTGGATGCCCGACCGGTCTTTGGCGAGCACGGGCTGATCGTGTCGCGCTGGGTGGAGGAGGTCGGCAGCGACGTGGCTGTTGAGGTGGAGGTCTCGGCGGGAGCCAAGTGGTCGCTGGGCATGGCGGTGGATGGGGACAGCTTCCAGGGCTACCGTGTGATCTTCGCAGCGCCGGACTATCCGTACGGCAGCACGATCGACAGCCTGTACCCTTCCGGACAAACGCTCCTGGCCCAGGATCCGCGCCCGATGAGTTACGAGCGGGACCATACGCTGCGCGTGGAGAAGCAGGGACAGCGAATGCGGGTGTGGGTGGATCGGGAGATCCGCATCGACACCGAAGTGAACCATGGGCTGGCGAAGGACCGGAAGCGGACGTTTGCGATCAGCAACTTTGGTGAGTCGCCGACGATCCGTTCGCTGCGCGTGTGGAAGGCAATCCCGCCATCCCCGTGATGAAATTGAGGCGAAGATCGGACAGTTCTGGTGAAGGAGACCAGCGAAGGAAACCTCGATGACAGTCCATAAAACGATTTTGGCCGCTCTGACCATTGCCTGGATGTGTGCAGCGGCGCATTGCCAGACAGTCGTCTTCCACGACACCGGCGAGGAGTTCGCCGGGCCGTTCCCGAGTTGGAAGAACATCAAGACCGACTACGGGGCCAAGGGCGACGGGGTGACCGACGATGCGCCGGCGATTCAGAAAGCGCTGGATGATCTGCGCGATGTGCCGCGAAATGCCTGGAGTACACTCTATTTCCCCGCCGGTACGTATCGCATCAACTCAGCCCTCAAGACCGAGCGGCGCGGCCACACCGACTGGCTCGGCTGCCAGATCATCGGCGAAGATCCGGCCACGACCGTGATCGCCTGGAACGGCCCCGATGGCAAATGGATGTGGGGCCTGGATGCCTGGTACTGCAAGGTCAGCCGCCTGGGCTTTGACGGGCGCGGCAAGGCCGGCACGGGGCTGATGCGCTGGAACAACTTCTCGACCTATTGTGAATTGAGCGACCTGTGGTTCAAGGACATCTCCGGCAGCGGTATCTGCCTCGGCAGCAACACCAACGGCCACGAGGGCCAGGCTGAGCACGCTATCGAGCGATGCCGCTTTGCTCGCTGCGGAACGGGGATTCTCACGGCCGACTGGAACACGATGGACATCTATGTGTGGTGGTGTCTGTTCGAGGACTGCGGCCGGGGCATCTACAACAACATGGGCGGATATCAGGCGTTCGAGAACGTGTTCCTCCGCTCGAAGGTCTGCGATCTGGGGAGCTCGAACAACCACGTCTTCAACGTCGTCAACAACACGTCGATCGACTCCAAGTGCTTCATCGGGACCTTTGCAGCCCGGGCGCATGTGCAGGGCAACAGGATATACAACACGCTGGACCGCGTGGCGATGCCGGCAAAGGAGTCGGTCATCGACAACCTGATCCGCAGCCGGGAGGGCAATGCCGGGCCGTGCATCAGCGCAGGCGGAAGCAACCACTTGCTGGTCGGCAACACCTTCACCGTGGCCGACCCGGTCGCACCGGGCGGCGGCCGGACCGTGAATCTTGTCCAGAAGATCGTCGATGCCAGGGATGTTGCCGTTCCCGCGAAACTGCGGCTGCCGGGAACGCCGCCCAACAAGCTGCGGAAGATCTTCGAGGTGCGGCCGGGCACCGGGGATGAAGCAAAAGAGCTTCAGCAGCGGATCGACGCCGCGGCCGCCGAACCGGCTGGCGCCAACCCGGTGGTGCATCTGCCCAAGGGGAAGTACACGCTTCTCAGGACGGTTATCGTGCCCGCGAACAAGGACATACAGATCGTCGGCGATAGCGGCACTGAGAACGGCACGGTAATCAACTGGGGCGGCTCGGGAAGAGGACCGGGCCTGAAACTGGCAGGCCCAAGCCGCGTTACGATCCGCGACCTGTCGATCGCCTTTGGCGGCAGTGGGGCCGATGCGATGGTCATTGACAATGCGGACCAGGCCGGCGGCCGTATCTTCTGCGATCAGGTGCTTTGTGGAGGCAATGACGCCTCCAAGCGCTGCGACATCGCGATCCTTGTGGACGGCGTCGAAGACAGCGACGTGACCTACCTCAACGCCGGCTGGGGGGAGTTCACGCGGGCTGGAGTCCTGGTCAAAGGCGGGCCGGTCCTGGAGGCCGGAGGCAGCACGCGGGGACAGGTGTCTTTGCTTCTGGGCGCGCTAGGCAACAACGAATCCCGGCTGATCGACGTGCAGAACGGTGGCCGAGTCCTTGCCTGCGGCTACCGCGACGAAACACCCAAGCCCGGTGCGCTCATCGGCCTTGACAAGGATTCCTCCGGATCGATCAGTGTCATGGGAATGAGCTGGGCGGCCACGCCCTCGACCACCAAACCGTTCATCAACATCGAAGGGTTCCGGGGGACGCTCTCCTATGTCGGCAACTACATCGGCAGCGGCTATGACGAAAATGATGGTTCGTTCTTCATCCGGATCACGGGCGACGGCAGCCACAGCCGGATATTGAGCGCTGCCAGCGAGTTCACGTCGCGGAACAGCACAACCGCTGACAGGACTTGGCATGACAGTTCCGCCCCGAAAGCCCAGGCGTTCCTGCTCAACTGTGGCGGCGGCGGCGTCAATCAAAAACAGCACAACATCCCCAACCTGGTTGCCCAGACCGTCGGCGCGGACCCGGATGAGAAGGCCGTGCTCGACATGCTCAGCCAGATACGCAGCTTGCGAACCGAACCGCCGGCGAGGCGGCCGGATGGCATCACGGATGTGAAGCTGCTGCGCATCATCATCCGCGCCAGCCAAGGGAGGACGGGACTGGTGATCAGCCGGTGAGATCGACCTGGATGTTTGGATGGAGACGGTATGAGAAATATTCTGGCTATCGGGTTGGTCTTAGCTTTTGCTGCCACCCTGCGCGTGGCCGGACTGTTTGTGGATAGAGCCGTCTTCGAGCCGGCGCCGGTCGCGTCAGCAGAATCCGCTCGCCCGCCAATGACCGAGGGCGAGCCCGCGCCGGGCAAGTTCGTGCGCCAGCAGGCCGAGGAGTATCGCGGGACTGGCGTTCATCACGGCCTGTATCTGCCGACCAACTGGGAGCCGGGCAAGACCTATCCTGTCATCGTCGAATACGCCCCCAACAAGTGGGAAGAGCTGACGGGCAAAGTCGAGGACTGCCGGCTTGGTTTCCACCTCTCCGGCGGCAGGGATTTCATCTGGGTGGTGCTCCCCTACGTCGATCCGGTGAAGAAGGAGAATGTGGTTTGGTGGTGGGGCAGCGAGGATGCCACCATCGAGTATTGCCTGACGAACTTGCGCCGCATCTGCCAGAAATTCGGCGGCGATCCCAACGCCATTCTGTTCACCGGATTCTCGCGGGGCGCGATCGCGGCCGGTTACCTCGCGTTGCGAAATGACACCATCGCTGATGTCTGGCTTGGCTTCCTGCCCCACAGTCACATCGACGGCGGGCGATTCACGGAAGCTGGCGCCCGCGAACGTCTGGCCCGGACGCGTGGCCGCCCGACGTTCGTGACGTACGGCAGCGATGATGACGGCAAGAACGAAAGCCCCAAGGGCGCCCGCATCCTGCGCGAACTCGGTTTTCCCGTGGTCGAGCGCGAGCTTGCCGGCCTGAAACACACCGATCACTTCCTGGAGAAGGACTCACTCATCCGCCGTGAGATGCGGGCATGGATGGCGGATGTTCTCAAGAACCGCCCGGGAACACATGCCCTCAGGGGCCGGGTGGTGGATGCCGCGGGCAAAGGCATCGCCGGCGTAACCGTCGAGGCCGGAACGTGGCACTGCGCCGTGACCGATACTGATGGACAATACGTCATTCCATCCTTGGTCCCCGGCCAGCGAAAGCTCACCGCAAGCAAGGCCGGATTTACTTTTGCACTTCCGGCCGCGGAGGTCGGCGTCGCGGATCGTGACGTGGATGTTGGCGCGATCATCGGAACGCCGGCGGGCAGGTCAACTCAGCCGAGAGCTGATACGCCCGTCGGGTTTGTCCAGCCTGATGCTAAAGCCCATCCGGACTTGTTCGTCTGGTCCGATACCTGCAATGTCTACGTGCTTCGTGACGGCGAGGCGGCGCTGTTGATCGATCTGGGGAATGGCAGCGTGCTCGACCATCTGAACGAGATCGGCATCAGACGCGTTGAGTGGGTACTGTTCACGCACCATCATCGGGAGCAGTGCCAGGGCGCGTCAAGGCTCAAGGGGTGGGGCGCCAAGCTGGCGGCACCCGACGGGGAAAGCAGACTTTTTCAGCAGCCCGCCGACTTTCGCAAGATGAAGGTGCGCCTGGGTGATCCGATGACCATCCACGGTTCGAGCTACGTGCGCCCGCCAATCCAGCCGATTCCTCTGGATCGAACGTTTAAGCCAGACGACACGCTACCCTGGCACGGACTGGAGATTCTGTGCCTGGCCACGCCGGGCAACAGCCCTGCTGGAATGAGTTACCAGTTAGAACTGAACGGCCGGCGTCTGACGTTCAGCGGCGATGTCATGCTCGATGGCGCGAAGATACACACCTGGTTCGATACCGAATGGGACTATGGCTTCGCCGCAGGCATTCATGCCCTCCAGAAATCCGTGGCGATCCTCGCTCAGTCTGATCCAGTCTGGCTGCTGCCCTCGCATGGACCCGTGGCGCGCGATCCCAAGCCGCAGTTGCGCCAGTACGCCGAGAAACTCCAGCGGATGGAAAAGCTCTACCTGCGCGGCTACGGCGTGGAAGGTGCATCCAATGCCTATCAGGACAATGTTTCCAAGCCGACGGCCATCAAGGATGTGGCGCAGGTCTCCCCGCACCTCTTCAAGTTCAAACGCACGAACTTCTGGCCCAACTTCGGACTGATCCTGGCTGACAACGGCCATGCGCTCGTGGTCGACTGTGGCCTACTCGAGATCAAGTTCCTCGACGCCTCGCTGGATGGCCTCCGCCAGCATTTTGGATTGAAGGCCATTGATGCTGTCATCATCACCCATATGCACGGCGACCATTTTCTCCAGGCAGAGCACCTGCGTGAGAAATGGGGCACGAAGATCTGGGCCTTGGACAACATGGTCGACAAGATGGAGCACCCGGAAAGGTTTGACTACGCTGCGCCGATCCAGGCGTATGGCAGTGGCGTGGATGGGGTGAAAGTCGATCGCGCATTCAAATCGGGGGAGAGCTTCGAGTGGCAGGGATACAGGTTCACCGTGGACTGGATGCCCGGCCAGACCGAGTTCGCCCTCTGCATGCACGGGCAGATCGACGGCCGAAAGGTTGCTTTCACCGGCGACAACATCTTCGGGGATCCCGACGACCCCACGCAGACCGGCCACGAAGCCATGGTGGCCCACAACAGCGCCATCCTGGAGGAAGGCTACATCTACGGCGCTGAGTACCTGAGCCGATTGAAGCCCGAAATACTCGTGGGCGGGCATTCATTCGTCCTGGACCACCCGGCCCAGTTCATCGAGCGATACCGCAAGTGGTCATACGAGATGCGGGATGCTTTCCAGTCGCTCAGCCCCGATCCGGACTATCGATACTGGTTCGATCCGTTCTGGGTGCGTGCCGAGCCATACCGGATGTCGCTTCGGCCGGGAGAGAGCGCTGAAGTCGCCATCCACGTTCGCAACTTCCGCAAGACAACTCAGAAGCACCACATCGAGATCCATACGCCGCCGGGGATCGCCGCCGAGCCGGCGGTGGTGGAGGGCGAATTGGCATCAGAATCCCGCAGATCATTTCCGATTCGCCTGAAAGCGACCTCCGCGGCCGGCCCGGGAGTTTTGATCGTCGCCCTGGATGTCACGATCGACGGCCGACAAATGGGCGAGGCGTTTGATTTTATCGTGAGTATCGAGCGAGGGCCTTGACTTAACGGCTCTGATTTTGGGATTCCGCGTAATGCCTGCCGCGGAACGGCTATTTCCTTATACGCAAGAGCGATGATACGCAGACGACTATCGCGATCAGAAGCGACGCGGAGTCGCCGGCCAGCTACCGGAGCACGCCCATGGACAGACACCAAAACAATTGCATGCGGCACGCGGCACCAAGACTTGCCGCTGCTATTTGGCAAGGCAAGCTTCTTTTGGCGTTGCTGGCTGCGCTGCTGAACGGGTGTGTGTCACTCCGCGGGAGCGAATCGGAGCTTGGGATAGCTGTGGCGCAACCCCTGGTGATCCCCGGTGCGGTGGAAACAAACGTCCGCAACGTGGAACCTCTAGTCATCGAGGCGGCGCGTCGTGGTGCCCGCCTGGTGGTTTTTTCGGAATGCGGAGTCACCGGCTATGACTTGAAAGGAACTGGAGCCAAGGCGGCGATCACGCTGGAGAACCCAGCACTGGAGCAGATCGGCCGCATGGCTAAGGAACATGGCATTGCCATTGCGACGGGGTTCTACGAAGAGCAAGGCGAGAAGCTGTTCAACTCGGCGGCAGTGTTCTTCCCGGACGGCAAACGCGTGATTCAGCGAAAGCACAATGTGATGGCCCCGGAAAAGGCAATTGCCCCAGTGACTTCGGCCGCGCGCGAGCGCGTGATCTTCCAGGTGGATGGGCTGAGATGCGCGATACTGATCTGCGCCGACGCGGGCATTCCCGACATCTTTGACGAACTCTCCAAGGCTGGGTGTGATGCGGTAATCCTCATCTGCGCGGGTGCCGGTGATGAGTCATTCGGCATGCACCAGGCCGAACTGGCAGACCCCGCGAAGAGGAAGAGCTACGCGCAGTCGGTCGTGCGGTGCCTGGATTCGGCGGCCATCGAGCAGTGCCTGCGCCTGGACATGGCGCAGGTCGCCTGCAACCAGGCGGGCTGGAATCCTGCCACGGGCTATTTCCATCCCGGGGGCAGTTCCATCATCAACCGCACTGGAGAGGTGACCGCCGTCATCCCATCGAACCTGATTTTTGAGCGCCTGCGGCCGGAGCTGGCTGTTGGGGTGATCAACCCAAGGAAGAAGGAGACGAAACAGTGAATGCGCGAACCATGCCTTTTGTGATGGTGGTGAGTTGGCTGATTCTCGCTGGCGTGGCCATGGCCGAGCCGTTGGCAGTGTTTGAATGTCGCGAGATCGTGCATCGCGACTGGCCGCGAACGCTGCTGACCTATGCCCTGGACCTGAAGCCGGGGCAGGCAAAGCCAGGTGAAGTGAGGCTGCAGGATGCGCAGGGCAAGGAAGTGTCCAGCCAGATGTCGCGATTAAGGACGCACGCCGATGGCTCCATCGCCACGGCGCGTCTCAGCTTCTATGCTGAATTGCCCAAGGGCGGCAGCTATCACTACAGCCTGGAAGCCGGCAGGCCCGCCGCGGCCGCCAATGTGCTCAAGGCGGCGGTGGAAGGTAACCTGCTCACGCTGGACAACGGGGTGACCGCTATTCGACTGCCGGCGGGCGCGAAGCAGTTCGCCAAGCCGCTGACGATGGCCGGTGACCGTGCCGCGGCCATGAAACCGCTCGCCAATCTGGAGCAGGCCGGCATCGCGTTCGGGCCCATCGCCGGCATCCGGCTGGCCGACGGACGCTGGGTTGGCGGAAGCTACTTCACGACCGAGTCGATCGAGGCCGTGCGCTATCGCCAGAAGTACCGTGCGGATGCGCCGGATGCTGCCGCGCAAGCCGCGGCGCTCGCGGCCGCGCCAAGAGTCATCGGATGCGTAGGCCAGATCACCGAGAAGGGCCCGCTCTTCGTCGAGGCCGTCGGTCGTTTCGAGTTCGACAACGGCGGCTACTACCAGTTCACCGCCCGTCTCCTGGCCGGCGATCCGGCCATCCGCCTCGACGAATTGATGGACCTGAAGGGCAACTGTCCTTCAATGGATCCGCTCTATGTCGCCATGGTGCTGCAAGATGGCAATCAGTCCTGGAAGCCGGATGCGGCCCTGCTCGGGCCTAATGGCAAGAAGAAGTATGCTCCGATGGAGGAGGCTCTGAAGGCGCAAGGCTATGCCTCCAGGTATGGCACCGTCCAGATCGATTATGGGGCCGATCGTTCGCTCGTGGCGGACGTTGTAGCCCACTATCCCTGGGAGGAGCGAAACATCCATTACCTGGGTGTCGTGAACACCCAGGAACTGAAAGCCAGCCAGGCCGCGCCGTTCCTTGGCATTATGCCGTTGCACGCAGGCGCATGGCGCGCCGATCACTGGGTCTTCCCGCCAAAGCAACCGCACGTTTATCAGGAACTCCTGGCCTGGAAGGACGGCTCACTGGAGATGCGTTGGACCATCCGGGCCCAACCGCATTCGCAGGACGTGCTGCATACCGGCGAATTCGATCCGGAGTTCGGCCTGACCGGCATGCGGCGGCTGTGGGCGCTGATTGGGGGGAAATTCCAATCCCATGAAACCCTGCACCCCATGCGGGCATATGAAGGTTACGTCAACCTGGACTCCTACAAGGATTGGAATCTCGCCTGGTCACCCGAGACGCAGCAGGGCCTGAGATCACCCCTGGAGGGCACCAACGCGCCTCCGGGCTCCAGCTTCAATGCCGCGTTGCTCGGCGATGACCACGATGTTTCCTGGTGTTCCCATTACCGCCAGTCGGAGACGATGACCTGGGCCGTAGGGCTTCGCAAGACCCTCGCGGAAGCGAGTCTTTCCGAGGCGCGGCGCGGGCAGCTCAAAGCGCAGATTGCGGCGTGGTGCTACCTGATGGCCGATCCCGACTTCAATGCACGTGGTTCGCTGACGCACTTGGGCAATCCGAATATGCCCATCAACCGGTTCTTTGCACTGCCATTTGCCGCCACGCTGATTCCAGACCATCCGATGGCCAGAACCTGGCTCGATGTCGCGGCTGACTACGTCCGCTACAAGGGCGGGATGAATATTGCCCCCCTGGGCGCCTGGAGCGAACTGATTTCGTATTACGCCGCCAGCGCGCCGACGCTCGTGCATGGAGCGCTGTCTGCTCAGTGGCAGGGACGACTCGATCCCAGCATTGCCAGGCTCGTCAGCGGCCCGGTCGATTTCACGCTCAAGCTCCTGCCTCCTCCAGACCCCCGCTACGGGGTCCGGGTTGTGCCCGGTTTCGGTCACGAAGGAAACTTGTTGTTCAACCAATGGACCCCGGCAGCCGCACTGATCGAAAAGAGCAACCCCGATCTTGCCGCGGCGTGCGTGTGGGCGTGGGACCAGCAGGGACGCCCCGGCGGCCAGCAGCACGACAACGGCTTCACCGAACTGACCGGCAACCAGGTGACGAGCCTGCTCCCCAAGGCCACGCCGCAAGTGCTCACCAAAGCCCTGGCCAGTGCATGGATGCCAGGATTTGGTGCGGTGCTCCGCAGCGGCGGAGTTGACCCGAAGGCCACTTACCTCGGCTATCGCCAGGGCTACCTGGCCAGCCACTCCGATGCCAACCAGGGCGATTTCATCATCTACGCCAAAGGCGCCCCGTTGACGGCGATGAGCATCTTCGCTTACGCCATGCGGCAACAGCCGGAGTTCGTGAAAGCCTACAACGAGTTCGGCTGGCACAGCCGCGTGCGGTTTGGCAAGCAGACCGACGATGGCGGCTGGCCCGGCGGCGGGAACTCATCCGGCGTCCACCGTCATTTCTTCAGTGACTCGGTGGACTACCTCAAGGGCGTGGGCGATTACAGCTCCAAGTTCCTTCGCCCCGATGACAGCACCGCTCGGGATCTGTCTGCACCCGATGCTCTCCGTTGGACGCGCCAGGTCATCTTCCTCAAGGACAGCGACGTCGATGGTCCCAACTACTTTGTCTTCCGCGACAGCTACCGTAGCTTGCATGGCGACCCCAAACTGCTCCCGGAGACCTGGTGGTATCAGCGGACGCTGGGCAAGAAGGACCAGGTGAAATCCAACAATACTGGCTTCGAATACGCGAGCCAGTGGGGGCCGAAGATGTCGGTGCGCTTCCTGCAGCCAAAGGAGGTCGTGATCGAGTCCCGCCAGGTCCACGCCGAGGGTCCTCAGTACAACTACTTGGCCAAGGCCTGGAACAGCGCGGGCAGCCCGACGGTCAAGAAAGGCAATGACGTGCTCGCGGTTGACGAGATGACCATCAACGCCGCCGGACCCATGCCGGGCGGACAAGATGCCCTGGTCATTATCTTCGCGCGCGGAGCCGGCGAAGCCGACGCCAAGTCCGAGAACCTCGGCGATGGCGTCGCTCGGGTCACCACGGCCAGAGGTACCGATTACGTCTTTGCCCATCCCGACGGCATCACCTTCAAGAACGATAACGTCAGCTTCCAGGGCGTCGCGGGCGCGGTCCGCATCCTCGCCAACGAAGTACATCTGAGCGTCACCGAAGGTGCCGGGAAGGTCAGCTACAAGGGCTACACCCTAAAGGCGGGCCAGCCGGCTACCAGGGTCGTTTCTAAAGCCGACATCGCCAAGGGCGGAGCGGCTGAGGTACCCAGCCCGACCTACACCATCGCTTTTGCGCTGAATGAGAAGGATGGGAAGATCGAGCAGGTGGCTCCGGGCGTGCGGAAGCAGGCGCTGACGAGCGGCATCGCGTATGAGTTCAACAGCGACAAGCCGCTCGACTTCCAGCAGGACCGGGTGGCCTTCGTCGGCCAACGCGGCGGCATCGTGGTGGACAACGCAGCAAGGACCACCCGCCTCGTCATGCTCGAAGGCCAGACCATCGGCTACGGCACCGTGAAAGCCGATGTCGCCTCCGGGCCATACGACCTGACGTTCCACCACGACAAGGTCGTCGGGGTCAGCGAAGGCCCCGGGCGCTTCGTCAACATCACCCAACCGGAAGGGATCGTGCAGATGCCGACCGTCACCGCCGACGGCATCAGCTGCGCTCCCGGCACTCGCGGCCGCATCGCTGTTGTTCCGCTGCTGGACAACCGTTACGAGTTCGTGCTGGAGAACCTCAAGCAACCCCCGGTGTTCCGGAACTGGCAGCAGTGGTGAGCAGTTCACCCCGAGATGTCGCGAATGGAGTGTTTCCATGAATGTTCGACAGCTATTGCTCCTCGCCTGCGTCGTCGCTCTCGGTTCGCGGACAGGATGGACCGCGGAATCGAAAGCCCTGCCCGGCAAGCATGTGTGGGACCGGGCCGCGCTGGTCCGCTGCTCAAGCCCCTATAAGCGCGAGGTGATCGCCGATCCCCAGGCACGCGACGGCCAGGCCGTGCGATTCACCGGCGAGGCCGGGTTCATCAGCATGCACGATGAGATCCCCACCGCGCCAGGCCGCAACCGCTTCACTGTTCGCCTTCGCCTGGAAAAAGGCGGCCGATTCAGGACGAACCTCGAAGCCGGCGGCAAGGGCTTCCAGAGCCGCGCGCCAATCGAGTTCGCCGATCTCCCGGCCGACGGCAGCTTTGCCGAGCGGATCGTGGAACTGCACCTGCCTGGCCCTCTCAACGTTGTGTCGCTGCGCGATGGGCTGCCGCGCGAGTTGGTTGTCGACCGGATCGAAGTCGAGCCCGTCATCGGTGCTGGCACGGTCGAAGTGGCCTCGGTACATGTGGGCAAGCTGGTCCGCGCGCCCCGCGAGACCGGAGAAGTGACCATCCTGCTGGCCAACTATGCCGGCCGGGAGCGGCCGGTACGCCTGCGGCTGGTCGTCGAGAGCGGCATTCAGGATGAGAAGGTCATTGCCGAACGCGATATCACTCTGCCGGCCACCACTGCGCTGCACGCTGCCACCGTGCCGCTGCCGACATTGCCCAAGGGTGGATACCAGTTGCGGGCGGAGGCATTGGAGGAGAACAAGGTGGTGTCCGCCGCCCGCGACATCTTCGTCGTCAGCGACCGGCCCCTCCGTGCCGGCCAGTACGGCAACTTCGCCATTCATCAGCCCTATTCGGCCACCGAGGCCGACGCCAACGTGGCGGCCTTCCGGCGGAACTACGTCACCGTGGCGGAGATCGATTTCTGGGCGCCCTGCGACATGAGCCAGCTTATGCCGCCTGCCGGCAAGGATCGCTGGTGGTCGGGCCAGACGGGCCAGCGCTTCAGCACCGAGCAGTTGCGCACCTGCATCGCCACGGCGCATGAGCATGGTATTGGCGTGCTCGGCTACGCCGACTACAGCGTGATCTTCGGCTTCCGCGGCTACGACTTCGGCCGGCGCTTCCCCGATCTGCTGGACTGGCGCACGCAGAACGACAATGGCTTCGTCTGGCTCGGCTTCGACGCGAAAAACATGGGACTGGATTCGCCGCTACGGGCGGAAGATGACTCGCGGAAGGACGTCAAGGTAACGGGCGTCTCTCGCTCGCTGCATACGAACCCCGCGGCATTTCGCTGGCACGCCGACCAGATGGTGGCGTCAATCAAGCACCTCGGCTGGGACGGCTTCCGCTACGATGATCCGATCGACTACGACGCGCGGCAGGTGGATATCCTCGGCCGCGAGGCGCCGTTCAATGGGTACGGCCTGAGCGAGATCATCGCCTATTCTCGCCGCCGCATCGAGGAAGCCAAGCCAGGCGCGCTGCTCGGCCACAATGGCGACCCGATGCGGGCGTCATCGGATGCGATGTACGTCTCGGATGATCCCCAGCGTATGGACAAGCAGGAGTTCGCCGTCATGCGCGAGGGCGGGTTCATGCTCCAGGAGGGCTGGTCCAACTGGTTCATGGCGCCAGAGGCAAAGGCGACTTGGACGCAGTGGCGCAACCGTAATATCACGGCTGGCCGGGCCGCGCGGCGCGTGGGTGGCGATGTCTGTGTCATCACCGATATCCGCGACCACGCGCCGCAGTGGCGCAAGTCGATGATCACTGCGCTGCTGCTGGCCGCCGGCAACCATGTCGCCTACAGCCGCGAGGGTGATCGATCGTTCCTGGCACTGGCCAGCCGGCACTGCGAGTTGATCTACGGCGATGCGCTTCGATGGCTCAGCGCGGACGATGCGGCAAAGGTGGTTCAGCTCGACGCCGGCAACCGGCCGGTCTGGTGGCAGGACTACGTGCGGTACATTCCGACACAGGCCGGGAAGCGCACCTATCTTGTGCATCTGATCAACCAGCCGGAAGGCGAGAGCATCAACGACAGCCGCGAGCCAAAACCGCTCAAAGACATCCGCGTCTCATTCACGCCGCCCCAGGGATGGAAGCCCGTTCGCGCCTGGCTGGTCAGTGCCGAGCGCCAGCGGCCCTTCGCGGAGTCTGTCGTCGGCCAAACCCGGCGCAACGACGGCCGGGATGAACCGTACCTGCAGCGACAATGCGAAGCGATGGGCATCGCATCATCCGAGGCGCTGCCGCTGGATGGCGTTGTCGTCCGCGTGCCCGAAGTGAAACTCTGGGGCATCGTCGCCATCGAATGCGATGGCCCACTGACCGACACTGCGCCGCCTGATGCCAAACCGCTCGTCGCCGCCCCGAAAATGCCCGACGTGAGCGATCCCATCGCGGCCACCAAGGCCAGCGAATACGAGTTCGCCAAACTGGGCGTACGCGCGCTGGCCGGCGGTGACCGGAAGAAGATCGTCGCCGATTCGCTCGCGGCCGAAGGCCGCGCGGTGCGGCTGGAGCAATCGCTGGCCGTGCGCGTGCAGCGGAACCCCGGCCTGAACTGGGGCTGGGTGCAGCCGATCCCCACCGGCCGCTATCGCATCAGCGTGCGCTGCCGCGCGCTGCAACCCCTCAACGGCAAGCTGACGCTCACCTGCTCCACAGCCGGCAATGCCCACGCACAGAACAAGTTCCCCGATTTTCCGAAGTTCGAGAAGCAGCACGCTTGGGATCTGGCCGGCGTACCCACCGACCGTTACGGCGTGCTTTCGGCCGAGATGCGATGGGAGGAGATGCCCCAGCAGGCCGAGTTGCGCTTCGACAGCGCCGGCCCGGGTGTCCTGCTTCAGGATGTACTCGTGGAGTGCCTGCAGATCCTCGATACCGAGCGTGTAAAGACATGGAAGAACGGCTGGCCGAATGGGGCGACACTCGCGGCCCACGCCGGCACGAACGTGTGGTTTGCCCAGGGACTGTATCATGACCATTATCGTCTTGATCCGGCACTCAACAGCCTCCCGGGACCGGTCACCATCGGCCGGGCCGTTCACTTCAAGGTGGGCCAGCATCCAACCGGCTTCAAAGGCCCGGAGTTCCCCAGTTCCGAAAAACTCGCTCAACACGACTTGATCGTCATCGCCGACGTGGACCTGATCACCTTCCGCGTGCCCGATCGCGACCGGCTGCGCGGGTGGGTGGAGGCCGGCGGACGCCTCATGCTGCTCGGCGGGCCATATGGCTTCGGCAGTGGCGACTGGCACCTGTCCGACCTGCTTGAGCCGATGTATCCCGCGGAGATTCCCGGCCGCTACGACCTGCAACCCGTCGGCGTCGATCGCCCGATCACGCTGGAGCCCGCCAGTCCCCTGGCCAGGACCATTGACTGGAGCAATGCCCCGGTACTCCTGTGGCAGCACACTATGAAGCCCAAGTCCGACGCCACCGTCCACGTATCGGCCGGCGGCAACCCAGTCATCGTGACCCGCCCCTATGGTAAAGGAAAGGTGTGTTTCATAGCCGCAGCTCCTCTGGGCGATGCTCCGGCTGGCCAGTCGGCGTTCTGGGATTGGCCACAGTGGCCGAAGCTGATGTGGCTTGTCACTGAAGACTTGTTGGCATCACAGCCGGTGAAGAGGCAATGAGGCTCCACCCCTTCAGAGGGGTTAGTATCAGGAAGCCCCCCAGGGGGCCATAAGCGTTAAGTTAGGGACGTTTCCGGCATGATTTGCTACGAGATTGCCATTTGATGCCTTGAAAGACGATCGATATTCCTGCGAATTTGGGGCATTTTCGAGAATCTTGCTTGCGTTAGGTTAACGCCTATGCCCCCAGAGGGCCGGGGGTCGCTGCCTCATTGCGAGCGTCGCGATGGGCCTTGTCGTGAGCCACCTAAGAACTGCACCCCCTTCTATTCGAACGCGAGAGGTCGAGGCGACCCGACCCGATGTCCCAACTCGCACGCAAAGGGTCCGAACGCGGGTTGTTTCTCAAACGACCCTTCGGCAAGTCGTCCTGTCTATGCGCGGCAGACCAACACGCCGGAACTGCAGAGCCTATTGGGGTCGCACGGCCAGGCGTTTGGGGTCGTCCTTGCGTCCCAGACCGAGGGGAATGCGGCCGCTGGCATTGAGGAAGGGTTTGGCGGCAAAGTACTGCGACGTTGTGAGTTTCAATCGCTATCGCTTCACCGCCGACGAACTGCGCCTGCCAGACGGTGCCGAGGACAAGCCCATCATCATCGGCGAATTCCATTTCGGCGCCCTGGACCGTGGCCCGCTCCACACGGGGCTGGCCAGCGTCAGTTCACAGGCTCAGCGCGGCGAAGCATATCGCATGTTCCTCCGCACCGCCCTGCATAATCCGGCGGCGGTGGGCGCTCATTGGTTCCAATACGGCGACCATCCGATCACCGGCCGGTTCGATGGTGAGAACTACCAGATCGGCTTTCTGGACACCTGCGATACTCCGTACGTCGAGACCACCGCCGCCAGCCGCGATGTGGGGCAAATGCTCTATCAGTTGCGCACTGCACCACAGTAGCGGGCTGGAAGGAACGGACATCCTCGATACGGCACGCACACCAGAACACCGGCGAATTCCCACGACGGGCAATCCGCATCTATAGCCCCTGTGCAGTGATGCCGCCTAGGCAGATCAGCCCGCGGGCTTCATCCAGATCAATTGCTTATCGATGCTGTCCGACAGCTTGTACTTCTTGATGTGCCGGACGATCGGCTCGCCCAGCACCTCGATCTTCTTCAGATCCGCTTGCCCCAAGCCGGCCGAAGCGCAGTAGTTGAGATAACCCACGGTGGCGAAGTCGATACCCATCAGTTCCACGGCCACGCGGTCGGCTGCCAGCCAATCGGTACCGACGACGATCACGCGATGATCCACCGGCTTGCCCATGGTGGGGCCATTGCCTTCCATGCCCTCGAATCCGTCGATGACGGAGAGGTGCGGATGCAGGCCGCGTTGTGCCAGCGCGAACAAGTTGTAGTTGATTCCCCGGATGCCGCCGCCGTGGGTGATGGGCTTGTCGGTCTTGGCGCCCGGCTTGGCCTTCGGCCCCCAACTGAAACCCATGTCCTTGATCGGCGCGCCGACAACGATATTTTTCAGCGACAGCGTCGCCACGACGCGATCGTGCGTCTTCATCCGGGCAGCCGAGATCACGTAGCTGCCCGGGTCGAGCAGCACCTTGGTCATCCTCACGGGATGCGGCCGGAAATCCTTTTCGTCGAACACCTGCACGACCTGGATGGGTTCCTGATCGAGATCTACTAGTGCTCCATCACACCTCAATTGATGGATAAAGCCTCCGGAGTTTGATGCGAGCGTCGGCGGTGGTGAATTGCCAATTGACCTTTGCCTTGGCGAGGTTCCGCTGCTGTTCCCATGCGGCCACCTCCGTTCGCAGATGTTCCACGGTCTCAATCCGCCGGTCCAGACACTGGCGGGAAAGAATGCCCAACTCGATTTCGGCCATGTCCAGCCACGACCCGTGCTTGGGCGTGTAATGAATCTCCAGCTTGTCGGCGATCCGCTTGGCCTCCGCCGGCGCGAACGCCTCGTACAAGGATGCGGGTGAGTGCGTGTTGAGATTGTCCATCACCAAGACGATCTTCCGGGCCTGCGGATACATCGTATCCACCACCTCCCGCACACACTCGGCCCAGTCCAATTTCGTTCGCCGCTCGGTCACCTTCACCCGTCGCTTCCCACCCAACGGCTCAAAGATCATGAACAGATTCGCCACGCCGTTGCGGACGTACTCCGAATCCTCCCGCGCCGGCCGACCCGGTGCCGCCGGTACGGCCTGGCGAGTCTCGCCGATCAACTGCTTGCTCGTCTCGTCCAGACACACCACCGGCATCTTCGGATCATACGGACGCTTGTATACATCCAGCACATCCTCCATGTGCCAGACGAACTCGGCGTTGGCCTCCGGCGGAATGCACCACTGCTCCTTCAGCCACGGCTTGAGTTCGTTTTTTTGAGAACCCGACGCACGGTCTCATCCGACAACTCTTCGACATACTCCAATGCCACCATCCGATCGGCCAAGAGCTGGAGCGTCCAACGCTTACGGCCTTCCGGCGCCGGGCTGCACGCCAACGCAATCAAATGGGCCTCGCCATCCCCATCCAGTTTTCGCTGATACTCCCGCCGCGGCCGGCGTCTCGTCAGGGCCGCTTCCAGCCCCTCTTCCACAAACTGCCGCCGGACCCGCTCTATGGTCGCCGTCCCTATGTCCAGAGCTTCGGCGATCCGGGCATCATCCCAGCCCGGACCTGCTTTGCTGCTGTCCGCCTTCAGCAGAATCCTGGCATGCATCAACTTCCGTGCCGCTCCCTTGCCCGACGCGAGCATACGCCTCAGTTCTTCTCGTTCCTCGTCCGTCAGAGTCACCACATATTTCTTCATCGCAGGCCTCCTTGCCTTGTGCCTTGGGCACATATCGGCAAGAAGACCCACTGTTATCCATCAGTTCACGGGTGGCGGAGCACTAGT
>JANYKD010000284.1 GCA_025361735.1 Phycisphaerales bacterium
AGATGGAACACGCCGTCGCCGATCTCCAGCCGCCGGCCGGCTTCCAGCGCCACCTCCCGCAGCAGTTCATACCCGAGCATCAGATAATGCTTGCCACTCTCGCGGAAAAGCAGGTAGCGCCCGGCCAGCTCGACCCGGCTGTCGAGTTCGGTCGCGTCCACCGGAGAGAGCCGTGCGTGCAGTTCCTCGATCTTCTTCTTGGTCCACTCGATGTTCTGCACGTGCAGATCCATCGGATTCGGCCCGCCCTTGAGCCGGGCGGCCATGGTCTTCAGTTCGTCCGGCCGCTCGCGCCAGCGCGGCGTTGCCAGGTCGAACTCGTCCGGGGCGCGATGCCCGTTGATCGCCATCCACTGCTCGACGGATCGCTGGCCCTGGGCCACCTCCCACATTTGTGCGTTGCTCTCCAGCGTCTTGTCAGGCCCATGGGCGGCCGACAGGATCGACGCCAGGTGATCGGGATCTTCATCCCAGAAGTTCTCATCCAGCGTCTGCCGCAACTCGGCCATCGCCATGCCCGCGATCATGCTCGGCATCAGCGATTGCGGGGCGAACTGGTCCATCACCCTTTGCTCACGCTGCCGCCAAAGGTCGATCAGTTCATGGGAGGACAAGACGCTGAGATCGCGCTGCTTTTCTGCAAGGCAGTAGCGCACGAACTCCGGGATGATCTGTTCGATGAGCCTGCGGTCAAAATCCGCCGCCAGCGCCCGCACGCGCCGGTTCACCTGAGCCAATTGCCGGCCGACGTGCATCCGTTGCGTGAGCGAGCCGGCGGGGATCGTGGGCGGCGACTGCGCCGCATCGGGATTGGTCCGCAAGAGTTCCACGTCGTAGCGGAACGGATATTGCTCGAAGAACATCTCCGCGGCCAGCGAGGCGTCCATGTACGCCCGCCCGGCGACGCGCAGCAGGAATCCATCCTTGCGCACGCGCTCAGACGGCTCGAAACCAATTTCCTTATACATCGCCCCGAAGCCGCCATCGCCCGACATGAATCGCCGGATCACACTCCAGGTCAGCGGCGTCGGATGCTTGAGGGTCTCTCCAATATTGTGTACGACCCAGGGACCGCGGCCGGCCTCAAGCGACTCACGCAGCATGGAACGTGTGGACTGTAGCAACCGCTCGTAGACCTCGGCGTGCTCCAGCGTCGTGATTGGTCGCGACTGCAACAAATACAGTTCACCGTTGGAGATCGCCCACTCCAGGTCCTGTTCGGAGCCGAAGTGCTCGACGGTCTTGAGCCCCATCTTCCAGAGCTTGGTCACATCCGCGGACTTCAGGCAGGCCAGTCTTCGTCGCGCTTCACCCACAAGCTGCTGATCGTGGTTGCCGGGTTGGATCCAGATCTGCTTGTCCGCGATGGTCGCGTGAACAACGCGGGCGCTGGCGCGGTCGATCCGCAGCACATCCGGCTGCACAAGCCCGCTCACGACCGCCTCGCCCAACCCCCAGCTTGCCTCGATCAGCATCTCCGCTTTCGAGCCGGTCTGAGGATTGGCCGTGAACATGACGCCGGCAACTTCGGCCGGAACCAGTTTCTGCACGACAACCGCCATGGCGACTTTCGCCAGGTCGATCCCGTGTTCGGCCAAATACGTGCGTGTACGCGGGCTATCGAGAGACGCCCAACATTTCTGCACGGCGTCAAGCAGCGCGTCCTCGGTGGTGATGTCCAGGAATGTCTCGTACTGGCCGGCCATCGAGGCCTCGGCCATGTCCTCGGCCGTCGCGCTGGACCTGACGGCAACGGCCGACCCGCCCAGGGCATGCCAGCGGGCGCAAACTTCCTGCGCCAGTGACTGCGAGCGGTCGCGAAAATCCGCGCCCCGGCTCGCGCGATAAGCCTCGGTCGTCAACACGAAGCCCCCCGGCACCGGGAAACCGGCGCGGAGCAGGATACCCAGGTTGACCGCCTTGCCGCCCGCAAGCGACTTGTCGCAGCACTCGGCCAGATCCTGAATCGTCGGCCTGCTCATTGCCCCACCTTTCCGCCTGAGAAGACCCTGATTCCGCCTGTTTCGCTGCCCACGAACAGCAGTCCGTTGGCGATCGTCGGCGACGACAATGACAACCCGCGTTTGCCAGGGTTCTTCGGATCATTCAGGAACGTCTTCTCGATAACCGTCCCGTCCGAAAGCTTCAGTACCGCGAGCGTCCCGTCGCGGCTGACTGCATAGATATACTCACCAGCGACGGCCACGCCGGCCATGATCGGGTTGTCGGCGTTGACCGACTGCTTCCAGAGAACCGAACCATCGGCCTGTTTCAACACGACCACTTCGCCATTCCTCAACGGACAGATCAACTTGCCGCCAAGGGCAGCGATCGAGCCCAAGACCGAATCGGGCATGGGCTTTTCCCATCGCTTCTGCCCGGTTTTGGCGTCGAGCGCCATGACGACGCCGGCCGGATTCGGGTCGGCGTTGATATAGTCACAGTTCCCACCGCCGGCGATCACCAGATCTTCCACCAGTGTTATAGCGCCAGTCATGGGGTAGGGTGACGGGGTTTTCCAGATCAATCGCTCTTTGGCATCCGGGTCGCTCCGCAAGGCCACCACAGCCTGCCCGTTGAATCCCGAGCCGACGTAGACCGTGCCATCCGGCGCGAACACTGGGGATGATTCCGGATCGTTCACGGCATACCGCCACATTTGTTTCCCATCCGAAATCCTCACGGCGAGGACGAACCCGGGATCGGAGGTGGCCTTATGATCCGGACCTTCGATCGCGCCGGCGCCGGCGACAACCAGATCGCCAAGAACGGCCGGTGAACCCTCGATGTGCAGCGGCGTGGGCACCCGCCAATGGGCCTTGCCGGTCAGGGCGTTGAAGCAGACCAGGAAACTGTCCTTGTCATCGTGCAAACCCTGGCCGACGACGACAAACTTGCCGTCGGCGGTTACCGCGGGTGATGAGAAGAAGCCCTTGAGGTCGGCATCGCCGAATTTCTCGGTTTTCCAGAGTTCCTGCCCGGTCGGGGCATCGAGGCAGTAGAGCGTTCCGAAGTTACCGGCGATGTCGATGAGGCACGATGCCGCGTAAACCTTGTCTCCATAAACTGTTGGAGACGACAGGAACATGGCTTCCTTTTCAGGGTTGTGCGTCCAGGCGGGTTGGAGCCTGAGCGGAGCGGCCGATCCGTCCGAACCCGTGCGAATTGGGTTCGTTCTGAAAAAGACAGCTCCGGTGGTAGTCCGAGCCGCTGTTGGCGGGATGGCCGGGCGGCTCGTGGCGCCGGCTCTCATTCGCTTGACGGCCCAATCCGCCCAGTCGAATTTCGTTGTCTGCGCGACTTGCTGCGAATCGGTACCCTTGGAGCGGGTCTTGGGTGTATTGTCTGAGAACAGCCAGATGCTGCCCCAGATTGACCCTGAGAGAACCGCCAGCAGAAAGACGGCAACAAGCGGATTCTGCCGCAGGATTCGCGTTAACTCTCGCGGCCGCAGAAGGTTGGCGGCCATGGCGGCCAGTGGCGCCAAGATGGCTGGCAATAACGCTGTACCGGCATTTACGAAGATCGGCACAACGGCTACGAGGTGAGTTTGTTCCATAATCCGAATCACTGTGTGTAGATAGTGATACTCCGGAATGGGTTCTGTGTGAACTGTTACAATCTCGAAATGGGTGGAGTCAGGATCTCTGGTCCGATATCATAGGGCGTTTCGCCTTCAACAAACCTTAACGAACCCCGTAGGGTTAGCTAAGTGCTAAGCAAGATGCGGAGGCATACTGATATGAGTTCTCACAATGACGGTGGTTATCGCCGGTGCCAACCCAAACTGGTCTTGGCGGCAGCGATCACCCTCTGGGGCGGAGCCCCTGGTTTCTGGACAGTTTTGGCGCAGCCCGCGGCAAAGCCTGCACCGGTAGCGGCGACACCGCCGGTCGTGCCCAAGCCGGCATCACCCGCCGTGCCTGCGCCGGTACCCGCGGCTGCGCCTGCACCGGCACCAAAGGCTGTTGCCCCAACACCCGCGCCGGAAGAAGTCAAAGCCCTGGCTCTGCTCGGCAGTGGCAGGGACATGTTGAACCAGAAGAACCCCGGCACCGCCGCCGAGCGGTATCGGCAGTTCATCAGGGAATTCCCACAGCGGAAAGAGATCAACTCGGCCCGCTATTCGCTTGCCGTCGCGCTGCTGGAAATGCCCAACCGGGATTTCGGGCCAATCATCGAAGCGCTGACGCCGGCCGCGGCTGATGCGACTCTGCCCGAACGGCCCGCAGCCCTGTACCTGCTGGGGCTAGCCCAGAAGACGACGGGCATCTGGCTGCTGGAGCAGGCAGCCACCAAGCCGGCGGCCGAGGCTCAGAAGCCTCGCACCGACGGCAACACGTTACTGGAACAGGCGCAACAGAATTTCGGCGTGTCGGCCGCGCTGTATGCGGCTCGCGTGCCGGTCGCCAATCCGCCAGTGATGACGAGCGACACCGAATGGAGTTTGCGCGCTCGCTGCGACCAGGGGGATGCTCTGTTGCGCATGGGCCGGCAGAAGGAAGCCCTAGGCGTCCTCGCCAGCGTGCTCAAAGCGCCGGCGGCAGTCTCCGGCCAGTCCCACGCCCTGGCGATCCTTGCCGGCGGAACGGCACAACTGCAACTTGGCGACGACATGACGGCGGTGAAGCTGCTGACGTCGCTGGCCCCGTTCAATCAGCAGGCAATTGGCCTGCGCGCACGGCACTTGCTGGCATCCATCCATATCAAACACGGGCAATTGGCCGAAGCAACCGTCCAGCTTGACGCTGTATTGGCGGGGCTGCTCGCCGAGCAGCGCGCGGTGGATGCGCTGATCAAGAATCCCGAATCGTTCCGGATGCGGCCGGAGGAAAAACTCCGCTACGAAGTCTATCTCCGCGAAAGCTTTATTTGGGGCGCACAAGCAACCTTCGACTCGGCCTGCGTGTTGCAGGCACAGGGCAAGCTCGCCGAAGCGATCACCCGGTATTCGCAGTATCTCCAGGCAAACCCGCAGGGTCCGCGTGCGGTGGAAGCACGGATGCACCAGGCGGCCTGCTTCGTGCAGAATAAACAGGGACAAGAAGCACTGCGGGTGCTCAAGGGCCTGCAGGATGATCCCGTCATCGGCGATCAGGTGCTGCTCTGGCAGAGCCGCGCCGTGATCGCGGCCGCCAACGTGGCCGAGCAGAAGGCCGCGGACCAGTCGTACGCCGTGGCATTGGATCATCTTCTCCGGGCCTCGGCGAAGGTTGCGACAATCCAGGGTGACGCACCCGAGATCAAGGCCCGCAAGGGCGAGATTCTGCTGGAAATGGCCCATGCGCACGAGTTGCTGAGACAATTCAAGGAGGCTTCGGGCATCTTCGGCAAAGCTCAGCTCGAAGGCTCGCCCGAACAGGCCGAAGTCGCCCTACAACGTCAGGCGATCGTGCTGGGTCTGGCGGGGCTCAACAAGGAGTCGGAAGACCTCTGCGCAAAATTCGTCAGCGCCTATCCGCAAAGCCCCCTGCTGCCCGAGGTGCTGCTGCGTCAAGCCGATAACATTTTCAACGGGGCGCTGGTGTCGCCGGCCGCCCCGGCGGACCCGGGCCGTCAGGCGATGTTCGCCGAAGCCGCCAAGCGCTACGGCGTGTTTGTCACGCGCTTTCCCGAGCATCCGAGCAACGGCTCCGGGCGATTCGGGCTGGGAAGCTGTTACTACAATCTCGGCGATCTACCCAAGGCGATCGAGGCATTCAAAGGCATCCCCGATCCGGAACGAGTCGGCCCACTGGCGGTCACGAGTTACCTGATGGGCGATGCGCTGCTGCGAACCCTGCCGCCGATCTCGGACGACGCGATCGCGCTCAACCGCGCGCTGGAACAACTCGAAGAGGCGTCCAAGCTGCTCGGTTCGTTTGCGGCATCCAACGAAAGCTCGCCACAGACGCCGGATGCGCTCGTGAAGCTGGGCATGGCGTGCCAGAAACAGGCGTCACTGCTGGCCGACCCGGCCGAGCGTCGCAAAGTGTACGAATCGGCTCAGCAGGCGTACCACAAGGTGGTCGGGCGATTCCCGCAGCACCCGGCTTTTGCGGCGGCCGTATTGGAAAACGCGAAACTCATGGCCGAACTCGGCGATGTGAACGGCGCGGTCGGTCAGCTCGGGCGGTTCATGCAAGACCCGCTCAAGGGTTCGCCTCTGGCACCGGCGGCGATGGCGAGCATGGGACAGTTCATGCTCAAGCAAAACCGGGCCGCCGAGGCCGTCAATATGCTGCAGCAGGCGCGGCAGACCTACGAGCCGCAACTCGCGGCTGACCCATCGCGTGTGGAAATGCTGGCGCAGTTGCAGCTCGCCCATGCGATGTCGCTCAAGGCGGCCGGGAAGACGCCGGAATCGCTGGTAATACTGGAATCGATCGCCAAACAATTCGCCGCACGCCCGGAAGGCGTGGAGGCCGCTTGGCGGCTGTCGCAGGTCAAACGCGATGATATTGCGGCCAAGACGAACGCGGCATGGCAGGCGCTGGTGGCCGCACGCGGTAACGCCCAGCAACTTCCCGCCGCGCAGCAGGCGTTTGACACATCGCTGGCGGCACTGCGGTCGATGGGCGATGAGTTTGCCAAGAAGGCCGCCGACATGGAGAAAGCGGATGCGCAGCCCGAACTGCGAGCACGCGTGATGGCCGAGGCGGCGATCACGGCGCATCTGGTTGGCCAGACTGATCTGGCGATGGCGAAGAATAAGCTGGAGTTGGAGGCGATCGCGAAGATCTCCAACCGCATCGCGGCCGAGAAGCCGAACCTGCAACCGCCACCCGTCCAAAAAGCGCCCGAGCTGAAGCTGGCGCTGTTGCCGCTGACGCCCGGAGAAAGCCGGATGCTGCAGATTGCCGGCAAGCTGCTGGATGATCTTGGCGACACGCAGGCAGCCAGCGAGGTCCGCATCAAGCTGATCGAATTCCACATGGATCGGCAGCTCTGGGACAAGGCTCTGCCGCTGCTTGGTGAACAGATGACGCGCGATCCAGCGCCGCACGCGGCCGATCGCTGGAAGCTGAAGATGGCCGACTGCCTCGTCCGCAAGGGCGAGGTCGCCAAGGCGCTGCAGCTCATCGACCCGATTCTGCAAAACCGTGAGAACCCCAACCGCCCGGCGGCGATCTGCGTGGCCGGCGAGTGCTACCTCGCCCAGAAGAACTGGGGATCCACCGTCGAGCGCATGACACGATTCCGTGATGTGTCGCAGTACACGGCCATCCCCGGCGTGAGCGATCGCGGGCTGATCCAACTCGCCCAGGGTCTCATCCAGAGCAACAATTGGGACGCCGCACGACAGACCTGCGAAGTGCTTATGCAACGGTTCCCGCAGAGCCCACGTGCCCTGGAGGCGAGATTCACGGCGGGTTTCGCCCTGCAGAAAATGGGCCAGTTCGACCCGGCCATCCGCAACTTCGAAGAACTGAGCAAACGCGACCGCACCGAGTTTGCGGCCAAGGCCCAGTTCCAGATCGGCGTGTGCCGGATGGAACAGAAGAAGTTCGCAGAGGCCCTGCAGGCGTTCCTGACCGTGGTGTACTGTCACGAGTATCCTGAACTGACGGCGACCGCGCGGATCGAGGCATCGCGGGCGCTGGAAGCAATGAAACAGGCACCGCAAGCCAAGGAAATGGTGCAGCGCGTGCTGGCCGAAAACCCCAACGGACCGTGGAATGCCGCGGCACAAAAGAGATTGGCAGAAATTAAATGAGATGGATTCTGAAGATTGTCATTTGAAATCTCGGCTTTGAGATTCGAAGTTCCGGTTTCAGAATCCTCGTTCTCCGGCAACGGATTGCTTACCGAGGTTGCGATATGAAGAAGACAAGTCGATTGGTGAAATTTGCGTTCGGACTGGCTCTGGCCAGCTTTTCGCTGTTGTGCCCGCGCACGAGCGTCGCCTATGTGGAGGCCCCCTACTCCGTTGGACGGCTCATCCTGGAATCCACCAACGTCGTCCTGGTTAAGTGCGAGAAGGTAGACACCGAACGCAATCTGATCATTTACCGCAAGGTCAAGGACATCAAGGGTGTCCACCCCACGGAACTGATCAAGCACAACATCGGCAAAGCCGGGTTCCATCCGCGCGAGTCGCAATACTCGATGGCCGCTGTGGCGCCGGGCAAACTCGGGCTGTTCTTCCACAACGGCGCGGCCGGCGAGATGTGCGTCGAAAACTACTGGTATCAGGTCTATCCCGGCGGCGAGTGGTGGAACATGAGCCACGGTGAGCCGTACCTCATGCGCAGCTTCTACGGCAAGCCCGAGAAACTGACCGACCTGGTCACGCAGATGCTCGCTGGCAAGGAAGTGGCCACCACCTGCATGGTCGATGGCGACAAGAACGCCATCCAACTCCGCCAGGCCCGGCTGCAACGCATGAAGGCCAGCATGAAGATCCAGGACTACGACCCCAAGCGAGACTTCCTGGGCTGGGGCGGCGATGAGTTCCGCCGCGTCACGGGCATGCCTGCGTTCACCCTTTACGGCGCCGTCACCCGCACCGACCCCGGTGCCTGGGGCGTTGCGGCGGCCGACGTCAACGGCACCGGCCAGCAGTCCCTGCTGCTCTACGGCGAGGACAAGACCGCGCTGCTCGTGCCCAATGCCAACGGGAATGCGATGGACGAGGCGACCCTGCCATACACAGCCGGTGCCCGGGCCGCCTGTTTTGCGGACTTCAACGGCGACGGCAAGCCCGACATTTTGCTGGCCACGCCCACGGGACCGAAACTGCTAATCAACCTTGGCGGCGGACAATGGCGCGATGACAGTGCCGTCCTACCCCAGGAACCCTACTGGAACCTCACCGGGGCGGCCGTGGCCGATTTCGATGGTGACGGCAAACCCGACATCCTGTTGGCGAACGGCTTCCTCGGCCTGCGCCTGTATCGCAACGTCATGGGCTCGCCCGGCGCGGCCGCGGGTCCGACACCGGCGGCGCCGCAGGTCTCCAAGTGGCAGTACATCGGCCCGTTCGATAACGCCGACGGCATCCAGGGATTTGACATCGCCTACCCGCCGGAAACCGAGATCGACCTGAAGAAAACCTACCCCGGCAAGGGTGGCGAAGTGTGCGCCTGGAAAGAAGGCGCCTTCGCCGATGGACGGGCCAACGAAATGGCCGGGCTGTTCAAGCCCGAGCATCGCACGCGGGCCGTGGCATATCTCTATCGCGAACTCGACTACGGACAAACGGCCGTAAACCTGCCCGTATCGCTGGGGAGCGACGACACGCTCACGGTGTGGCTCAACGGCGAACGGATCGTCTCCGACAAGGTCAGCCGCGCCTGCGCACCCGACCAGGCCACTCCCACGCTCAAGCTCCGTCCGGGCAAGAACAAACTGCTCATGAAAGTCTGCCAGGGTGACGGCCAGTGGCAGTTCTACTATGCCGCCAAACCGCCGCAGGCACTGCCCGTCCGGCAATTCGAGGACGTGTCGGTAGCCGTCGGCCTAGGTCCGGTAGGCATCGGCAGCAACGTCAAGGGCGATCGGCTGCTCGTGGCCGACTTCAACGGCGACGGCCGGCAGGACGTCATCTATTGCGCCGGCAGCGGCATGCTCCTGCTCAACACGCCGCAAGGCTTCGTTGAGTCCAAGGACCACGGGTTGAACTTCAAGACCGGGCATATTGCCCCGGCCATTGGCGACTTCGCCGGCGACAAGACCGTCGGCCTGTTTGTGCCGCAGCCAGGCGGAAGCAAGCTCTACCGCAACGACGGCAAGGGACATTTCGCCGACGTCACCGCCCAATCCGGCGACCTGGCAAAGTTCAACGGCAACGGCACCAGCGCCATCTTCGCCAACTTCTACTGCAGCGGACGGCAGGATCTGATTGTTGGCTGCGTGCGCGGCTACAACCGCATCTACCGCAACAACGGCAACGGCGCGTTCACGGATGCCACCGACGAAGCTGGCCTTTCGCAGAAGGTGTTCAACACGCGAGGAATCGCGGCCTTTGACATGAACAAGGACGGCGTCGTCGATCTAGCGTTTAACAATGAAGGCCAGGAGTCGTGCGTGCTTGTTGGGTCGCCGACCAGGATAAAGAAATAGAGCCGCCTGCGGCGGAATGACGAAATCCGAAACTCGAAGACCGAATGAAATCTGAAATCCGAATGACGAATAAATGCCGACGCATTGGTTTGGTCATTCGTCATTCGGATTTGATTCGTCATTCGAATTTCGGATTTCGGATTTCCGGCCGTCAACGCAAAGGATATAAATGAACAACAAGCTACGATTTCTGCTCGCCCTGATCCTTCTGACGACTGCGGCCGGCGCTGCTGATTGGCCGACGAACCGCGCGTCATCCGAGCGCACAGGCAACGTGGACAAGAAGGCCGGCCCAACTGTTGGCAAGGTGCTCTGGGTCTACGAAGGACAGGAACACTACCTGGCTTCGCCCGTGATTGCGGGCGACAAGCTCATCGTCTCCGGCCTCGGCGCGTTTAACACGGCCGCCGTGCTGGCGATTTCGCTTGACCCGGCCGCCAATCCACGCCTGGTCTGGTCGAAGAAAGCGCCGTACCTCAAACAGCCCGTCGTGTGCGCCCCGGCCGTGGTGGGCGATCGGATGGTCTTCGGCGACGGCATGCACCAGACCGACGGCGGCACATTGCACTGCATCAAACTCAACGGCACACCCATCTGGCAGTTCCCGGTCCCCGGGGCGCTGGTCCACCTTGAAGGCAGCCCGACGATCGCCGGCGGCAAAGTCTTCATCGGTGGCGGCAACGCCGGGGTGATCTGTGTGGATCTCAAGACCGTCACCGTCGACGGCAAGGAAATGTCGGGCGAGGAAATCGAAGCCAAGAATGAGAAGCTCTGGGCCGAGATGATGGCCAAATACGAGGCGGAGAAGAAAAAGGATCCGGACTTCGCCATTCCGCCGAGCGAGGATGCACTGATGCGCCCGCAGCCGAAGAAGCTCTGGCAGGCCGGCAACGGCCAGGGCGGGCAGAAGCAGTGGCATGTGGACGCGGCCGTCGGCGTGGCCGGTGATAGCGTGCTCGTCGCCTCGGCCTATCTGGATGTGGAAAAACAAGGCGAGCGGGCCCTGTTCGCCCTGAACGCGGCCGACGGTAGCGTGAAGTGGCGCGTGGCACTGCCTCACAATCCCTGGGGCGGACCGACCATCGCCGGCGACGTGGCGATTGTCGGCTGCAGCAACATACGATTCGAGCCCAAAGATATCGCCCAGGCCAAGGGACAGGTGATCGCCGTGAAACTCGCCGATGGCTCTCCGGTCTGGCAGAAGGATGTGCCCGGCGGCGTGCTTTCGCCGGTCACCGTCGCCGGCGATCTGGCTATCTTCACCGCGACCGACGGCAAGGTCCGGGCATGGAATCTCAAGGATGGCAGCGAGAAGTGGGTCTGCAACGCGCGGGCGCCGATGTTCGCGGGCGTGGCGGTCGCGGGAGCGGCCGTCTACGTCGGCGACCTCAAGGGCATCGTACACGCCATTAGTCTGGCTGACGGCAAGGAGCTGTGGACCGTCAATCTCGCCTCCGATGCCGCCGTGAAAGCCCCCGGCGCGATCTACGGATCACCCATCGTTCATGATGGCAAGGTGTATGTGGCCACGAGCAATCTCGAGGCAAGCGGGCAAACGAAGACCGTGGTCGTGTGTATCGGGGAGAAGTAGGAAACAGGAAGTTGATAGTTGATAGTTGATAGTTGATAGTTAAGACTTGAGATTTGAAATCTGAAATTTCAAATCTCCAAATGAGGCTAATCATGTTGATGCGAAAACTACTGTCGTTCGGTCTGGTCGCGGCTGTGGCGGGCTTTGCTTCGTCGGCGCTGGCCGATGGCGGCATCACCGTTGATAAGGAAAAGGGGCAGGTGATCGTCGACGCCAAGGTGGCGCCGCGCAAGATGCCTTACCTGAACGAGATCTACCCCATCGAGGTCATCGCATGCTGGGGCCAGGAGAAGAAGGGTGAAAAAGCCCACGAGACAATCGTGACCATCGACATGAAGCCCAGCGAAGTGCATAAGGCGCTGGAGTCGCTCGGCCTCAAGCCCGGCAAACCTGCCCGGGGCGAGGAAGGCGTGGCTGAAGGCGCACCGCTCAAGATCTACATCGAAGTCCCGTCACAAAGCGGCGGCGAGCCACGGCGCGTGCCCATCGAAAAGACCATCGTCGACAAGAAGACCGGCAAGAACCCCGGCTCGGTCAAGTGGATCTTCACCGGCTCCGCCATGCGGCAGATCAACCCTGAGAAGGAAGAGAAGATTTACGGCGCCGACATGACCGGCACGCTCATCGGCGTGTTCCCGGTAACCGACGCCACGGTCATTCAGTCCGCCCTCACCATGAAGGATGAGCCGCTGCTGAAAATGGAAACCGACAAGAAACTGCTCGGCCCCGAAGGCACGGCTGTGAAGCTCATCATCGAAGCCGTGAAGTAGAACCAGCCGCGCACCATCACCTAACACAGAACAAAGCCCGCCTGTCATCGGCGGGCTGTTCTTTGCGCCATCCAGCGACGAGCATTCAGTTCACCACGGAGGCACGGAGACACGGAGAAAATCCATTCAGTCAATGTATTTCTCCGTGCCTCCGTGGCTCCGTGGTTGTATTTGTCTTGGTCGCGGCGAAGCCTCGCTGGGTCTCAGTGGCGAATAATCCGGGTCAGATTTGCCACGGCCCGCGCATCGGCCCGCGGGACAGCAGTTTGTTCGCCTCGTCATCCCCGGCGAACTTCTCGGCCTTGGGATCCCACTTGAGCTTGCGCCCAAGCTTGCAGGCAATCTGTCCGATCAGGCACATGCTCGCGGTGCGATGCCCCACTTCCAATGGCTCCAGCGTTTCCTTGCGGCTCTTGATGCTGTTGATGAAGTCCTGCTTCTCGCTGATTAGCGGCAGCCGCTCGGCATTCTCCGGCAGCGGGTCCTTGAGCATCTCCGGCTTGGATGCCTTGATCGCCGTCTTGCTGAACCACTCCACTTCGATCCAGCCATCGGCGCCCTCAATGCGCACGAAAGGCCGGCCAACCATCTTGTAGTTCACCTCGACGCCGTCCTCGTAGCGATAGTTCACGTCGAAGCCCTGCATCACGTTCCAGAACGCCCCGGCCGGATAGTCGCCTTTGCCCTCGACCTCGACCGGCCCGCTGCGATCGGAATTGTGCCCCCACTGAACGATGTCGATGATGTGCGCGCCCCAGTTCAGAATCATGCCGTGCGAGTAATCCTGGATCTGCATCCAGCCCGGGAAGTTGTACTTGAAGTCCTTGCCGTCCTTGATCGGGTGTACGCGGGCCTGCGTGTACGGCCGCTCGGCAACCGGTCCCTGCCACATGTTGTAGTCGAGTTCCTCCGGCACGGGCATCGGGGCCGGCGTCTCCTGCATCGCGCCGTGCTCCTTGGGGGTGCCGCAAAGGATGCGCTGGATCTTGCCGACCCGGCCATTGCGCACCAGCTCGCACATCTGGTGGAACGGCTTGTAAAACCGCGCCTCGCTGTCGGTTCGCGAAATCCGGCCGTATTTCTGCATCGCATCGGCGATCTTCCGGCCTTCCTCGACCGACAGGCAGATGGGCTTCTCAAGTGCCACATCCTTGCCGGCCTTGGCGGCCTCGATCGCCATGACCGCGTGCCAGTGATCGGCCGTGGAGATCATCACCGCGTCGACATCCTTGCGGGCCAGCAACTCGCGGAAATCTTTCGTGGTCGCACACCCCTGGTACTTGCCGCCGGGCGCACGCACGGAGTAATGGTCCTCGATGTGCTTGCGGGCACGCTCCAGACGCCAGCCGTCGGCCTCGCACATCGCCACCACCTGGCACTCCTCCGCATATAGAAACCACGGCAGATTGACGTTGTACCCCTGCCGGCCGGCGCCGATCATGCCGATGTTGATCCGGTTGCTTGGCGCGGGCTTGTCCGCCAGACCCAGGGCACTGGCGGGAATAAAATAGGGCGCCGCGATGGCCGTGGCCCCGGCCGCCAGAAACCGCCGACGGGAAGCAGAGGTGTTGTTCATATCAATAGGTACAACCGAATCGGCGAGGTGTTGCGCGGATACGCATGCGCCCAAGAGAATGCCGCGTTGCGTGGACCTCACCGCTCACCTGCCGGCCTCCGTCTGGTATAGAATGCACCTATGGTTCGCGAGCCGCAAAACACCGTCGAAGTCGCGTTAAGCGTTGAGGGGATGGACTGCGCCAGTTGCGTGACCCATGTCGAGAAGGCGCTATTGGGCGTAGAAGGCGCCAAGAGCTGCCGTGTGAACCTGGCACGCGCGCGGGCGGTCGTGGAGTACGACGCCGAGCGGACCGATCCGTCGCTGATGGCCGCCGCGGTGACGCACGCGGGATATCCGGCCAAGCCCGAAGAGGTCGGGGCCAATGCCGCCAAGGCCGAGCACGAGCGCCTCGAACGGCAAAGGGAAGTTGCCAGAGGCTGGCTCTTTCGTGCCTGGATCGGCGTGGCACTGTGGCTCCCGGTGGAGGCGACACACTGGGTCTTGCACCTCGGCTCAGCGCATCACATGCCGGGGTGGATGCTCATCTGGTCGCTGATCGCGGGCACTCTGGCGATCACCCTCGTCGGCGGCGGCTTCTATCGTGGCGCCTGGACCGGCCTGCGCAACCGCACCACCAACATGGACACGCTTATTGCCATGGGTTCGACCGTGGCCTACGGGTACAGCCTGGTGGCCCTGGCGGGATGGAAACTCGGTTGGTGGCCGAATTTGCCCGAATTGTACTTCATGGAAGGAACGGGACTGCTGGCGCTGATCAGCGTGGGCCACTGGCTCGAGGCACGGGCGCGGGACAAAGCCGGCACGGCGATCCGCGGCCTGATGGACCTGGCGCCCGCGACGGCGCTGGTCCGGCAGTATGACGGCCAGTTTGTCGAGAAGCCCGTCGGCGAGATCGAACGCGGCGAGCGCGTGCTGGTGCGGCCCGGCGATCGTCTGGCCGTCGATGGTCTGGTCACGGAGGGCGAGTCGGAGGTGGACGAGTCCATGCTGACCGGCGAATCGATGCCGGCCGAAAAACGTGTTGGCGACGCGGTGACGGCCGGCACGGCAAATCAATCCGGCCGGCTGGTGATAAAGGCAACGCGCGTGGGTTCCGAGACTGCGCTGGCACAGATCATCGGGCTGGTGGAGACGGCCCAGTCGGCCAAGCCGCCCGTGCAGAAACTGGCGGATCAAGTGGCGGCGGTGTTCGTGCCCGCCGTGCTAGCGATCGCCCTAACCACGGCGATCGCATGGTACGCCTGGGGATCGGCGCACGGTTGGCCGGCCGAGCGCACCTGGGGAATCCTCGCCCGCGCGGTGTGCAGCGTGCTCATCATCGCCTGCCCGTGCGCCCTGGGCCTCGCGGTTCCGGCGGCGTTAATGGTCGGCCTGGGACGCGGGGCTCAGCGCGGAATCCTGATCCGGGACATCGATGCACTACAGCAGGCGGAAACGATCGACACGGTCGTGCTGGACAAAACCGGAACCGTCACCGAAGGCCGGCCGGCGGTCGTGGGGGTGCATCCCGTAAATGGTGGCAGCGGTGTCTCGCCGCTGATCCCGAGCCCACCGGATCGTCCCGCAGCCGAAGCGAGCCCGGAATTACCAGACAATAGTGGACCCGCCCGCATCGACGAACGAGAACTCCTCCGTCTGGCCGCCGGCGCCGAGCAATTCAGCGAGCATCCGCTCGGAAAGGCAATCGTCAAGGAATCCGAGAGCCGCGGGATAACTCTGCCGGATCTCGTCGCCTTCACGAGCGTCAGCGGCATGGGCGTCATTGCGACAGTCGACGGACGACGGATTCTCGCGGGCAGCGTGGAACTGCTGCGGAAAGAAGGCGTGACGTTGGACGAGCCCGCAGGGGCGGCCACACGCGTGCATGTCGCTGCGGACGGCGCCTACCTCGGGCATATCGAACTGGCGGATCGCGTCAAAGCCGACTCAGCGAAGGCCATCGCCGCCCTGCGCGCCATGGGTTTGCGGATCGTGCTGCTGACCGGTGACCGCAAGGCCATCGCGGAACAGATCGCCAGAGAGGTGGGCATTGACGATGTGCGGGCCGAGGTCCGGCCCGAGGGAAAGGCGGCGGTGATTGCCGAACTTCGATCCGGGCGACATGTCGCCATGGTGGGGGACGGCGTCAACGATGCCCCGGCTCTGGCGGCCGCGGATTTGGGGATTGCCATGGGCGGTGGCAGCGATATCGCCAAGGAAACCGGCGGGATCGTTCTGGTGTCGCCGTCGCTGATGGGCATTGTCACGGCAATCCGGCTGTCGCAGGCGACGATGCGTAAGATTCGGCAGAACCTGTTCCTGGCGTTTGCGTACAACGTTCTGGCCATCCCGCTAGCGGCGATGGGCTTGTTGAACCCGTTGATCGCCGCCGGCGCCATGGCATTGTCAGATGTGACGGTTATTGGCAATGCGCTGCTGCTGAAACGAGTACGCATTATTGATGGAAAAGACCCCTTGACCGTGGGAGGCAAAATCGGTTCAATGCCCCCACCTACGGGCCGCCGGCGCGGGAAATAAGCCGCGTTAGTTGCGGGGCCGCGTGAGGAAGAAGGGAATCGTGCCGCTGAAGTAAATGGCGGCGAGTTAAAAGATGGGAATCCTGTCCATGACTACCAAACTCTCACCGATGGGCCAAGTCTTCGTTGTTCCTGGGTTGCCGCTGGAAGATGAGACTCCGGCATGGCTGGCGGCGCTGATGGAAAATCCTCGCACCAAGAACGCCAAGCGCAAGGGCCGCCGCGAAGAGGATGAGGAGGAAGAAGAGAAGGGGAAAGAGAAAGACGACGAAGAAGCCGAGGAAGAAGAGGAAGAGGAGGAAGTCGAGGAGGATGAGGAAGAGAAGGTCCCCGCCGAAGAGGAAGAAGAGGACGCGGAGGAAGAAGAAGACGAGTTCGACGACGAGGAAGACGAGTTGGAAGACGAACTCGACGAAGACGAGGACGATGAGGACGAGGAAGACGACGACGAAGACGAGGATGATGACGACGACGACTTCGACTTCGACGATGATGACGATGATGACGACGATGACGAGGAATGGGACGATGACGATGAGTAGCCGTCTTGATGCGGCCGCCTGCCGCGAGCAACCCGGCCATCGGCCATGTGGCTTTCCATCGTCAACCCCGTAACCTGGGGCGGCTGACCAACCTTGCGATCCTGATCAGGTTCGGTGTCGCGGCGTGATCCCATCGACGACAACCGACGGCCTTCGCCGAGGCCTGGCAAGTTGCGAGTTGGCGGGATTGCGTGTCGTTTGACTCTCCGGCCCACCCTGTTAGACTCGCAAACTATCAAGAAACGGGGCGTAGCTCAGCTTGGCTAGAGCGCGTGGTTTGGGTCCACGAAGTCGCAGGTTCAAATCCTGTCGCCCCGACTATTTTTAGAAATGAGCCCTTCGACGAGAACGTCGAAGGGCTTTCTCATTGTGGGAACGAGAGTTACGTCATCGAGGCGGCAGTTCAAAAACACGATTTCCAGGATTCGACGCTTTGCGGCGTAGTCCGCCGTAAGCCACTGCTGCCGCAGCGTTTGCGAAAGTTCAAAAACTTTCGCCGCCAACTCGGCCGTTTCATCGCGGGAGCGGTCCAGCACATCCAGTTGCAGCTTGATCGAGGCAAGCCGGTCCCGCATCTCTGTGTGTTTGCGGGCGAATGTCTCCTGGTCGATGTCCTCCGCCAGCCGCAGGTTGAGCAGGCGATCCTGCTGGGCGACGATCAACGTCTCTTGCCGAGTTAGCTCCGCACGCTGGGCGCGGGAATCCGCCTGGGCATCCCGCGTCTGCGATGCCAGCACCGTGCGGAACCAGTCACGAACCTCTGCGTCTTCGACCCGCATCTTGTCGAAAACCGCAAGCACCTGACGGTCCAGGTCGGCTTCCGTCACGCGGGTTCGTGGATGCCCCGGCTTGTTGTAGTAGGTGCAGCGATAGTAGGAGTAGAGCCGCTCGCCTGACTTTGTCTTCTTGGTCTTCTGCTCGCCGGTGATGGGATGCTCGCAATGGCCGCACTGGATCAAGTCACCCGCGTAGGTCAGGGCGTGCGACTGGTAGACGTGCCCGCCGAGCAGGGCCTGCACGCGATCCCACGTCGCCCGGTCGATCAACGGTTCATGCTTGCCGGGATACCATTCCCCCTTGTGGCAAAGCTCACCGATGTACGCCCGATCCTTCAGGATGTTGTGGATCGAGCTTCGAGGGAACTTCGGCTGTGACGCACGGAAGACCAGGGCTTCCGCGTTCACCCGCTCGACCAGGCCGTCGAGCGTCAGGTTCTCATAGGCGTAGAGGTGGAAGATGCGGCGCACGTTGGCGGCCGGGACCGGATCAATCTCGACCAAACCCCGACCGTCCTTACGGACGTTGCGGTAGCCATAGGGAGCCAGGCCAACGAACCAGCCTTCCTGCACGCGACGGGCCAGCCCCTCGCGGACATCGACCGATTGCTGTTCGGTGTGTTTTGCTTCAGCCGGAAATGGAGAAACGCCACGTCCGAGTGATACTCCAACTCGGGAGGGATTTCTCCGATGC
>JANYKD010000296.1 GCA_025361735.1 Phycisphaerales bacterium
GGCCGAACAATCGCATCATTATGCGATTTTAGTTTCAGCGCGAAAAAAGTGGCGCAAAACGCTGGGAAATCAGAGGAATTGTGCGCTTTCAAGGCCAAGACAGTTTGCGGCGTAGGGTGGCATGGGCAAGTACGCTTGCCCGTGCAGCACGGGTAAGCGTACTTGCCCATGCCACCCAATCAAAGGATCCGGGAACTTGTTCCGGCTGTGACGCTGACCATGCGAACCCTGGCGATAGACTACGGCACGCGGCGGGTCGGACTGGCGCTCAGCGATTCCGACGGCCGCTTCGCCACACCCTTCGATGTCCTGCATGTCAACTCCTCCGATGAGGCTTTCCCCGAGATTCTGGCACTGATCCGTCGCGAAGACGTCCGCAAACTCGTCGTGGGCGTGCCCTTGAACATGGACGATTCCGTCGGTCCGGGCGCCCGCGACGCCGCGAAATTCGGCCAGCGCATCGCCGCCGCGTCCGGTGTGCCCCTGGTGCTGGTCGACGAGCGACTCAGCAGTTTCCAGGCTGAGCAAGGCCTCATCGACCGCAAACGTGGCGGCGAGAAACTCACCCGTCAGATGAAGAAGAATCGCCTTGACGCCATCGCCGCCGCCGGCTTCTTGCAGGATTATCTCGACGGCAAGCTGGCGGCCATCACTTTGAACGAGCTGTAGTCTCCTTCGTTGCTGATGCAAATCGCAGTTTGGATCGCTCGGGCGGGTTCGAATCGGCGGAAGCGTTTTGCGCCGGGCGTGATCGTCGCCGGTCGATGTCAATCGTGTTCAGCGCGTCGGGTGCGTTTCAACGCACCACCCACTGTTGGTGCGATGAATCGCACCCAACTTCGGAGGGCGTTTGCCATTGTGGCACTCGCCGCACGAGACCGTGTGGACGTTGTGCCTGCTCGCAGTCGAGTTGAACGTCGTATCCATTTTCTCCACATCCAGCCCGCAGTGCGACATGGCCGGGTGGCACGTTGCACAGGATGCCTTGGCGGAGTTGGAGTGTGCGTTGTGGCACGCCGAGCAACTCAGGCCTTCGTGAACCCCGGCCGGCGTTCGGTCATCGCTGCTGCCGAGTTGCCGGAAGGCGTTGGGCGAGTGACACTGAACGCACAGCCGCTGCCGCGGATCGGGCGACACCTTTACAGCTTGCTGGCCGTGCCAGATCGGCGACGCGGGGAGGAGTTCCGTGGAGAAGTGCGTCAGTTCCCGGCGGACATAAAGTTGTGCCGGCTTGGCCGCGGGACGCGTGGTTGCCGCCGCGGCCGGAGTGTGTATTTGATGACACGCGAGGCATGGAATCGCCGGCTGGGCCGCCTTGGCGGGATCCTTGAGCGACCACGGTCCCGTCGTGCTGGCAGGGGTGACCAGATCTTCAATGTGCCTGTCAAAAAACATGCCGTGGCAGCGGAGGCAATCAGGCGAGAGCATCTCGGCCTTGTTGTGCGTGGCATCGAGGAAGATGCGTGCGTACGTCGTCGAGTGGCGGCTGGCCTGCCACTCGGCGAACTGCTGCGCGTGGCAGCTCTGGCAGGCGGCGTGGACGGTCAGGACATCGTGTTCGCCCAGGCGGATCTGCTCGGCCGGTTTGCCGGCGACATGCTGCACGACGCGATTGAGATGCGAGCGCAGGGCATGCACATCGAGCGTCAGCGACCCGCCGTGGCAGTTGCGGCAGTGGAAGTTGCGATGCGCCGAGGTCGACCATGCCGCATGCACGCCCGTCATCTCGTGACAACTGGCGCAGGTGCTCTGCGGATTACCGTAGTGAAAATACGTCATGCTCCCCAGCCCGGCGCAGAGCACGAACAGCACCAGGAACCCGGCCAATTTGAGAAGGCGTTTGCTCATGATCGGAACTTTCCGCCTTTCCATTCAGTCTTGATGTAACTGGCCACCCAGTACGCAACGGCCACGATCGTCAGCGCGGGGTTGAACCCGCCGTTGGTGACATGCAGGCTGCCGTCGGCGATGAACAGGTTGTCGACTGTGTGGACTTGGCCAAAACGGTTGGTGACGGAAGTGTTGGGATCGTTGCCCATGCGGCAGGTTCCGGCCTGGTGCTGGCCGCCGCTGAGGCCCATGCCCAGTCCGCTTCGCCACACTCGTGTAGCGCCCATCTCTTTGACGATCGCCTCGGCCTTCTTCGACAGGAAATCGCCGAGTTGCAGGTCATACGAATGCCGCGTTCCGGAGAGCCGGCAAACGGGGATACCCCAGTCGTCCTTGACCGTCGGATCGACGCTGACGCGCGCCGTGAAGTTGGGCATCTCCTGGATCGGCCCGACCAGCCGCACGCAGCGCTTGAAATTGCGCCGCTGGTAATCCTTGTGGGCCTTGCCCCAGCGTGCTTCCCCGGGCGGGCGGATGTTGCAGAAGAGGTAGGGGAGGCGGATGAATTCGTTCGCCAGCATGCCGCCGCCGACCAGGCCGGCGTTGCCGTGGTTGAAGTCGCTGATGGCTACGGTTGCGCCTGGCCCGGCCTCCTCGTACGATTCTTCCTCGGTCAGGCCCCACGCGCCGACATATCCGTGCCCCTGCAGATTCCGGCCGACCCAGTCGTTGTTGTTGCCCGCGCCATTGGGAAAGAGCTTGGACTTGCTGTTCAGCAGCAGCCGCGCCGTCTCCGTCGCCGACGCCGAGACGATGACGATATCCGCGAGTTGCTTCTGTCGCTCGCCGGCCGCGTCGAAGTAGTTGACCCCGCGCGCACGCCCCTTTTCATCGACGATAATCTCGGCGACCACGCATCCCGTCCGCACCTGGCAGTTTCCCGTCGCCAGCGCCACCGGAATGACCGTGTTCTGCGACCCCGCCTTGGCGTTGATCGGGCACGCGAACCCGACGCACGACCGCATGTGGATGCACGCCGGCCGGCCGTTATAGGGGACGGAGTTCCGCAGCATCGGCACCGGAAACGGATGCAGCCCCATTCGTTTCATCGCCGCGATCAGCATGTTCGCTTCCCGGTTGTGCGGAAACGCCGGCATCGGAAACGGCTTCTTTCGCGGCCCGGCAAACGGATTCTCGCTGTAGTCGCCCGCGACACCCCATTCATACTCGGCCTTCTCATAGAACGGTTCGAGCTCGTCGTAACTGATCGGCCAGTCCTCAAGCGTGGAATCCTTCACCGCGCCGTACGTCGACTTGAGCCGGAAATCCTGCGGCATGAAGCGCCACGCCATCGCCCCATAGCTGGCCGTCCCGCCGCCGACGCAGCCGGCGTTGTTGTTGTAGCTGCCTTCGCTGGGCAGCACCGTGCGTGTCGAGCCATCGGCGTTGGCCAGCACCCGGCGATAGTGCGTATCGTCCGGCCCAAACGGATTGCCCAGCGCCGGTGTGCGCTGCGAGACCAGCTCATCGTCGTTGTGCTCGTCATAACGCGGCCAGTCACCACGCTCCAGCAGCACGACGCTGAGCCCGGCCTCGGCCAGTTCCTTGGTGACGACTCCGCCGCCCGCGCCGGCTCCGACGATGACCGCATTGACCTGAGGAAAGGGCATGGCGAACTCCTGAGTGACGGCGCTACCCCTGCTTGCCGGAGGCATAGCGGTTCTGGCCGATGATGTTGGGATACGCCAGCCCGAGCATGCGGTAGCTGGCATATTCGCGGTTGCCGCCATGGCGCGGGCTGCCGTAGAAGCCCTGCATGGTGTGGTCGATCACGAGGTTGAAGAACTCCTGCTGCGACGGCGATCCCCACAGATCCTTCGGCGCCCGGCCGGATTCGAGCAGCCGCAGCGTCTCGGTCTGGGTCGCAAACGGAAGTTCCTCGAACGGTTTCTTGTGGATTTGCAGGCACGTCTTGCGGAACGACTCGAGTCCCTGCCGATAAACCCGCTGGTGTCGGGCCAGCTTCCCCGAGAGCTGCCGATCGATGTAATGAATCACTCCCGCGTCCGTAGCCCCCGGCGCATCGTCCCGCGGAATGATCTGTTCGCAGATCGCAATGAGTAGCGATGCCTCGCCCTCCGAGAAGAACCGATAGGGTGCCGGCGCCGCCTGGCCCCTGTGGGTAATGATCGCTGCGCCGCCCGCCCCCGCCGCCGCCCCGGTTGCGCCAATAACCACGAGCTTCACCACCGTTCGCCGCGAATGCCCGACCGGCAATGGTGGCGGCGCTGTCTGTCCATTTGTCTGTGGCGGCGTTACTTCGGATTCTTCCATGGCCGTCTCTCCTCGATCAGTCATACCGCAATTGATAGTGAATGGTTGTCAATGTTGCTTCACTCTGTCGGCTGGTTCATCAGGGCTGCGGCGGGCAGGTGTGGAACGCGCACAGAAGAGAGGTTGTCTGGGCGGCACACGTTTCTGGGCTCATGGCATGAGTGCATTTCCCAGGACTCCGGCTATCGAGCGACACGGTCCAGGTTTTCTCTGCACCGCCAACCAGCGTACGGAGAACCATCGAATGTGAGTAATCAGGCCCGAAGCAAACACAAATCGATTTGTGTTGACTTCACCCACGATGGAGGCCTAATTAATAAGCTGGCGAATCTGGGAATACCAGGTAATCGCCGCTGTGGTTGTCAGTGGTGAGTTGTGTGGTTGGGATTTTTGAGTTGGTTGGCAGCCGGTGTGGACGTGCCTCTTGGCGCGGATGTCTTGGCGTGCGCAGAGGCCGGCCATGCATGCAGGTGAGCGCGAGCCCGGGCAAGGCACCAGGAGAACCGGTGGCCCTGCCCTGAACCAATAGTGACATAAGAGCCCTGTTATCCTTTGCAAGGGTGTTGTATGGCACGCAATCGGCCTGTGATCGTCGGATGCGCGGTGTTGATTCTGGTTTTGGTCGTGGCCGGGATTTGGATGTGGAAGAGCCTGAGCAACCAGGCGGAAGCCACGGACTTTGCCGACGGGCGGTCGACTGCAGACTTCCCCCAGACCGCCGCTGATGTCTTCAAACCCATGGATGGCGGGATCGCGCTGACCGAGGACGAGGTCAAGGGGCGTAATACATGGATCCTCTGGACGGCCGGCAATGAGCAGTTCTGGGACCGGATGGCCACCGAGGGTTACGGTATCGTGGACCTTCTGAAAACCATCGACTCCCGCAACCGCGCCACACGTTTCCGGGACATGGGTGTGGTCAACGAGCCCGGCATGAAACAGGCTGCCTCCGCGGACGAGTTCGGGCTGTGGGTCGACAAAGAGGATGAATCGTATGTGACTCCGGCGGGCACCCCCAGATCGACCGACGCCAAGGTGATCGATCCGAAGGTGTACGGCCGGCCGACGGGGATCGTGGGACTGCGGCTGTATCCCAACCCGAAATTCGATGCTGAGGCGAAGAATCGCTGGGATGCGATCAGGTTCTACAGCGACCAGAAATACTACCTGGATCCCAAGCTGGTGCGGCCGTATCGAGTGGGGATGACCTGCGGATTCTGTCATGTGGCGGCGCATCCGCTGATTCCGCCGGCCGACCCGGAGAATCCGAAGTGGGAGAACCTGGCGTCGGTGATCGGCAACCAGTATTTCAAGGAAGGCGCGGTGTTCGGATACGACGCGAACCGCGCACCCAAGGAGGGCAAGGCGAGCAGCTTCTTTTACGAACTGCTGCAAACGCAACCGCCGGGGACCAGCGACACATCGCGCATCGCCACCGATCACAACAACAATCCAAACGTGATGAACCCGATCTTCAACCTGGGCGCGCGGGTGAAGCTGGCCGTACATGAAGAGATTGCCGGTGGGGCGCTCAACCTTCCAGGAGGCGTGCAGGCGGTTGTACCCCATATCCTCAAGGACGGCGCCGATTCGGTGGGCGTCGCGGGGGCGACGATTCGTGTCTATATCAACATCGGTCTGTTCCACCAGCAGTGGCTGGAGTGTCACGAGCCACTGCTCGGGCTGCGGCCCGTGTCCCTGGTGGGTGGCGTCCAGACGCAGAAGCCGTTTGACGTGGCCAAGGCACACAAGAATTCCGTCTACTGGCGGGCCACAGAGGATCGGCTGGAGAACGTGAAGAAGTTCTTCCTGCGTATCAAGCCGATGCACCTGGCCGACGCGCCGGGCGGCAAGGAGTACCTTACAAAGGACGCCGACAAACTTCGGCGCGGCAAGCTCGTGTTTGCCAACAAATGCGCGGAATGTCATTCGAGCAAGCGCCCGCCCGCGGACCTAAAGGAAGACACGCCCGAGGAACACAAATGGTTCGAGCAGTCCGTGTTGGCGGATGATTTCCTAGATGAGAACTTCCTGTCGGACGAGCGGCGTCATCCGGTGACCGAGATCGGCACCAACGCGGGTCGGGCCGTGGGCAGCAATTCCCAGGCGGGACATGTATGGGACAATTTCTCGTCGCAGACGTACAAGGACCTTCCCTCGGTGGGGACGATCGATTGCTACAACCCCGCAGCCCCATCCAAGCCTTACCGATGGACGCTTCCCGCCGGCGGGGCGGGCTACTACCGGACGCCGTCGCTGATCAGTTGCTGGGCAACGGCGCCATTCCTCAACAACAACGCGCTGGGCAAAACCACGAGCGATCCTTCGGTGAAAGGGCGGATGGACGCGTTTGACGATGCGGTACGGAAGCTGCTTTGGCCGGAGAAGCGGGAGAATATCATCTGGCGGACCAGGCAGCAGAGTTACCTGCAGATTGCCCGGCCGCTGTTGCCCGACATTCTGCAGCCGCTGGCGACGGACATGGACGATCTGGGGCGTCCGATTCTGAAGATTGGACCCATTCCGGCCGGAACGCCGGTGAACCTGCTGGCGAACATCGATCCCGATTTCACCTCGCTGGGCGGAGATCGCATCAAGGGCGGGGCGAAACTCCTGGCGCTGTGTACGCGCATCAAGGCGGATCTGCTGCGGATCAAGCTTGAGAACCTGAGCGATGAGCAGGCGGCCGAACTGATGAAGAAGCTGGTGCCCGATCTGCTGGAACTGAGCAAGTGCCCGGACCTGGTGGAGGACAAGGGGCACACGTTCGGCGCGACACTGCCGGATGCCGACAAGGAAGCGCTGATCGAGTTTCTCAAGACCTTCTAGTGTCGATGATTCAGACGTCGAGAGAAAGGAAGTGACCCATGGCGACCTACGACACGGGTGGATCCCCGCAACCGAGCGGCCCGGCGGGACCGGCGGCCGGGAGCGTGGACATCGAGCAGTTGATGAAGATGACGCAGACTCAGCTTGACGATCTGTTCAAGGCAAGTCCGGCGGGTGAGATGCCCGACGGCGAGGCGGCGGGCGTGGCGATCGTGGGGCCGGGAACGTTCTGGGAGCGATGCATCTCCAAGTTCGCGCGGTGGTTTCTCTGGCAGGGCAAGGTATTCGATCGCGGTGGAGGGCAGCTCGTCAACAGCGTCTCGATCGCGCATCTGAAGGCCATCAAGGCGAACGTCTATAAGGGCGACAGTTGGCTTGACGGCAAAGAATGCATCGTCCTGGACTACTCCAAGACCTCGTTAGTTGCGCGCAAGGTTCGCGACGAGATTCGCCAGGTTGGCGATGGGGTCTATCTGGGCGTAGTTTACTGGGGCCGCAAGCGGCTGATCGACTTCGCGCTGGACTTCAAAAAAAAAAGCCTTACTGAACCGGGCAATCTGCACCTGAGGCAAGGGCTCATTCTGCTGTTGTTGGTGCTGGCGGTCTACGCGTACTGCCGGTTCACACGAGATTCGCCAGTGGAATACGCCAGCGACGATGACCACTTCAAATACGGCTCGACCGGCGGCGAGATCGTCTCGGGAATTCCTTACGCCATTTGGAAAGTGCTGCCGGACCTGTTTCGCGACAAGCTCCCGGACAAGACCTACCGCCCCGGGACGGAGTATGCGTCGTTCGGTTTCATCTATGAACCCGGCAAGGCCCTGCCAATCGGCTCGTCGCAACGGGACGTACAGGGTGTGAACCGCGTGTTCCTCAACTGCGCCGTCTGCCACACGGGAATCGTCCGCGATTCTCCGCAGAGCAACCCAAGGGTCTACCTGGGGATGGGAGCGAACACGGTGGATCTCGGCGCCTTGCAGCGTTTTCTCATCGAGTGCGCCCGGGATCCGCGTTTCACGCCCGACCGGATCATGGCACAGATCAAGGCCGAAGGCGGCGGCGGACTGGATCTGCTCAACCGGCAGGCACTGAAGTTCTACGGGATCTACGTGCTGCGCGACCGGCTGCTGAACCTGGGAGATCTGTTCGCCTTTACCACGCGGGAGCCACCATTCGGGCCGGGACGTTTCGACACCTTCAATCCGCCCAAGGCGCTGCTGCGGTTTCCCATGGGCACCGCGGGGATTCCCCAGTCCGAACTGCAGTTGCTCGCGCCGCAGGTGGCCGGGCAAATCACCGTGCCGGAGCGCGAGTGGATTGGCACCTGCGATTTTCCCTCCGTCTGGAACCAGGACAAACGCCAGGGAATGCAACTGCACTGGGATGGGAACAACACGCGGGTCGAGGAGCGAAACCGCAGCGCGTCCTTCGGCACCGGCGCGTTTCCGCCGACGCTTGACCGCAAGTTGATCCGGCGGACGGAGAAGTGGCTGATGACCCGCAAGCCGGATCCGTTCCCTTACCCGATTGATGCGGCTCTGGCCGCCCGGGGACAGCCGCTGTATGCCCGCTATTGCGCCGCCTGCCACGGAAAGGATGGCAAGGATTTCACGGGCGAATATGTCGGGAAAGTGACTCCGATCGAGGTGGTCAGGACGGATCGCCATCGTCTTGATTCCTATAGCGAGGAACTGTGCGCGGCGCAGAACAGCCTCTATGCCGGATATGGCGACGAACGGTTTTCTCACTTCCGAAAAACGCACGGCTACGCCAATTCGCCCCTGGATGGTGCGTGGCTGCGGGCGCCGTATCTGCACAACGGATCGGTGCCCACGCTGCGGAATTTGCTGGAACCCGCGGACAAGCGGCCCAAGGTCTTCTATCGCGGCTATGACGTCTACGAGCCCAAACGCGTGGGATTCGTATGGGATGTGCCCGAAGAGGGCCAGCGGGCGTTCTTCCGATACGACACCAGTGTGCCCGGAAATGGCAACGGTGGACACGAAGGCCCGGTGCCGGGGACTCAACTCAGCTATGGCACCGAACTGAGCCCAGAGGACAAGGATGCGATCGTCGAGTACCTGAAGGGCTTTTAGGAGCCCGGGGAGCGGCCATGTGTATCAGCGCAAAATGCTGGCGGCGAATCAAAATCTGCATCGTGGTTCTGATCGTCGTCGGGGCGATCGTGGGTTTCACTGCCTGGTACAAGTTCTTCCGGGTGGTCGAGCAGCCGCCTTTCGCCAGCGACGAGATGCGTTTCAAGTACATGTCGCTCGGCGCCGAGAACGACCGCGGCCTTCCCTACTATGTCTGGCTGGTGCTGCCGCGGGTCTTCCCGGACCTGCTGCCCGGCCCGGGTGGTTACGCATCGTTTGGATTTGCCTGGGAGCCGGGACAGGAGATGCCCTCCGGGTTTGCCCTGAAGACGGTGGGGTTCCCACGCGTTACCAACAATTGTGCCCTGTGTCATACTTCGAGGTATCGCACGGAAGAAGACGGCGAGACGCATTTCGTGACGGCAGGGCCGTCGCACACGGCCAACGTGCAGGCGTACATCCGCTTCCTGTCGGCCGCGGCGAAGGACCCGCGCTTTAACGCCGACAGCCTCATGCCGGAGATCGAACTGGTGTCCAGCGATAAGTACGGCCACGGCGGGCTGTCGTGGCTGGACCGAAAGATCTACCGCTACTTGATTATCCCATTGGTCAAGCAGCGGTTGGCGCAACAGGAGGACCAGTTCAAGTGGATGAACCGGGCACACGATATCACCCCGGACTGGGGAGTGGGCCGCGACGATCCGATGAACCTCACCAAGTATTTCATGACCACGGTGAAGCTGGACAATTCCACGGGCCAGGCGGATTTTCCGTCGGTCTGGAACCTGGGTATCCGCGACGGACAGTCGATGAATTTTGGCGGAGAGACACCGGCCCAGCGGTCGGTGATCATCGACTCGGCGCTGGGGCTGGGCGCGCCCGCGGATCAGGCGTCGCAGGATCGCTTCGCGTGGATCGAAACCTTCCTGCGGAAATTGCCGCCGCCGAAATTTCCCTATGCAATCGACCCTGCCCTGGCGGCCACGGGAAAGCCGCTCTGGACACAGCACTGCGCGTCGTGCCACGAGTCGGGCAGCAAGCGGATCGGCACGGTGATCGACATTTCGGAAATCAAGACGGATGACAACCGGCTGATCACCTGGACGCAGGAAGCTGCCGACATGGCCAACGCGGCGGTCAAGAAGCTGGGGATCGAGCGGAAGAACATGGTCAAGACCAACGGCTACGCGGCCGAACCGCTCGATGGTGTGTGGCTGCGGGCGCCGTACCTGCACAATGGGTCGGTGCCGAACATGGATGACCTGCTGAAGCCCGCGCCGCAGAGAACGAAAGTCTTCTATCGTGGCTACGACGTGTATGATCCGGTGAAGTTGGGGTTCATCACCGACGGCGCTGAGGCCAAACGCGTTGGCTTCCGGCTGGATACTGGCGAACGTGGTAACGGCAACGGCGGCCACGAATATGGCACAGGCCTCTCGCCGGAAGAGCGCAAAGCGCTGATCGAATACCTAAAGACCCTGTGACCGTGCGTCGGGAGGAGTGAATGGCTACCAACAACGAGTCGCCCAAGCCGCTCTGGCTGGTGCTGGAGGACGAGTTTGTCGCGTTGGGTGCGACCTTGCCGGCCAGTTACGAGGCCGAGCGCGAGGCGGTTCTCGAGAGACTCGGCGACGCCCCCGAATGTCATGATGCCCAGAACGAAGCGATTCTGCCGGCGCTCTATCGCTGCATTCACGAACGGGCCCGGAAAGGCAACAAGCGCACGGCGCTCTGTTTCTCCGGCGGAGGCATCCGCAGCGCCACGTTCAGCCTCGGCCTGGTGCAGGGGCTGGCCGAACTGAATGTGCTGGACCGGTTCGACTACCTCTCGACAGTGTCGGGTGGTGGATACGTCGGAAGCTGGCTGACCGGGTGGATTCACCGTGATCCGCAGGGCATTGACGGCGTGATCGCCGCGTTGAAAGGGGCCGCCGGAATGCCCAAGGCCACCGGCGGGCAGAGCGAGCGATTGCCGATATCGCCGACCTTGCCGGAGCCCGCGACGCTCCGCCACCTGCGGACCTACAGCCGTTACCTCAGCCCCATGGCCGGGTTCTTCTCAGCCGACGCCTGGACGCTGGCGGCCATCTACTTGCGCAATCTCGTCCTCAACTGGCTTGTGCTCGTACCACTCCTGGTGGCGTCGCTGATGATTCCAAGGCTGAGCGTGGCCATCGTCGCGATCGATCCGGTCTGGCTGGATTCGCCATTTCTCGGCATCCCGCCCCACGTCCTGACGACCGTCCTGCTGGTGGCGGGATGGCTGATGGCAGCCTGGACGTTTGCCTACGCCGGGCTGCATCAGCCCAGCGCGCGCAAGGAACGTCTGCGGCGAAGGGGACTGGATCCGGCCTGCGTGCCGTTGGCTGCCGCTTCACGAGGACAGATTCCGTTCCTTCTCTGGTGCTGGACTCCTCTGATGCTGGCCGCGATCTGCCTGTCGACCTTCTGGGTCTGGGCCGGCGATGTCGAGAAGTACAGTTGGCTCTACCTGCTGGCTTTCGGTGCGTCCCTGTCGGTGCTCGGCTGGGCCGCGTTCGCCGTGGCCGAGCATGAGTGGTCCAAGCTCAAGGAACTGCCGTGCGTGATTATCGCCGGTGTGGGCGCGGGGCTGTGCTTGTGGGGATCGGCCGCGCTGATGAACCTGATCGCTCCCAAACCCGAGCCCGAGGCCCTGGAACCGGATGTCGGCGTCTACTATGCGCTGCATGTGTGTCTCGGGCTGCCGGTGATCCTGCTGTCTCTCAGCTTCGGCGGAACGCTGTACATCGGGCTGGTCAGCCGACTCCGCTCGACCCGTGATGAGGATCGCGAGTGGTGGGCACGCTCGGGTGCGTGGATCCTCATCGGCGTGGTGGTCTGGCTGCTGATCAGCAGCGTCGTGCTG
>JANYKD010000317.1 GCA_025361735.1 Phycisphaerales bacterium
GGTCGCGTCGGGCGGCTGCGTAGGAAACTCGTTTCCTACCAGCGCCCACAGCGACCGTCCAGTCCTCGACAATGCAGAATACCCGCTGAAGCGGTTCCGCCTGAAGGCGAAGGTTTCTAACCGTTAAGATGGAACAATGAAAGTGGCCGCCGCTGGCACGGCTGCCCCTGGTCAATATACTTTTTCCGCGCCGAAGCCGGACCAGGTCTATCGGTTCACGCCCCTTCAGCCCACCGAAGCACCGGGTGCCAGCACCACGAAACCGGCCGCAAGTGTCTCGCGACCGCGCGTGGTCATCACCTCCGACTTCCCACCGGTGGATGTCATCGCAGTAGGAGCGGGCTCCGGCCCGGCCGAGAAACGCAGCGACCCGGATGATGTGCAGTCGATGGTGCGTTTCCTGCTCTACACCAACGAACTCGACGTCGAGGGACTGGTGGCTTCGGCCGGCACCTTGGCCAACATCGCCAAGAAACAGAACATCCTGGACGTGCTGAACCTCTACGGCCAGGTGGATGAGAATCTGAGGCGGCACGATCCTCGGTATCCCACCGCCGAGACACTGCGTGCGGTCACCTGGGAGGGCCGCTCCGGCTCCTACGGCAAGCCGGCCCAGGACATTCTCGGTGATGGAAGAGATAGCGAAGCTTCGGACGCCATAGTGAAGCTCGTGGACCGGCCCGACCCCCGGCCGGTATGGGTTTGTGTCTGGGGCGGTTCGCGCGAGGTGGCGCAAGCGATCTGGAGAGTGCAGACAACGCGGACACCTGCCGATCTGGAACGGTTCCTTGGCAAGTTGCGCGTTTACTTGATCGGGAAGCAGGATGGCTCCGCGCAGTGGCTGCTCGATTCGTTTCCGAGCCTGTTCGTGATCCTCTCGGAGAAGAACTACATGGGCATGTTCTGGAACATGCGAGGGTCGGATGCGGACCTTGCCGACCTGGCTTGGATCAATACGAACATTCGCCAGGGACATGGGCCGCTGGGCGCCGGGTATCCGGAAAGTGGAGCGGACCCGCGAATCCCAGGTGTCATCGAGGGGGACTCGCCTTCGTTCCTGCACCTGGTCAGCGCGGTGCGCGGGCTGAACGACCCCGAAAAGCCCGACCAGGGAGGCTGGGGCGGGAAGTTCATCCGCAAAGACCCTTCCCGGAATCACTGGTTCGATGATCCGGCCGGCGCCCAGACCATCTGGCGCTGGCGAGCCGAAGTCCAACAGGATTTCGCCCGTCGTGCAGACTGGATGCACGCCTCGCCATCGCCCGGTCACTGACGGTCCTACCTTTCACAACGGATCGAGCATCACGTGGAACGTTGCGGATTTGCGCCAAATACCGACAGCGAGTTGTTGATAGAAAAAAAGTAACCCTCCGGCCGATGAGCCGGAGGGCCATTCATGCCCAGGACAGGACTTGAAGCGGGGTCTCCACCCCTTCACGTTGCGCACAAATGCACTTCCACACCTCATTTATGCGAAATACCAGCAACTTCGCGAGGGAGGTCGTTTGCTTATCGAATTGCCTCGCCGGCACTGGGTCGCTCACTTCACGATAGCGATCCTATTGCCGAAATGGGAAGGCTGACAGGTAGGAGGATGCACCTTCGAGCCAAGACCGTCGTGATGGCCGCGACATACGAGCTACAGTGTCTGCGTCGCAGAGTCGATCGTGATGGCCAGGACGGCGCGCCCATCCGAACCGAGATTTCATGGCGTCAAATTCTTGCCCCGTCGTCAGAAACGCAGCGGTTCCTTTGATCAGAAAGCCCGTGCCCGGACCATTCAGGCCCTGCACTTGATTGCTGCCCAAGGTCACCAGAACCTTGTTGTTAACGGTGATATTGGCTTGTGTTTTATGGTAATAGCCGGCGGGAATAAGCAGGCGACCGTCTTCCGACACTCGGATGTACGTATTCCAAGTATTTACCATGTGCGGACCCTCAGGTCCGAGGGTGGCAATCGCGACGACGCCATCCTTCTTCAGCACCTCCAGTAGTTTCTCTGGAATCGCCATGATCGACCTCAATTAAAGGACAAGTTCTTGAGAGTACACAACACGGTTGACTGTACCCTAAATCGCTCCTCCGCCTGTCTCAGATGAGAATCCGAAGTCAGCGCATATCTCGTACGGGCGACGCGATTATCGCCGAAAACGTTACCTGTCGCCACAACCGGTTCCTTTTGCACCCCGAACGCAACCAGTTCGGAATCCCCATGCATAGATCAGGAAGCGTGGAGACTGGCGTCGTGCCAACATCCCTCTCGCACCCTCCCGCCATTTCGAACTCTCGTCGGGTAAGTAAACAGAGGACGACCAACTTCACCCCGCCAGACAGCACGCCGGTCGCGAAGCGAAGATTATTGCGACTTTGGATCGGTATTGTCGGTCGAGCAGTACCGACTGTTCTTGTTCCGCTCAAGGGTCATCGCCAAGTCCGTGGCGAAGCACGTGGTGAAGGAACCTGTCGCCAAGAAGCCGGCCCCGAAATCCCTACCCAAGGCCACGCCCAAGCATAAAGTCGTTCGAGGAGCGACCAAGATGAGTTGATCGTTGGGCTACGTCGGACAAACTGGGCGAGCCGCCCATCCTTCTCTGGCGTTGTGGGCCACACCTTCGTTAAAATCAGCCGATGCCCGGTTTGTTCGATGGAACCCGTTTTCAGCGCCCCGTGACCTGCGAGGTCTGCGAGAAGCCCATGGCAGAATGCCAGTGCCCTCGCGATGCGTCCGGGACGGTCCTACTGCCGAATCAACAGACTGCCGTGATCCGCATGGAGAAACGACCCGGCGGGAAGGTGGTCACAGTCGCCGAGGGACTCGACCCAAAGGCATCCGACATGGAGGGGCTGCTCAAGAAACTGAAGGTCCGCTGTGCGGCAGGCGGAACGGTTGAGAAGGGCAGGATGGAAGTCCAAGGGGACCATCGGCAAGTCGTTGGTGAGGTACTCCGTGGCGAGGGGTATCGGGTGAAAGTGCGGTAACGGAGCCCCCCTCCACCCACAACAGCGAACGGCCCTCCAGACCGTGCTTTCACAGATACGCGACAACCAGCATTCTTACTTGTGCCCGTGCGCTATCTTGTCTTTCGACCCGCGATCCAGCATCTCACTCTTTTCATCTTTCGGATCGAACGTATCGCTGCCTTTCCCACCCTTCACCTGGTCCTTTTGAGAGCAAGGGCAAATACTTGACAAATGATGCAGAGGCTTGTGGTGTTGTAGCCGCCTCAACCGCGGAGACTTGGAAGCTCAGCTTCACCATGGCGACGCTTCCGACCGCCTCTCTAAATCGAGCTACGTCGTCGAGCATCCGCCGTATCAACGGCAACGGCACCTGCTTCCATCAAGCGTTCATGGCGTATATATAAAGCTATAGTGACCGTCCAAGCGTGCTGCGTGGAAAGGTGAGAACCATGGCGCTGGCAATTATCGTGACACTCGAAAAGGAACTGACGACCCCGGCTGCCGCCGCCGCTTACGCGAAGGCGAAAACCGGAAAGGCACTGGCTCGTGAATCGGATCGGCTGGACAACGCCGCCCGTACTCGGGGCGTTTCGCCCCTGACTTCGCTCCTATCGGTAAGCCAAGCCGTGCTTCGCGCACAGATGGAAGCCGATGGCTTTGACACCTCGAAGATGCGATTGCCGCCGGAGTTGTGGTTCGACGCGGCGGAGGGACTCAAAACGGTTCGCGCCCTGTCTGGATACGTCAATGCGAAACTGAACGACTTCAAGCAGCCCAATCCGATCCTCCGCGATCTCAAAGCCGCCGAAGCACTGCTCACCGCTGCCGAGTCGGAACTCGTCAAATTCCACTTCACCAAGACGGAGTTGTGAGCCGCCTGTACGCGGCAAACGCGACTGAGAGCAGCCCCGTATTGCCACCCGAAGGCAAACCAGCGTCACAACCGTCCGTAGGGGCTCTGACAGGCCGCAGGCCTCCACCAAGCCCAGAATCAATCACATTGCCACCGGGAGCTATCCGGTAACGGACGCCTCGGGGGCGTTGGTTGGCGGCAGTGTACGGCGAGCGTGCCTTGGGAAAGCCGGCTGTCAGTTCGAAGCCGCTTCATCGAGTTCGAGGCGAAGGTAGTCGTACATGACCCCCGAGGCGAGGGAGCCGGTGGGCACCGTCAGGGTGAGGTCGTTGTCACCTTCCTTGAGGGCGGTGGCATCGAAGGAGACGTCCCGCGTCTGGAAGTAGGAGGTCGCGGAATCGCGGTGGATTGAACTGGTGTTGAGAAAGCCTGTGAGGGGTGGGAGTTCCTTGCCGTTGATGGAAAGTGCGAGGCTGCGGGTTTCAGTTCCCGCGAACGCGAGGCGGAGGGTGGCTTTGCCTTTGGGGGCGTGGTCGAGGGAGAACTTCACATGCCAGGGCGTGGCACGGCCATTCCCTTTGCCGTCCACGTTGGCGGGATCTTCGTTATGGGGTACCTGCATGAGGAACCAGTCCTTGCGGAAGTCGCTTTTGCCGACGGTGAATGTGACGTCGTTGGGAAAGTCCCTGGCATATTGGAGATAGAGGCCCCAGGAGGAAGCCTTGTCACCTTTGAAGAATTCGGCGGCGGAGCGATCGGGGATGCCGATCTCCCAAAGGGTTCTGCCAAAGCGTTTGGGAGTCCAGGCGAGGGTGCCCAGGTCGAGGGGCTTGCCGGGTTCGACGGTGATGTCGGCCTTCACGAACTCGCCGAGGAAACCGCTGGCAAAGGCGTGAAGGACATATTTGCCTGGGCGAACGGCGGGGATGGTGAAGGTGCCGTCCGGGTTTGCGCGGGTCCAGAACTGATAGTTCTTGGCGTCATTCTGCCAGTTGACGGGACGCGGCGGACCGCCGAAGCCACGGCCTGCCCTCCCGCCAACTGCGGGTGGAAGGTATTCGGGGACAGTAAGGCCCACGAGGAGATTCGCCAGGGGCGTCCCAACATCGGGGTCGTTTTGGAGGGTAAGCTTGCCTTGGACGGTGGCTCGCTGGTCGCTGGTCGCGTATGCGGCGTGCTTTGCCCAATCGTAAGGCCAGGCTTTTTGTTCGACGGGAACGCGGGCGAGGGCATCTTTCCGCAGCGCGTCGGGTGAATTGCCGGCATTGCAATAGATGAGGAAAGGGCCGATGACCTTTGTCCATTGTTCACCCTGACCGACGGCGAGGTTGGTGGAGCCGTAGTGGGAGCCGCGCCAATAGTTAAGCAGGCAGGGCGGCGCGGGGGCCTCTTTGTCTTGTGGCGTAAAGGTAGCATCGCGGTGGGCGGAGAGTTCGATCTTGGTGGGGCCGCCGGAAAGGTATTCAATGGTGGGGTTGATGAACCAGCATCCGATGTTCTTGGATGTGCTGGACCAGCCCCAGGCGAGGACATCAAACTGGTTGGCGGAGTAGTCGTATTTGTGTTCGATGCGGCCTTTCATGTCGCCGGTGTTGATGCGGCGGACTTCCTTCATATTGAGCGGCGTGCCGTAGTTCCAATCCTTCGCGGTGATCGACTTGAAGTTGCGCTGCGCATCCACGGTCATCCAGTCAAACACACGGTCATTGAGCTTCAGCAGGAACCGCGCCTCCCCCACATTCGTATAAGGGTGCTCCTGCGTGTGCTCCCAGATGGACCATGTGTACAACCCCGAAAGTCCGCGCTCCAGTGTGTAACGAATCTCGATGTCCGCGATCGCCCCGCCACCGGGAGAGCCCGCTCCCATCTGCCCTCCCTTGCACAACCCCTTCACAGACACTTCCGCCCGTTCCCCGTCATTGTTCTTGGGATCGATGGTCACCTTTGCCATGCGGTCGGCAGGGTCGCGCGTGCGGGCATTGTGCGACCAGTACCCGGCCGGCCGCTGTACATTGCCGGCCAGAATTTCAATGCCGTTGTACTCCAGTGAGCCGAGATTGCCCGTGTCTTTGACCACCTTTGCGGTGACGATGCCATTTTTCAGGGTGAAGAAAAGGCCATCGTCGGTCACGCTGACAGGTTCTGCCGCGCGTGCACCGGCGGCAAGTGACAAAAGCAATGCAACGACGGGACCTGTGCGGCGCATAACGTTTCGCCTGAACAAAAATGGCCGCTGCAAGCACCACGCGTGGGCAAAGCTTTCAGCCGCCGGGCAAGAAAACCAACGCTTAACGAGAAGCTTTATTCTCAGGGAGCGTCAGGAATGATCAGTAAATCCTTGGTATTGCAGAGGCTTAGGAATGCCGTAAAAAGGAAAAGGCGATCCTTATCGGATCGCCTTCGTGATGCCCAGGACAGGACTTGAACCTGCACGCCTTGTGGGCGCTACCACCTCAAAGTAGTGCGTCTGCCAATTCCGCCACCTGGGCAAGGTAGTCGAATCAGGTTGAAAATTATACCGATCCGCTCCACGCTGTCGAGAGGCGAAAAATACAACCGCGCTTCAGGCGCCACGGCCTGCGTGCGCAGACCCAGATACCTGAAGCGCGGTTTCGATCGTGAAACTGTGCGGTCAACAGTCCGTCAAAAAAACTCGGTGGCAACCAGCGGCTTCGCGGCTCAGGCAACAATGCCGTTGCGCAGCTCGTACTCGGCCCGGCTCCAGTTGTCGTATTCGGAGCCGCCCTGGCCGGAAATCGAGATGTAGTACGCCCGCGTGGCGATCATCTCGTTGGTGACTTCCCGCTTGGACTGGACCGAGGGTACCTTCGGAATCGCTGTGTTGCGAACCGGGGTGACAACCTTCGCCACTGGCGCTGGGGTCGTGCTCTTCACTTCGTTACCAATCTTGTTCGATGTCTGCTTGCGTGCCATGATGGACCTTTCTTTCTAAAAAATAAAAACCGAACTGGTCGGCTTCCCTGGGTCGGGTCCCCTGTTGGGCGTTCCTGGGCTTATTGGACGCCCGACCCGAAATCATTATCGGCCGGTACTCTATCAGAAACACCAGAAAAAATCCCGGTTAAGGCCGCGGCCGACAAAACTACATGTATGAATTGGATAGTTTTGACAGTTATTATAGGCTTAGAACACGCCCGGAGCTCGCTTCCATTAGTTTCGACATATTTCTCGGCGCGGAGGATCCAGCCATTATTTCGCGGGCGGAGAGCCTCTCATCGCGTTCGGAACCCAAGCCTTGCCCTGTCTGCCCACTGAAGCCGCGGCGATCCATGTTCAACTTGGAGTTCCGGACTGATGGCGGAAGCGGGCAACTTACTTCCCGGCCAACTTCTGCTTGAGCAGAGCATTGACCGCCCCCGCGTCGACAACCTGGCCGTATTGCTTCATAAACATGCCCATCGCCTGTCCCAAATGCTTTTCAGTAAACGAGTTAGATACAATAAAGTCGGTTACGAGCTTCTCGGTTTCGGCTTCGCCCAACTTTTTCGGCATGAACTCCTCGACGATCGCCAGTTCGGCCTTGATCTTGGCCGCGTCATCAGGCTTGGCGTATTTCTCCATCTCCTCGGCCGACTTGCGAAGTTTCTTGGCGTAGGCGGCGATGGCCTGCTCCTCTGTGGGCTTGTTGGGCTGAAGGTCAATGGTCTTGACCTCGTTGATCAACATGCGGATCACGCCCAGGCGGTCCTTGTTTCCGGCCTTCATGCAGGCCTTCATTTCATCCTGAAGTTTAATTAGCTGGCTCATACTTTGCTCTCCGGTCAAGTTTGGGATACAATCATCCTGTTCCCACGCGATAGCGATGGTGTGACAGAGCCTGGCGCGGTCGCACGGCGACACGCCGGACCAGTATACGCCGACCCTGTCCGAGGGCGAACATCATAATCAATTATGTCTGATAGAGAAGAAGCCAGCGGTATTCTGCACCTACCTGATGAACGTAGCGACGGGCAACTGCGCGACGCCATCAACCCTCTGCGCCCCGTCAACGGCGGCGTGTTTGTGGCCAGGCAACTCATCCGCGAGTTCCGGCTCAAGCCTGGGCTCCTGATCTCAGGACAGGTCAAAGGGAGACACCTCAACCGCCTCACCCAGATCGAAGGCTGCCCCGCGGCCGACTTCTCCGAGAAGTCGATGTATGACTCCACGGCCATCGACCCGCAACCGATGCTCAAGCTCGAACATCGGCCCGACGAGTTGACTACGCGGGCCATCGACATCCTCTGCCCCATCGGTTTCGGGCAGCGCGGACTGATCGTTGCCCAGCCGCGCACGGGCAAGACAATCCTGCTGCAGAACATCGCCAAGGGGATTCACGCCAACTATCCCAAGGCCAAGCTGATTCTGCTGCTGGTCGACGAGCGGCCCGAGGAAGTGACGGACATGCGCCGCAATGTCCCGGGCACGGTCTACGCCTCGTCCAACGACAACGACATCGCCACGCATCTCGACCTGGCCCAACTGATCATCGAGCGCTGCAAGCGCCAGGTGGAACAGGGCGAGGACATCATTGTCCTGCTCGACTCGCTCACGCGCCTTGGGCGGGCGTTCAATTCCGGCGGCCCGCAGGGTGGCCGCACCATGTCCGGCGGGCTGGACAACCGCGCCCTGGAGATCCCCAAGAAGCTCTTCGGCGCCGCCCGCAAGATCGAACACGGCGGCTCGCTGACCATCATCGCCACCTGCCTCATCGACACCGGATCGCGCATGGACCAGGTGATCTTCGAGGAGTTCAAGGGCACCGGCAACATGGAACTGACGCTCGATCGCGGGCTGTCGAATCTCCGCATCTTCCCGGCCATGAACATCCTCCAGTCCGGCACGCGCAAGGAGGAGTTGCTGATGTCGCCCGAGGCCCTGGCGGCCGCCCACCGCATCCGCAAGCACCTCGTTTCCATGCAGCCGGTCCAGGCGATGAAGACGCTGCTGGATGCCCTGGGCCAGCACAAGACCAACGCGGATCTGTTCAATGCGATGAAGGTGTAGGGGATCTCCGCGCAGTTGGCACCGGAAAGCCAGTCGTGGTGCCTTGGACTTTGCGCCATGCAAACCAGTCGGTACACTCTCCGCTACAGTGAAAGGCGGCTATGAATGGGATTTCCCTCAGGGCGTTGCTGCTGACGGTTCTGGTATTTTCGCTGAATGCTCCCGCGCAGGAACGCTCGGGCTCCCACACCATCCAAGTCACGGTTGTCGGCCCGGATGGCAAGCCCCTCGCAGACGCCCCTGTCAATGCGATCTTTGCCAGCGATTTTCGCTCCGAGGAAGTGCGCCGGGCTTTTTCCGGAACGACCGACGCCCAGGGACGCTTCCAATTCCAATCCTCCGGCGCACCGCGCCTGCGCATCTTCGCCAAAGGCGTCGGATTCTGCACGCTTGGCCCGCTCGAGTTGAAGGAGAACCGAACCGTCGAGGCGACCACGCCCCGGCTGGCCCGCTTCGGTCGCGTCGAGGGGTCGGTCGACAAGTCCATGCTCGCCACTTGCCGGGATGTCACCTACACGAGCGCCGAGTGGTACGAGGTCCGCACCCAATGCGATGATCAGGGACGCTTCATCCTCGAGGATGTCATTCCAGAGGAGCATTACATTCACCTGCAACCTGGCACTGAATGGGCTAAATGGGTGGCCGTCAAGTGCGTCGTGGTCCGTCCCGGCCAGACGCTCAGCGGCGTGGTGCTCGAACGGCGGCAGCCAAGCGCCAAGGAATCCCGGGACTGGGTTCCGATGGGCAACTCGTCCAGCGGCGAGCCGCAAGCGCCCCTGCGCCCGGCGGAAAAGCCCTCGCCGACCCGGGCGACCGGCACGGTGACGGATGAATCCGGCTCGCCGCAGGAAGGCGTCGACGTCTGGGGCATTGTGCAATGGTCGGGCGCGATACGCATGGGTGAAGATGCCGCGACTGCCAAAACTGATGCAAAAGGGCAGTTTGTGATCAAAGGCCCCGTCCGCGACACCATTGGCGGCGTCATTCTCCTGGCGTACAAGCCTGGCCGCGTCCTTGCGTTCGCCCACGTTCCCTATGGCCGGACCGGCGCTCAATTGATCCTCTCCAGCCGCGCGGCCAGTCTCGATGTCACCGTCCTTCAGGACGGCAAACCCTTGCCAGCGGCCAGCGTGTCGGCTGACATGCAGCATTCGCCCGACTCCCGCGCTTGGGCCAGGTCCGAAGAGGGTCGCGAACACCTCCAGACGATCTATGGCCTGCTGCATCCCGTCGCGCAGACCGACGCCAACGGCATCGCCCACTTCACCAACCTCATCCCCGGTCTGTACCAAATCAAAGCGGTCGGCAGTTCCAAGTCAGATGACCTGAGTCAGGTTCCCGCGCATTTTCCAAAAGAGAAGCCGCTTGCGTACGGCCAGATCCACGGCGTCGCGGCCGCCGCCGGCGAAACGCCAACGTACACCATCCCGGTCTACGTTCACGACCTGAGCATTCCAGTCCAAGCAGTCAAGCCCGACGGCACGCCCCCACGAGATCAGCATCTCGGTCTGGAGTGCCTGCTGAACGGATCTTATGCCTATTCAACCGCCATCGAAGTCAAAGCGACGGGACAGGGGCCGTACCTCTTCGAACAAGCTGGTCTCTGGCGCCTGACGACCCGTTTCACTGATTCGGCCGAGCAGCGGCAAACAAGCGGTGGTCCCTTCTACCAGGCAACCAGAACCGTCGCCGTCTCAACATCGTTCCCCCGCCGCCAACCCGTGCGTATCGTCGGCGAGTTGCACACAACGGGCGTACTCGAAGTGCAATTGCAGGATGCCGAAGGCAAGCCCGCTATTGGCACGGTCGTGCAGCCCGGTTTCATGCCTGACGATCCCCCGGATCTGGCCGCCACCACCGACGCCGCCGGCCTTGTGCGATTCGAAGGCCTGTTAGCAGGAACCTACAGGTTGCTGGGCTACCTGGACCGCGACCGGCCCGTTCCTGATCTTGGCAAGGACTCGGACCCATTTCCCGACGATTCCACGCTCACCGGCATCAGCATGATGGCACGCGAGCAATTCGAGCTGAAACAGGGCGAGCACCGGCGCGTTGTGCTGCGAGAAAAGCAAGTCGGATACCTCCGCGGATTCGTCAAGGTCCCCCGTGACCACAAGCCACAGCAATACTACCTCTGGAGCTTCTACACCGAAGTCCCGATGCAGCAGCGATACAATCCCGACACAGGTGAGTTTCTGATGGGTCCCTTGCTTCCTGGAGAAGCTACGTTCGAATTGCGTCGTCGCACCGGCGTTGCCGGCCGCCACGGTCAAGAGGAGACGGAGGATGCCGGTAGGCCGAAGGTCCAAGTCGTTGCGGGGCAGGTGACACACGGCAATCTGATCGCGCAGGAGCCGCCGCCCAAACGCGAGCAGCCGGCCGCCCAACTCCTGGGGATGGGCGGCATTTCGACAATTAGCGCAGCCAAACCAGTCGCTCAACGCGTCCTTCTGGCTGACGGAAAGACGCCGGCGTTCGGCGCATTGGCCGCGTTCTGTTCTCCAGGCCGGCGATCCGCAGATTGGATCGCCCTGGCCGACGGCGCCGGCCGCCTCCATGCTCGCGGAGTCTGGAGCTATGGCTCACAGGATCAATCGCAACCTCCGCCACCCGGAAGCCCCGCCGGGCCGGTGCTTGTCGCGTGGCTTCCGGGCTCCTGCGGCGCGACTATTGTCGCCATCACCGATGGAAAGCTGCCCGAACAACCAATTGTGCTGCCAGCGCCCGTCTCGCTGACTGGCCGAATCACCGTGGGTGGCCGACCCGCTTCCGGCCTTAAAGCCGACTTGCGCGTCTACGCGGCCTATGAGGGCAAAGGATGCCTCAACGAACTGCTCAGCATCGACGTTTCGCCCGCGGCCGATGGCAGCTTCGAAATCCGAGGCATCACACCGGGCACCTACCGCATTCAGGCTGCGATGGATGCATCTGGCTCTCACAGATAAAGCAGGTTGTCATTGACGCTCAGTCGCCCGTTCCGCTGAACCTCGACATCGCGTCTCCCGGCGCCGCCGTGGTCCTGACCATCGTTGATCGCCGGGCCACGCCCCGCCGTGGCGACACGGTCAAGCTGGACCATCCTGCCGGACCGCTTGCCGACCTGCTCTGGCCTGAGCAATTGCAGGCCGATGCGGCCGGTGTTGTCCAAATCGAGGGCCTGAGCACAGGCAGGCATCATCTCACGATCGCCGGCAGCACCGAGGTTGACATTGACGTGCCCGATCTCCAGACCACGCCGGAGGTTGCCAAGCAGATCGTCGTGGATCGCTGACACGCTCAACTCGCCCGCGACCGGTCTTCCGTCCGGAATGGCGCCGCCTCGAACACGAAGTCACGAAGACACGAAGTGGAATCTGGTATTGGGACAGCCATTGTCCTGGGCGTCACCAGTCGGCTCATAATAAGCTCAGGCAACATCTTCATCGCAATATCGGTCGCGTATATCATGCACCGCTTCGCGTCTTCGTGATTTCGTCTTTAATCTTGTTTGGTGGCGGCAACGCCGCGCTGGATCCCATGAAAGTCCTGTTGGTTGAGGATTTCGAACTGCTTCGCGACTCCGTCGCGCAGGGTCTGCGTGAGGCGGGATTCGCCGTCGATACCGCGCCGGATGGCGAGCAGGGCTTGTGGCTTGCGCGATCGGCCGGGTACGACGTGATCATTCTCGATCTCATGTTGCCGCGATTGGATGGGCTGTCGCTTCTGAAGACACTGCGGGATGAGGGCTCGCGCACGCATGTGTTGATCCTTACCGCCCGGGATCGGCCGGAGGACCGTGTGAAAGGTCTGGATCTTGGCGCCGACGACTATCTGGTCAAACCGTTTGTCTTCGCCGAGTTGCTCGCCCGGGTGCGGGCGCTGGTCCGCCGGAAGTACGACGCGAAGAACCCGGTCATGCGCATCGCCGACCTGGAGATCGACACCACGGCCCATGTCGTGCGCCGCGGTGGCCAGGCGATCGACCTTTCGGCGCGCGAGTACATGCTGCTGGAGTTCCTCGCCGTGCGCGCCGGGCAGGTCGTGTCCCGCAGCGATATCTGGGAACACGTTTACGAATTCAATTCCACCGCGGAGAGCAACGTCGTGGACGTGTTTGTCGGCCACCTGCGTCGCAAGCTCGAGCACGACGACCTGCCCCGTCTGATCCACACGCGGCGCGGCCAGGGCTATGTCCTTGGGGAGATCGAATGAGCCGGTCCCTCAAAGTCCGATTGCTGGCCGGCACGGCCGCCGTAACGGCGCTCGCTCTGGCGGCGGCTGCGCTGGCCGTCTACTTCTCCGTTCGCGTTTCACTGCTTGCGGAATTCGATGCGGCGCTGGGTTCGCAGGCCAGCGCTGTCGTAGCGGCCACCGAAAAGACGGCGACAGGCATCTATGTTGAGATCGACGCCGCCACAATGCCCGAGTTCTCGCGGCCGAAACACCCCGACTATTGCCTCATGTGGGCTGATGGCGTCAGTGCCGTTTACCGTTCTCCTTCGGCCGCCGGCGCAGACTTCACCAAGCCGGCGATTCCCGGCGGAGCCGCGTACTCCTTTGTGCGTTTGCCCAACGGCCGGCCTGGCCGGGTGATTACGCTCAGGTTCGCTCCCCGTGTCGAGGACGAAGACAACACGGCGCAGGTTCCCGTGGCGCCTCCCACCGTAAGCAGCCTGGTCCTGCAGGTCGCGCGCGAGACCCGATCCGTCGACAAGGCGCTGTCGAGTATGGCGCTGCTTCTGGTGTCCGTCACGGCCGCCGCCGTGTTGATGTCGACTGTGCTGATGGCGCTGGTGGTTCGCCGTGGGCTGCGTCCCGTGGACGCACTGGCCGGCCGGATCGCCTCGGTGGGCGAGCACGATCTCTCGGCGCGTTTGGATCACTCCGCCGCGCCAACAGAGCTGCGTCCCGTTATTGACCGCCTCAATGATCTCCTGGCCCGCCTGGAATTGGCCTTCACGCGCGAGAAGTCATTTTCGGCGGATGTCGCCCATGAACTTCGCACGCCGCTGGCCGGCCTGGAGGCCGCCCTGGAAGTCTGCGCCTCGCGCCGCCGCGAGCCCGAGGCGTATGAGCAGACCGTGTTGCGCTGTCTCTCGGCCGTTCGCGACATGCACGCGATGATGGAGAAGCTCCTCCTGCTTGCCCGCTTCGAGTCGCGCCAGCTTCCGATCAGCCCCGAGCCGGTCAACCTTGGCGAAATCGTCGCCGGCTGTCTTGCCCCGATCGGCGTCCGGGCGGCCGCTCGAAGGCTGCGCATCCAGGTCGAGATACCGACGGATCTCTCGCTCAAGACCGATCCCGCGCACCTCCGCATCATTCTCCAGAACCTATTCGACAACGCCGTGTCCTACGCCGATGAATTGGGAACCATCCAGGTGTCGGGCGTCGCATCGGAAGCCGACGCCGTCCTGCGCGTTTCCAACACCGGCAGCACGCTCAGCAACGAGGACGCCGAACGAGCCTTTGACCGTCTCTGGCGCGCCGATGTCTCGCGCAGCCAGACGGGGCTGCATTGCGGCCTCGGGCTTTCTCTTGCCCGCAGAATTGCCCAGGCGTTGCACGGTTCGCTCTCGGCCACCAGTTCCCCCGGCGGAACCTTCGAGGCCGTTCTCACGCTGCCTCGCTCCACATGACCGATTGCGGGCGCTATCGAGGCGTACTCGTCGGGCGGTTGATTCGTGTTTGGTGGTTGCCGGCGGCCGGCGCGGGGAGTCGAAGCGGAACCGCGGGTGGTTTCCGGGTGTTGGCGGGCGGAGAATCCTGCGGAACGAATCCTGGCCCCTTTGAACTCCCCGGAGGTCTTTATCCCCGCTCTGGCGCAGCCGATGCGGAGAGAAGCCGACCGACTTCTTCACTGCGGGAGCCGAGCACGGGGCTGCTCGCACAACACGAGTTTGGCGCGATCCCAGCACTTTGCACAGAATATCTTGAAGTCGCAAGACAGAAACCACTGCTCTGTGGGATGACCCTTCGGAACAGCGAGTAGGGCCTGCTCGCAGGCGTAACACCACGCGTCCGGGCGAGCCATGTCGGTGTC
>JANYKD010000334.1 GCA_025361735.1 Phycisphaerales bacterium
AGTGTGGCCTGGTTGAGATTGCGCATGTTGGGTGATGGGTTGACCCACAACAGCCCGGTCTGGTCAAACCACATGCCGCGCTGCCAACCCTTGATCCGCACGACGCTCAGGTCGCAGTTGATACCGAATTCCTTATTGTAGAAGCCGGCCAATTCACCGATGGTCATGCCATGGGCCACCGGCAGTGGGCCGTAGGCGGTGAAGCTCAGAGCGTTTGGGTCGGCCAGCGGCCCATCGACGATCAGTCCGGTGATGGGGTTGGGCCGATCGAGCACCACCATCTTCAGCTTGTGCTTGCCCGCCGCCTCCATGCAATAGCCCAGAGTGCTGATGTAGGTGTAGAAGCGAGCGCCGACATCCTGAATGTCGTAGATGATGGTGTCGACGCCGTCGAGCATGGCATCGGTGGGACGGACGGTCTTGCCATACAGACTGTAGACTTTGAGGCCCGTCTTGGGGTCGATGGTGTCGCCGACCGATTCATCAACCTGGCCATAGAGCCCATGTTCGGGTGAGAGCAGCTTCACCACCGTCAGGTTCTTGGCCGAAATCAGCAGATCCACGGTACGGTTGCCGTCGATATCTCGCCCGCTGTGGTTGGTGACCAGGGCGATGCGCCGGCCCTGGAGAAGCTTGAACCCATCCGCTTTGAGAACATCGATGCCACAAAGCACCTGGGCCGGAGCGCCCAGCGCGGGCTGGGCGGCTTGGCCCAGGGCATCCTGGACCGAGGCCCCGGCTGGCGCGCGCGGGCCAAGCATCGCCTCGGCGACCGCCGTCGCCACCCGGCGGCGCAGTTGCACGGTCTTGCCCTTGCCGACCGGATGAACGCTGTTGGTCAGCAGGATGACGGCGCAGTTGTTCCTGGCGTCGATCCAAAAGCTGGTGCCGGTAAAGCCGGTGTGTCCGAACGTGGTGCCGATGGCGAAGCGGTCGCCGCGACAGGAGGAATAGGCCGTGTCCATATCCAGCCCGTATCCCCGCCATCCTTCGGCGTTGGGCAGCAGTCGCGGCTGAGTCATTTGCCGGATGGTCTCCGGTTTGAGAATGCGCCGGCCATCCAGTTCACCGCCATTAAGGATCATCTGGCAATACCGGCTCAGATCCCGTGCCGTGGAGAAGATACCCGCATGCCCGGCCACGCCGCCCAGAGCGTAAGCGCGCGGGTCATGAACCTCGCCCATCATCCAGTGGCCATCGCGTTTCTCGGTGGGGGCACAGCGGGGTTTGAACTGGTCCGGCGGATTGTAATTGGTTTGGGTCATTCCCAAGGGTGTGAATACCTCTTCCCTGGCGAACTGATCCAGCGGGCGGCCATCAACCACCTGCACAAGCTGTCCCAGCACGATGAAGTTGACATCGCTGTACCAAAAATGCCGGCCCGGTTCCTTGGCGGGCGTCAAGGCGTAGATGCGCTCAAAGGCCTTTGCTGGTCCATCGCGGTAGTCGGACATGGCGTTGTCCGGGATCAACCCCGAGGTGTGCAGCAGAAGCTGCTCGACCGTGATGGCTTGCTTGCCGTTCTGGGCGAAGGCGGGGATGTATTTGCCTACCGGGTCGGTCAGCGCCAGTTTGCCACGTTCGGCCAGAATCATGATGGAGGTGGCGCAGCCGACGGGTTTGGAGAGGGAGGCGAGGTCGAAGATGGTATCGAGCTGCATGGGGAGGGGCTGCGGGTCGAGGGCGCGGTGGCCGAAGGCCTTGTGGTAGATGGTCTGATTCTGGGACTGGACCAGGAGAACACCGCCGGGGATTTCGGCACGGGAAATGGCTTGGTTTATGAGATTATCGACCGGGTCCATGCGCTGGGAGTCCAGTGATGAGGTTGGGGAGGTGGTGGGCTGGGCCAGAGCGAGCAGGGGCAGCAGGATGGGCAAGGCCAGGGCCAGGAATTGGGTTGGTTTTGATGAGCGGTGCATGGGAACCTCGTGTTTTGGGTGCCGTACCCGACCCCTTTGAATGTGCCAGGCAATTCAAAGTCGCCTGAGCCGTCCAGCCAACGTGGCAAAGCTACGAGGGCAGCGTTTCTCGAGGTCGGAAATCACGACTTGTTCGGCGACGGCGGCGTAGAACTCACTGGGCGACATACGCTGCCCGCCCATCTGAAGAAGTTCGCCGCAAGATGCTTTTGGGTCAGGATTCTCTTCAGGGTTGAGCTGGCGCGAGACGGTGATGCCGAGCACGTTGGATAGCGCCAATTCATCGGCCAGCATCCATGCGTCGAATGTGCGGATGGCGACGCCCATGGCCCGGGGAATACCTATTTGGACGTAGTCCTGGGCTTGACCGATCTGGTGCCGACGGTCCAGTTGATCGTCCTGATCGATGACAAAGACGACGGCGTCGTAGCCATTCTCCTGCGCGTAGTACAGGCAGCGCACCGCCTTTTTGAAGTGGCCCGGTCCTTTGCCGTGAAAGCTGCGCAGGATCGGATCGGAAACCTTCAGGTAGTCGCAATCGAAGTCGCGTCCGAGAACACGTCGCATCAGCGCCCGCAAGGCGCCACCCAGTTCGTGCTCTCCTTCGGAGACAATCAGCACCCTCATTGCCCCCACCCTCCAGCATTACCTTTCACGAGGGCTTCCTCGCCCTGGGCGGTCCATATCTCGCCGAGGGTGAACACATCAAGTTGCTGGCGCACCGCCTGGCTCTCCGACAGCCGGTGAACCGAGACCGATCCATCGGGTTCTTTCTGGCAGAGCGACACTTCCTCCGGCTTAAACAGGTCCACCACATACGGCGAATGCGTGGTGAGGATCACCTGGGTGTGTGATTGCTCGGCCACCAACTCGCGGAGAATTTTGAGCACATCCTCCAACCGCTTGGGATGGACACCGTTCTCCGGCTCTTCGACCAGGAGTACGCGCGGTGGATGAGGCAGATAGAGCACAGTGAGATACGCCAGCACCAGGAGCATTCCATCAGAAACCTGCGCTGCCGGGAGAAGCGCGC
>JANYKD010000335.1 GCA_025361735.1 Phycisphaerales bacterium
ATCGGTGATCAGTAATCGGTGATCAGTAATCGGTGATCAGTAATCGGTGATCAGTAATCGGTGATCAGTAATCGGTGATCAGTAATCGGTGATCAGTAATCAGTGATCAGTAATCAGTGATCAGTAATCAGTGATCAGTAATCAGTGATCGGTGATCGGTAAACGGTCACCGATTACTTTTTGTAGCACAGGCGTCCCGCCTGTGTCCAGCGGTGAACGATGACTGATGACTGATGACCGGTAACCGATCACTGTTTGACCACGTCAGGTAGCGGCGTGGCCACTGGCTGCGTGAAGGGTGTTTCGTTTCGCAGCCGCCGGGCGATGTCGCCGAGGATTCGATCATCCAGCATCGCGCCGAGGTGGGACAGGCTCAGCGGAGGATTGGGCAGCCAATAGGGATTGCGTCCCGGCGGCGCCGCGTATTGCTCGCCCACAATGTCATCGTGCAGGCGCACATACGGAACCAGTTCATACCCGGCCGACGTATCGGCTGCGGCCAGCATCTTCATGAAATCCGAGCCGCCGCGCATGTCGCGGTGATAGTCCGTGAGCGCCACCGCATCGGCCAACTTCGCTCCGGCGTGCGGGCTGCTGATGCTGTACAGCGCATGGATCTTCAGTCGTCGCGGCCGTCCGGGATCGCGCGAAGGCGCGGCCGCGTATCGCGCCACCAGGCCGCCGAGCGATGCGCCGACTACGTCAACCTCGGTCGTCCACTGTGGATCGTCGGTCGGACATTCCTTGTCGACGGCCGCGATGACGTCCTGCCGGCAGGTCTCAAAGCTCTGGGCGACGCCGACGGAGACCGTGATGATCTTCGAATCCTCGCTGGCGATCCGCCGGAAGAATCCGGCAAACAGCGGCGGCGACACATTGACGTCGGCGAACCCGCCCACGATCACCAGTGGCCGGTCCAGCCGCCGGGGATTCTGGCGCATTGCCACGATCGCGTCGCGTGCCTGCTCAGAGGTGACCGGGAACGCAGGATTCGACGGATCCTGCGTGCAGCCGGCCAGCACCGTCAGCAGCAGTATGAGCGCGGGACTGGTTCTCATTGGCAGTCGAGTATAGCAGATCCCCGAGGGCCATTCTCGACGCCGTGCTCGCCCCGGCGTGCCCGGCCGGTTGCCTCACGGCCGAGATTGCGGAGAATAGACGGGTTCTGCCATGAAACCGACTGAGCTCCCAACTTCAGCTCGCCTTCCGCTGCCGCCCGGGGCGGCCGATGTGAACATGTTCTCGCTGTACAACTCGGTGTCGTGGCAGCTTGTCATCGGCCCGCCGATCGTACTGTATGCGAGCACGCTGCATGCGAGTTCCACGGTGCTCGGGTTACTCGGCGCGCTCATGCCGCTGCTGACGGTGTTCCAGATTCCGGCGGCAAAATACCTCCCGAAATACGGATACCGGCGATTCGTCCTGGCCGGTTGGGGCACGCGGATCTTCTTCATCGCCGGCATGGCGGCCGTGCCGCTGCTGACATTCCTAAGCCCGGCTATCCGGTTGTGGCTGATCGTCGTGTTGCTGACCGGCTTCAACTTTGTCCGTGGCGTCACCTCGGGTGCGTGGATGCCGTGGATGACCGAGTTGATACCGCAGCCCATCCGCGGGCGGTTTCTCTCGCGCGACCAGTTCTTCACGCAAGCCGGCAGCATTCTCACGCTGGTGGCGGCGGCGCTGGTGCTTTGGGGCAGACACCCCCGGCCGTGGCAGTTCTCACTGATTTTTCTTATCAGCATCATCGGGGCCATCGCCAGTTTGCTTTACCTCCGCCGTGTGCCGGATGCGACCACGCCGGAGACGCTCCGGTCGTCGGGCCATCGCGTGCCGTGGATGGCGATGCTGACCTATCGGCCGTTTCTGATGCTGATCGTCTTCAACCTGCTGTATGCGGCCGCCGTCGCCGGGTTGCTGGTCTTCACCACGGCGTATCTCAAATCGCAGGCGCACATGGAGGAAAGCTGGGTGCTCTGGCTGGCATTGCTGGTGAACGTGGGTTCGCTGGTGGCGGCCATGGCCACGACGCAACTGGTGGACGGGCGAGGGAACCGATTTGCCCTGGCGGCGGCGATGCTGATCTTCACCGTGGTGGCGGCTGGCTGGTGGGCGATCGCAAGCGGAGTGACGCATCATTCGGTGCTATTGGTGATCGGGCTCAACCTGCTTTTCGGCGTGGCCCAGTCGGTGTACACGGTGGCGAACTCCCGGTTGCAGATGTCCGTGGTGCCGCTGATGGGGCGAAATCACTTCTTTGCCTTGTACACGGTGATTGCGAGCCTGGGCCTGGCGCTGTCGCCAATTCTCTGGGGCGTGGCCCTGGACACGTTCGGGTCGGGCAAATGGGGGGCGCGCGTGCAGTGGAATCGCTATAGCATGTATTTCGCGCTGGCCGGGCTGCTGGCGGTGGCGGCGATGTTAAGCATCGCCTGGCTGCACGAGGGCGAGCCCAAGCCCGTGCGCGGCGAGGTGGCGGAAGTGCCGTGATCTAGTTCGGAGTTCACGCTTTAGCGTGTCTCCTGGGCCACACGAGGACGCGCTAAAGCGTGAACTCCGAACGGGAGCGCTTGACGCCGGGGGCTATGTCTTGAAGAATCGTCCGTCGCTACAATGGAAGCACGCATGAACAAGACAATCGAACACAGGGCACTGCGGCCGCTCAAAGCCGGTTTCCCGAATGTGAAACTGCTGGCGGGCGAATTTCGCGGGCAGGTGACCGTCGTCGTGCCGCGAGAGAACATCGTGGCCGTGAGCCGGTTCCTCCATGATGATCCGGCGCTCAAGTACGACCTGCTGGCCGAACTCAACGGCGTGGACTATCTGGGATACCCCGGAGCACCACATCGTTTTGGCGTGAACTACGGCCTGGCCAGCGTCGACAATTCCGACCGGCTGTGGTTGAAGGTGTTTCTGGATCCGACGTTGCCGACCGGGCCGAACACGGCGATCAAGGACGAAGACGCGATCGAAAAAGGCGACCCGGGATTGAAGGTTGCATCCGTCACCAGTGTCTGGCCCGGCGCGGAGTGGATGGAACGCGAAGTCTACGACATGTTCGGCATCATCTTCACCGGCCACCCGGACCTGCGACGCATCCTTACATGGGATGGCTTCAAGTCGTATCCTTTGCAGAAAGACTATCCGCTGCGCGGCGTCGGCGAGCGGGAAGACTACCAGATCGTTACACGCGAATCGGCATGACCGTGCCGACGGAGATCAATGCTCGAACCCCTGACTCAGCGTCGCTATCTCATTCCCTTCAAGGCTTCGCGACTTCCGCAGCAGGTGACCGATGTGCTGGTCATCGGTGGCGGCGTGGCCGGGCTGCGGGCGGCCATCGAGGCGTCCAAGGTCGCCGACGTCCTGGTCGTGGCCAAGGACACGATCGAACAGTCCAACACATGGTATGCCCAGGGCGGCATCGCGGCCGTGCTGCAGCCGTCGGACAGCTATGACTCGCACGTGTCCGACACGGAGGTGGCCGGGGCCGGGTTGTGCGATAACAAGGCCGTGCAGATCGTCATCAAGGAAGGCCCCGAACGCGTGCTGGAATTGCTGTCGTGGGGAGCGCATTTCGATCGGCAGGCGGGGAACGCGCATGACCTGGCATACGGCCGCGAAGGCGGGCACTCCTTTTCGCGCATCGTTCACGCGTACGGCGATGCAACGGGCAAGGAACTGGCCCTGACGCTGATCAAGGCCGCACAGCAGCGCGAGTCGATCCGTATCGCCGCCAACACGTTCATTATCGACCTGATCACGCACGAGAATCGTTGCGTGGGTGCGCTGGCGTTGATGGACGGCCGGGTGCAGGTGATCTGGGCCAAGCGGACGATCCTGGCCAGCGGCGGAGCCGGGCAGCTTTTCCGCGAGACCAGCAACCCGCCGATCGCCACGGGCGACGGCCACGCCATTGCCTGGCGCGCTGGCGCGACGCTCAAGGACATGGAGATGATGCAGTTTCATCCGACGACGCTGTATGTCGCCGGTTCATCGCGAGCGCTCATCACCGAGGCCGCCCGCGGAGAGGGGGCCTATCTCGTCGACCGGGCGGGCGTTCGCTTCATGCAGGGCCGGCATCCGCTGGCGGAACTGGCTCCGCGCGACATTGTCTCGCGGGCCATCGTCGATCAGATTCGCAAGACCAATTTCTCGCACGTCTTCATGGATGTGCGGCATCTGGACGCGGTCAAGTTTCACAACCGGTTCCCGCAGCTTGCGCATCTGCTGGAACAGTTCGAGATCAACCCTTCGAAGGACCTCATCCCGATTCACCCGGCGGCCCACTATATGGTTGGCGGCGTGGCGGCGGATGAGTGGGGGCAGACGAGCCTGAACGGCTTGTACGCCGCCGGCGAGGCGGCCTGCTCGGGATTGCACGGGGCCAATCGTCTGGCGTCCAACTCGTTGCTGGAAGGGCTCGCTTTTGGCGCCCGCGCCGGGCAACACGCCGGCGAACGGGCCGCGGCCGACAAATCGAGTTTCCCGCTGACGCTGGATCATCGCATCCCGCCTTCAAGCAAGACGGACCTGGATATCACGGACGTGAAGAGTTCGCTGCGGTCGCTCATGTGGCGAAACGTGGGCATCGAACGGGATGGCGAGCGGCTTTCCGAGACGCGCGAGATCATCACCTTCTGGTCGCGCTATGTCATGGACAAGGTGTTCGACCCGGCCATTCTCGACCGGGGCGCCGTCGCGGGCTGGGAACTTCAGAACATGCTGAGCGTGGGTGCGCTGATGACCATGGCCGCCTACACTCGCACTGAATCGCGCGGCACGCACTATCGCGTGGATTACCCCGAGCGCGACGACGCGCACTGGCGGCTGCACCAACTCTGGCGCCGGCCGATGGAAACGCCGTTCCCGCAGGCGCTGGAGTGAAATTCGTTTGCCTCCGCACTCCGACGGGCCAACAATCATCTGTCTATGACCTTGCTTGCAGATGACAGGACGGCCGTGCAGTCCGGGGTTCCGGTGTCGCTTGCGGGCGTGCGCCGGTGCTTTGAGGGCGGGGTGATGGCGATCGACCGGGTCGATCTCGAGATCCCGGCCGGGCAGTTTCTAGCGATTCTCGGGCCGTCGGGGTGCGGGAAGTCGACCCTGCTGCGCATCATTGCCGGATTGGATCGAGCGGATGCTGGCCGAGTGACTGTGGACGCGTCAGGGAAGGAATACGACCGGCCCCGCGTGGCGTATGTGTTTCAGGATGCACATTTGCTGCCGTGGCGCAATGTGATTGGCAACGTGGCGCTTCCACTGGAACTGATGGGCGTGGATCGCCATCGGCGGCTGGAGCAGGCCAGGCGGGCGATCGAGCAGGTGGGATTGGCGGATGCCCAGGAGCGATATCCGGCGCAGCTTTCGGGCGGGATGCGCATGCGCGTTTCGCTGGCCCGGGCGCTGGTGACCGATCCGCGACTCCTGTTGCTCGATGAGCCGTTCGCGGCGCTGGATGAGATCACGCGGCAACATCTGGATGAGCAGTTGCGCGAGTTGTGGAAGGCGCGGGGCATGACCGTGGTGTTTGTCACGCATTCGATTTCGGAAGCGACGTTCCTGGCTCAGCGGGCCGTGGTGCTGTCGGCCCGGCCGGCGCGGGTCGTGGCGGATTGCGAAATTGCCCTGACGGATGACCGATCGTCCGAATTGCGGGCGACGGCGGGGTTTGCACGGCAAACGGGTGTGCTGCTCGAAGCACTGCAGAGAGGGGCGCGCACGACATGAAACGATCGCGAATGATCCGCGCGATAGCGCCGCCGGCAATCACGTTTCTGCTGTCGATGGTGGCGGCCGAGACGGCCGTGCGCGGGTTTGGCGTGCCGGCGTGGCTGGTGCCGCCGCCGTCGGATGTCATTCGCTCGGCGTGGGAGAACGCCGCGACGCTGTCCTGGGCCATGCTGACGACCGCGGAAGCGGCATTGATCGGCTTCACGGCAGCGACGATCGTCGGCATCATGGCGGCTATCGTGCTGTCGGCCTCGAGGCTGATCGAGCGGGCGTTCTATCCCTACACCGTGTTCTTCCAGACGGTTCCGGTGGTGGCCGTAGCACCGCTTCTGGTGATCTGGTTCGGAGCGGGCATGCAGTCGGTGGCGATCTCGGCGTTCGTGGTGGCGGTGTTCCCCGTGATCGCCAACACGCTCGCGGGACTGTTGGCGACCGAGCCGGCGCTGCGCGATATGTTCCGGTTGTACGGCGCTGGCCCGGTGGCGACGCTGGTCAAACTGAAGCTGCCCTCGGCGCTGCCGAACATCGTCACGGGCTTGCGGATTGCCGCGGGACTGGCGGTAATCGGCACCATCGTGGGCGAGTTTGTCGCGGGCGTGCTGGCCGGGCGGATCGGGCTGGGCATTCTCGTGCTCGAAGCCAAACGGAATGGCCGGACGGACCTGCTGTTCGCGGCCATCCTGATGGCGTCGCTGCTCGGACTGGCGATGTTCGGACTGATCAACGCGGGCGGGCATTTGCTGCTGAGACGCTGGCATGCGTCGGAGCGGGAGTGAATGAATGCAATCAAAGGGGTTGAGGCACGAAGGCACGGAGGCACGCAGTGGAAGAAGGAACTGGCACAGGCAACGCGCGATGAAGCACGTGTACATCGCTTCGCATTGGAAGGAGATATGGATGTCTTGGAAATACTGTTTTGTGGCGGCGATTCTCGGCCTGCTTGTCATGGGGTGCGACAAGCCCGCACCCAGCGCCGATGGCACCCAACCGGTGTCGCTGGCGCTAAACTGGGTGCCCGAGCCGGAGTTCGGCGGCATTTATGCGGCGAAGGAGAACGGGGCCTTCACCAAGCGGAAGCTGGATGTGAAGATCCTGCCCGGCGGCGCCGGCGCTGCGACGTGGCAACTCGTGGCTGCGGATAAGGCGACATTCGCGGTGTCCAGCGCCGACGAAGTGCTTGTGGCCCGGTCGCGTGGGGCCGACGTTGTGGCCATCTTCGCAACCTACCAGACCTGTCCTCAGGGGATCATGGTCCACGCTTCACGCGGGCTCAAGACGATGGATGAGGTGTTTGCTTCGGGAAAACTGGCCATGGAGCCCGGCCTGCCGTGTGCAACCTACCTCAAGAACAAATACGGTTTCGACAAACTCACGGTCGTGCCGTTTGACGGCGACATCCGGCCGTTCATGGCGAACAAGGACATGGCCACGCAGTGTTTCATCACCTCGGAACCAATCGCAGCCCGGCAGCAGGGGGGCGATCCGCAGGTGTTCCTGATTGCCGATGCAGGCTACAACCCATATACGGCCGTGGTGATCACAAGTGGTCAGACCGCCCGGCAGAAGCCGGAGCTGGTCAAGTCGATGGTGGCTGCGCTGCGCGATGGGTGGCGGGCATATCTCGATGATCCATCGGCCGCCAATGCCGTGATGGGCAAGCTGAATACGACGATGCAAGCGGGGACGTTTGCGGCGGCCGCGTCGGCACAGAAGCCGTTGATTGAAACCGAGGAGACGAAGGTGCGAGGATTGGGCACAATGACCCGGGCGCGATGGGATACGCTGGCGAAACAACTGGTGTCATTGAACGTGATCACCAAAGCCCCGCCGGCAGCGGAGTGCTTTGTGGAGGAGCCGTAAGGGGTCCGGACGAGAACACCTCCCTGGCGGGCTGCTTCTTTGGAGTGCGGCGGCTTGACGCCGCTTTTCCTTGCGCGGCAGGGTCACTACGGAAGCTCGTAATCGCCTCGAAGCGGTGCAGAGCGCCGTCGATTTGCCGCCGATTGAATCTTGTCGTGCCATGGCGCGGTTTGCGACGCCAATGAAAAAGCGGCGTCGAGCCGCCGCACTCCAAAGGAATTGTTCCCAGGGGTTCTCTACCGATTCGACGTCGCCGCCGGCTGCTGACCTGCGGCCAGAATGAAACGCTCGACGTTCTGCACCATCTCACCCAGTCCCGATTTGGACCGCCGGTCGATATCCGCGAGCAACTCGACGAGCTGCCCCGTGCGCTTCTCGCCGAGTTTGACGGCGTTCTCCACAAACGGGCGTTGTTTGTCGAATGGCCAGATCTTCAGCTCCTTGAGCACGGCCGCCTCGTTCAGGCCCTGGCGTTTGAGCGTGTAGTATTTCCGCACTTTTTCCAGCCAGATCGTGAGCCAGGTCACCGCCCGGAACTCGGTGGACGAGTCCATCTGCACGAGTTTTCGCCAGCGCTTCACGGCGCTGGCGGTGTGGCCGGCGGCCACCTCGTCGGTCATGTCCCACATCTCCTGCTCACGCTGGAAGGAAATGCTCCTGGCAATCGTCGCGGCATCCACTTTGCCATCGGCCTGTAACGCCACCTTCTCGATTTCGTTGTCCAGCCGGCCGAGGTCGTTGCCGATGAGGTCGGCCAGCACCCTGGCCGCGTCCAAGGGAATGGCCAGGCTGTGTGCATCCTGAGCACGCTTGACGATCCACGCGGGCAGGTCTTTCTGGGCCGGCGGTTCGCAGGGGTGAATCCGCCCGTGCTTGTCGATCAATTTGTAGATACGCTGGTTCTTGGGCAGCGAGTTCATGCGCAGGACCACGACGGAATCGGCGGCCGGCTTCTCGACGTAATCCTCCATCTGCCCGCGAAAGCGGCTCACAAAGTCGTCGGCCGAGCGAATCACGATCAGCTTGCTCTCGGAGAACATCGCGAACGACCGAACCTCGTCGAGCACATTGCCCAGCTCAGCCGTCTCGCCGTCGACGTCCACCCGTTGGGTGCCTTTCGGCAATTCGGCGGTGATGCCGACCAGCGCTTCGAGCTGGAGGAAGACATCCGAGCCGACCAGGGCGTGAACGGGCTTGAGCATCAATGGTTTGTAAACCCGCGCCAGCCATGCGTCAATCGGGTAGAATGACGTGTGCGCCAGGAGTGATTCAGCCGGAATGTGCCAATGCCGATCAATGAGCAGGAGATTCTCGATAATGCGGTGTCATCGCTGGCACGCCTGGAGGCCGATCTTATCGGGCAAAGGGACGAATTGCTTGGGAATCGCTCATCAGAAGTTGCCGCCGGCGCCGCCGCCGTGAGTCGTGTGATTGACTGTGCCCGAAAGATACGGGAGATTATGTCTACAACGGATCAGGAAGGTGACCAGGCATGAGTGAAATCCCGAAAGAGAAGGAAAAAAAGGTTGTGCCGGGCATGCTTGTCAGCGGCGATATCGTCGCCAGCGGCGGGCGATACTACCGCAACGCCCGGTTCATCATTGTCGCGATGTTTCTGTTCTGGGGTTTGTGGTCGATTCGCGACGGATTTTACAAGTATCCCAGGGAACGGGATGAGTCGCTGCAGAAGTATGTGAAGAAGGCCCAGGACGAGTTGAAACGGGACCTGACGGCCGCGGAGATCGAGGAGATTCGCATCGGCAGTCCGATCCCTCACCAGGGCAATTACGATATCCTGTTCAACTGCGTCCTGGGGATTCTGCTGCCGCCGGCGAGCCTGCTGGTCCTGGCCTGGACGCTCTACAACAGTCGCGGCGAGTACCGCCTTTCCGAAAACACGCTCCACATCCCTGGGCATCCGCCGATTCCACTGGACGCCATTCACAGGATCGACAAGACCCGTTGGGATCGCAAGGGAATCGCCATCATCGAATACGAATTGTCCGGCGGCAAGGCCGGCCTCGTGAAGATGGATGACTTCGTCTACGCCCAGGATCCCACGGACGCGATCATGGATCGCATCGAGGCGTACGTGGCCGATCGGAGCGGCGACGGCGTGCATGAGATCACGACCGCACCGAAAGAAGAGGAATGAGTCTCCGAAGGGTCCGCTTCAGCGGACGCGAAGCTCCAGAGACACCATCGCGCGTCCGCT
>JANYKD010000440.1 GCA_025361735.1 Phycisphaerales bacterium
CGCTGGCCTTGTCCTCGTACCAGACCACGGGCTCTCCACAGGACTTGGCCCACGCTTCCAGGTCGGGCTTCTGGGATTTGGTGTCTTGGCTCCTTGAACTCACTCGCAGGTAGATGGCGGCGTGTTTCATGATGAAGGCAGAGTATACAGCCCAGGCAGCAATATGTCCAGTGTGAAGTAAACTCCAGTCTTGACGACTTCTCAGGCAGGCGAATCGCTGATCCTGCGCTGCCAGCAGGGGTACGTCGATGAGGAGATGACCCTTGACACTATTCGGCGGTGGTGCCGGCGCCAATGTTCGTCTAGGTGGGTTGGGCGGGCATTGGTGCCTGCCGCGTAGGCTTTACTATAAAACAACACCCTCGGTTCAATCCCGCCTCCCCGCCGCACGGAGAGCGAGTCGCCGTCGCCGGCGCCCGGAAGGCCCTTGCCCAACGTCTCGCCCCTGCCCGTCGCAGGCGTGGCCACGGCGCCGGCGTGCGACGGGGCCGGTCGCGCGTGGGTCGTACTGGCCGCTTGGCACGCACGGCGTCAACGACCACGCGGCGGCCAACGTCGACCAGGTGCAGCAGGGCTGCACCCGCGTGAGGGCAAGGGCGGCAAGGTGAGGGCGGCGGCCAAGGTCGGCCTGGCGGCACCAGGGCTCGATCTGGGCGCGGGTCGCAGGGGTGACGTGCAGGGTAAGCGACATGGTAACGGCAGCGACGAGGGCTGGGGCACCGGGGGGGGAGGGGCCGTGGCGACCGAGGCCGTAAAAAGGGGCCCCACCAACCAAATTGTTATCAATTCCAAATCCGAGCTTGAGTCAGCGGGCCGGCTTCGCGCGAGCCGGCGGTCACTGCCCACTTCCAAGGCGCGCGTTGTTGGCTAATTCGTGTGGCCATCGAGTCTTGTCTTCGACGGCGTGTGAGGCGGTGTTGCCTTCTTCAGATGCATTTCCCCCATCAAGAGGCGGAGATGAATGACGAATCGAAGAATGTATCGATGTGTCCACACTGCCGAGCCGGTAGCGCGACTCGCGGGCATGATCGGCCACCAGCGTGGCTCTGCTTCCAAGCAGAACTACCCGGACGACGATCCCGGGCGACGGACGACTGGACGCCGACACGCAGTCGCGTGGATAGCGCGTGGTCACCTCGCCTGCTGCTGTCACTGGCTGATGCCGTCTCGGCACCGTCAATCATCGATCTTGCAAATCCTGAGCCTGCCTGGCCCGCGCTCGTGTTCACGGAAACCCGGCTCCAAGTCCTACTCGAGTACATTCCGGTGCTTCGTGATGAGTCCATCCATGTTGCCGATTATCCTCTTGGTGCCGAAGATTGACCCATCGGCCACCGAACTGGACGGAAAACCAGAGGACAGGACACGGGCGTCGGGTGCTTTGGTTGATGCTAGGTCAATGATGGCTTTCTGTGAGTTAAACGCTAGCGAGCCTATTCGATGCATGCTGGGCACTGCATTGTTGTCTTCGTCGCGCGATGTCGCTGCCAAGAGGGGCGCGGTCTCCGCCATCAAAGCATGCCCAGATCCTTCTTCACCACCCGCGCCAGCCACTTGACCCAGATGCGAAAGATCCTGCTGCGTGAAGTTCCTGCGGGCCAAGCCGGCGGGCAGCAAGCCGTACATCACTGACGCAATGTCCGGGCTATGCTCCAGGCCGATGCTGTGGCCCAGTTCATGCACGAGAACGGTCTGGTAGTCGTACCGCTGAGAGCCAACCGCCAAGGCGTCGGCGCCGGTGTACCAGTTCCAGGCATCGATGATGCTGATGTCGCGGGCCGCGGTGGTATAGCCCAGCAGGCCTTGAGTGGCACCGCCCAAGGGGCTACTGCTGCCAATATGAATGCGGATGTTCTCGTCCGGGGTAGCGACATCGACCGGAACCAGCTCGACGCCATAGGAGCCAAACGCACCGTTGATGGTCGCCACCGCATCCAAGAAGCGTGCCTGCTCGTCTGCAGTCGCCACACCACTACCGTAGTCCACGCTGACCCAGAGCACACCCATCAAAAGCTGCCCCGCTGAGGCTAAGGCTAGATCGGCAGCGGCCACCGCGTCACCGGCAAGCGCCGCTGAAGGTGTCGGAGTCCAGCAGGGTGCCACTGTAAGTGAAAGCAGGATCGAAAGTGCCGTAGGTCTTGCTCTGGCTGGCGGCGGGGATGACGGGGATGGCTTTGGTGGTGATGGCGAAACTGGCCCCCACGTACGTCAAGACATAGTTGCTCCCGGCCGACAGAGTCCCTTGGGTGATGGCATAAGTTCCAACGTTGCTGCCCGTCACGCGAGTCAGGCTGCCGCTGAGGCTGTCAGAGCCAATCAGAGAGCCGTCTGTAATCTGGTCGGTCAGGGCTGGGTCGGGCTCGCCGTAGATCTTACTCTTGCTGTTGGCACTGACGGTCACTGGCCGGGCCGTGATCGCGAATACCGCGGTGTTATAGGCAATGTCGTAGTTGCTCAGAACGGACGTAGGGTTCAAATCCGCACTGATCGTGTACGGGCTTCCCAGGACAGTTTCTCCCGTCGCGCGGTTGTATGCTGCCGTCACGTTATCGGCCGTAAGGAACCCGTTGAGCGTGCCGGTCAGCGTCGGGTCGGTATCGCCGTAGGTCTTGCTCACGGCGTCCGGTGTCACCGAGGCCGCCTTCCGATCAACCTGGACGTCCGTGCTGTACTGCGTGAATCCGCCGTCTTTGTCGATGATCCGAGCATAAAGGGTACCCACACCAGCGCGAAGCCCCGTGAACTCCCACATGGCGCCACCGATGGCTGTATTCCCCTGCTAACGGCGCTGATCTGGTTGCTCCCACCGAGGGACTCGCCAGCCATCGAGGGATTTGAATTATTGGCGCTACCTCGCTCAAGCGAGCACTTTCGTACGGGTATCGCCTGGACGCCTGCGAAGGGTCCGAGCGGCGAACTCCTTGCTCCCACAACGCGTTCAACGACTGTATCGCGCCTTGATGCGGCTGTCGCAACTGCGGCAAGCAATTCAGGTCGTGCGTCAGTCCGCCACTGGCTAGCAGGTGCCCTTAAGGCGATCTATGAGCCCGATCGTATTTCTGCTGCCTGATTCCGATGTCGCACAAGTCGAGGACATGCTCCGCCGAGACTCGCCATTTCGCGGTCTGCCCTTGATGGGATTCGACATCTACAGCGCCGTGAATGTTGTCCGCGCGTCGCAGGAAACCGGGGTCCGATTCACGCTGATCCTCGACCGGAACGTACTCCGCAGCGGTGCGCCGACACGCCCACCGTGCCAGCCCCCAGCGTCGCCCAGGGTGTGGAGAGGTGTAATCAAATGACTGAAATACGAGCCGGCAATCAGGGCGACTAACGATTTCGCTGCGAGAGTTCGATCAGCGCGGCTGCTGGGTCCACGCGGCATCCCCTGCATATCTCAATGAACTCGGCAATATCGACCCTCCTGCTGCCAATCTCGCCGCGATGCACCCACCACTGTGGCTGACCGATCTTCGCCGCCAGTTCCCGCTGGGTGAGACCAGCCTTCTCTCGCATTTGTCGCAAGAACGAGGGCACTTTTCGGTAAATCGCGGCCTGGTTTCGCTTCATAGCCATTGCCGCGGGAGTGTCCGGCGCGCTGGCCTTGATGCGCTTTTCGCTTCAGGTGATAATGCGATCGCGAATGAGAAACCTGTGCTAGAGGATTTATGCCATGCCAACGAATGATGAATACATCACGCTTGAAGAAGCCGCCAAACTGCTGCCTGGACCACCCACGCCAAGCATGGTGACCATCAACCGCTGGACGCGAGAAGGCAAGCCCTGGTGCGGCCAACACATCAAGCTCGCCAGCGTGCCCGTGGGCAACCGTCAGAAGCGGACGACCGCAGCCTGGGTGCAGGAATTCATCAACGCCCTTGCCGCCGTGCCGCCCAAAGCCCCGGGCCGGCCGCGGCCCAAGCCTAAGACCCCTGATGAAATGGCCCAGCACCACGCCGAGATCCGCAAGCGGCGTGAGGCCAGAGAGCAAGCTCACAACGAGGTGAGACGGGCTCATTGCCTGAAGCTGATTAACACGCCGGGGCGGGCCAAGCCAACCCACAAATGAAAACTCAACCAGACCCCTGGGAGTCAAGTGGCGACTACGAACCCGAACGCTGGGACGACCTGCGGCGCGGGAACGATGTGGGCGTATCGATGTGGCCATGACATCCGCGCCGCCCCCGTCCGCTTCCCTGAGCGATGCCACAGCCCTCGCAGCCGCCTTGCTGGCCGTCGACGTCGCAGACGACCAGAACCTCGACCCGGCCCAGATCGCTCCCCTGCGTGCGGCGTGCAGCCCGCGTCGCCGCCGCTGCTGGTGGCGTCGTCGACGGTGACGGGGTCCGCGGGCTCCGCGGCGTGACCAATGTTGCTGGTGTCGATGGTGCGGCCGTCCATGCCCTCTCTCGACTCCGGAACTTCCGGAGTCGGGCGGCGTGCGGCCACAGTCTTGTCGCTCACGCCGGCCTGCTCGGCTATCCAGATGTTCGACTTCTTCGACCACTCATCATCCGCCAGCAGGATCTTCACGGCCCGCCGCCGTAATTGTCGTCGGTGTTGACGTCGCAGAAGGTGGGCGGGGATTTCAGGCTCAACCTTGTTGATGCTGTAGGTCATGCCGTCCCGGCCTTGCCGCAGGTGGGAATCGCTCCCACCTGACGGCTGCTTACTCGCAGCTTGGCACCGCCACAAAGCTGGCCGCTGCTTAGCGACGGAAACGTGGCTCACGCCTTCCCTGCCGTCGACCTCGCGGGTAGCCACGACCCCGACCCGACCCAGGTTGTGCGCCTGCGAGCGGCGTGCAGCCCGCGTCGACATCGCTGGCGCTGGCGTCGCGCCGCCTGCCGCTCAGATCCTGCCGGGCGGCGCCAGTGGCTGGTGACAGTGCTACACGCAGTTCATCAAGGACAACGAGCTGGGGCTCATGTGCGCGAACTAGACCACGGCCATGGGGGCGGCGCCGGCGACATCACCGGCACGTGCGTCGCGATCAACGGCCGCACGCCATCGCTGCGATCGGCATCGCCATGGTCGCTAAGCCCGAGGCGGCAGAAGGCCCGGCACGGCCACTACTGGCCAACGGCCCCAAAACCTCGACGATCTGGAGCGTGGGGGCGTCGGGTTGCACCAGAGGTTGCACGGAACTACTCCCGGCACCACCGAAAGGGCCAGCAAGGCCATATTCCCGTAGATTGACTTTCAAGGTTGCACCAGGGTTGCACGGGCCTTTTTTCGGTCTCGAAAACCCAGCCGAAAATCAGCAAGTGTACCAACAGAAAACCCCGGTTTTCCCGGGGTTTTCGCTCATTATGGCCTCTATCGGAGTTGAACCGATACGCCCTTACGGGCACAGGATTTTGAGTCCAGCGCGTCTGCCAATTCCGCCAAGAGGCCTAGCTTGCGGGTCGGGATTATAATGAATGGAACGGCTCGCGGGAAGGAGGCAAATCGGGCCCCTCCAAATGACGTCGCAATGACGTTCTACGGACATAATAAAGGCTCGAAAAGTGGCCACCAGACCCTCGATTGGCTTTTGCTGCAGGCGAACCCGAGGTAGAATACGTCGCCAAAGTACCAGTCCAAGTGACAGCCTGGGAACAACGACATGCTTCTCCGAGTGAGGTGTGAAATGGTTCTCCGAAAATGTCCCAGTTGTAGGGAACTCGTCGGTGCCGATTCTCTCGAATGCCCGCGCTGCGGGATCAGCTTCAAGGCAGCCGCGTTCCGCCGCGCGCTGCGGTGGACGGTCATCGTGGCGCTGGCGGGCTGGCTCGCCGGCCACTATGTGCTCAAGCTGATCTGAACCTCCGCCCGCTCAACGGCTGGCCTGGAGGAACTCGAGGATCACGCGGTGTTCCTCTTCATTGAGCCCGCCGCGGAAACGCATGTGGGCCATGACGGCTTCCCACTGCTGCGAACTGAGCTGGTCGGGCGACCAGGCGTTATGGCAACGGTTACACGTCCGGGCCCAGAGCTCGGCATGACCAATGCTCGACTTGGCGGCCGGGCGGCTGGTTGGTGAACTAGTTGAAGAAGATTCCGGCGACGAGGTGCAGCCGGCAACCGTAAGCACGATGGTGGCGGCGCCTGCAAGGGCCACAGCCGCCAGTTTGATGGAGTTGACTGGTTTTAACATGGCTTTCCCTTTCACAGACCGACGCCGAACTGAATCATCAGAGCGTCCGTGCTCTCGCCAACTTGTTTGCTGTCGAACTGATAAGCGACCTTGAAAACGGCGTTGGGCATAACCCAGTAGTCCAACCCGATCGTCCATCGTTCTTCAAACCCGCCGCCCGGCGCTTGCGTTGGCACATCCATGCGGTCCCAGCGCACGACAGGCTCAATGTTGCGGATGATCTTGTTGGAAACCATGGTCGGCCGATAGGCGAGCTGCATGTAGCCGCCGTTGCGGTTGTTCCTGTAGCTCAACGGTCCGAAGCCCAGGGAATGGTCTCCGTCGTAGGTGACATCCTGGACGTGTGACCAAACCCACTCAGCACGGAAGTCGAGCGTGCCGCTCAGGCAGTTGAGAGGTTTCTTGTACGAGAAATCGACGGCCTGCAGCAAGGCGTTCACGCGGCGGAAATCCTGCGGCTGAACTTCGGCGGCCATGATCGAATAACCGAATTCCATCTCCGGCACCGGCAGAAATCCGATGCGGCCGCCGACAGCCTTGTTGCTGTTGAGGTCGGTGAAATCGTCGAAGTTGAGCGAGCCGGCGGCATCGGAACTGGTTGTGTTAACCTGCGGCCCGTTGGTGATGTAGAAGGCGTAGTTGATCTTGGTGGGACCGATGGGGTGGGCGCCCATCAGGAAGGCGCCGACCTCGGAACTGGGCGCGATGGCATTATCGCCGAAAACCAGCGGCTCGTCCGGCAGCTTGTTGATCCATGGCGGATCGTAGTGGTTGTGGAAGACGCCAAACGGCACAACGAAGAGCCCCGCGCCAACGATCATGGTGGGATCGATCATATACGAGGCATTGGCGATGGTGAGGTCAAACGAGGTATCGCTGTTCCCCTGGTCGTCGGTGGAGACGCCGATATCGGCGCCCGCCTCGATGAGCAGGCGATCGCTCAGCTTCCAGAGCACGAGCGGCGCGACGCCGGCATCGAAGCTGCTCGGCGAATGTCGCGCGGAAGTGAAGCCGAAGGCCGCGTCGCCGCCGATGTAGATATTGGTCTTGCCGGGGCTGAGCGACTGCGTCTGTTTCTGGATGGCCCGCAGGCGCTTGTCGACGTCGTCCATGGCGGCGTCGACGTCGGCCTGGGTCGCCAGCGCCTGGCCACTCGCCTGAACGGGCGTGGCCTTCTCTTTTTTCAGGGCGTCCATTTCCGCCCGCATTTCCTGCATGCTCTTCAGCAGTTTCTCGTATTCCTCGCGCGAGACAAACTTGGACATGTCCGGCGGATTCTGCTGGGCGGCGGCGGACCCGCAAACAGCCAGCATCGTGATGATGCCGGTCAGAGCCGTGAGGCATCTCATGATCTGCTCCTTCCCTTGGGTTTCGCTCTACTTCTTGTCTTTGGCCTCGAATGAATGGAGGTAGTTCACCACGTGCCAGCGCTGGTCTTCGCTGAGCAGTTGGTCGAACCCGGGCATGGGCTTGCGCCCTTCGGTGATCTTCCAGAAAATCGCCCCGTCGGACTGCTGCCAGAACTTGGCGGTCGTCAGATCGCCGGGCGACTTCGTCAGATCCTTCGCGGCCGGACCGTCGCCTTTACCGGCGGCGCCGTGACAGGAAAGACATTCTTTCACGAAGGTGGCTTTCCCAGCCGTGATGGAGTTCTCGTCGGCCGCGATCGGATTCTTCTTCCGCGCCGCCCGCGCCGGCGCCTGCCAGTCGTCGGAAGCTGGCTCGGCGGCCGGGAGAACCGCGCACACCGAGCCAATCGCCACGGCCGCAACAAAACCCAGGGCGAATGGCCATCGACAGTTCAACATAAGCTACCTCCTTCGCGATATCGCGAAAAGCTGGAACGCAACATAGGCATGGGCCAACCAAACGCCGACAACGATTGCCGCGATGGTGACAATAAGGATGATAGGAGCCTGCGGCGCCCAAAGCGCGCGGGGAAGCCCGTTGCTGTCGGGCAGGACCACGCGGGCGCCGTCGAACGTGGCCTGGGCGCGACCTGTGCTGTACTTCGCCGGTCCGAGGATCGTCGCCAGCACCCGGAGTTGTCCCTTTTCGCCGCCCGGGAGATCGGAGGGGAACGGCACCGCGGCCGTGCCGTCGTCGAGGGTCTTGTCCTTGCCGATCGACAGATCGCCAAACGTGCGCTTCACGGCGAATGCGACGTCGACGTTCTCCACGGGCTTGCCGCCAAGCGTGACGGTCGCGCGGATGAGCTTCTGTCTGTCCTCGGTGACCACGGCAAGGGCGACTTCGACTTTCGCAGGTTGCGTGGTCTGCGCGACGGCAAGGCGCGAACCCACGCTGGCGGCCAGCACTGCCAGGATGCATAGGAAGACTGGACACTTCACAGCGTGCCTCCCTCGACCGCAAGGACACGCGGCTGGGCGGGATGACTCTCGGCCTGATGGGCCGCAGCGCTGACTTCCCATATTGAGATGATCGGGAAGACCTTCGAGAACAGGATGTACATCGAAGCGAACGCGGCGAACCCGCCCGCGGTGATCGACCACTCCACCCAAGTGGGCGCGTAGGCCAGGCGAACGCCGGTCGGGGTGGGCATCATCGGGCTGGAGAGCGTTGGCACGACGATGATGTAGCGCATCAGCCACATGCCGATATTGATCAGGACAGAGGCGGTGACGATGCACTTGATGTTGTGGGTCCAGGGCAGACTCAGCAACGTCAGCGGCACGGCCAGACCCACGACGATCATCGTCCAGAAACGGAAGGAGAAATTGCCCAGGAAGATTGATTTGAGGTGGTGTTCCTCGGCTCCTTGGGTGTTGTAGCCCGACCCGACGTACTCATTGATCGTGAAGTAGAGATAAACCAGGCCGACCGCGAGCAGCAGGATGGCGAGCCGTTTGAAATGCTCGACCGTGATCAGCCGGTGCAGGTGGAAGAAACTGCGGAACAATGCCATCGCCGTGATGACGGCCGCGATGCCCGAGTAGAGCGCCCCGACGACAAAGTCCGGGCCGAGAATACTGGTATGCCAGCCCGGACGGAGCGTCATCCCGAAGATCCAGGCGGTGACCGTGTGAATGGAAACCGCGACGGGAATAATGATCAGGGCCATGATGGAGATGCACCGCTCCAGGCGGTGTTGTTGCTCGAGGGTGCCCTGCCAGTTGAGCGCAAGAATGGCGTAGAGCCGCCGGCGCCAGGCGGGAAGATCCCGCGCGTGATCGCGCAGGATCGCCATGTCCGGAATCATCGGAAGATAAAGGTACAGGATGCTCCCCATGAGATATGTATTCAGTGAAAGCATGTCCCAGAGGATCGGCGACTGAAAGCGGCCGTAGAGAAAGACGTGGTGAAAGCGATCGGGCCGCCCCATGTCGATGATGATCATCGGCGCGGCCACGAGCAGCGAGAACAGCGTGATTCCTTCGGCGAGGCGCGTGATCGGGTGGCGCCAATGGGCTCCGAGCAGGCGGAGCATGGCCGAGATCAGCGTGCCGGCCATGCTGATGCCAATGAAGAAAACGAAGTTGACGATGTAAATGCCCCACGAGAAATAGTTGTTCATCGCCGTGACGGCCAGGCCGTAACGCATCTGGTATATCCAGGCGACAAGTCCCCAGAGGGCAAGCAAAATGAGCGCGACCAGAATCGCATTCGGGCGCGTCGGGCGCAGTGTGGCCACGATGTCGGCCGACTCGCGATAGGCGTCTGCACCTGAGGCATTATTCGACTGCGTGGGCGGCATGTTCACCGTGGGGTTGAGTCCTTTCTGGCTTCATCGGGGGCTGGATACTGGCGGTGGACGGCCGGCAGGTAGTAGACACGCGGGTGGGTGCCCAGTTCTTCGAGGTGGCGATAGCCGGCCCGATCGCGCAGGAGTTTGGAGAGTTGGAGCGTTTCGCCGAAAGAATTGGTGACGGCGTCCTCGTTCTCATCGCCGAAGTAGATCGTGCCCATGGGGCAGCCGGACACGCAGGCGGGAAGTTCGCCGACGGCCGCGTGATCCGGGCAGAAATCGCACTTCTCGACAGTGCCGACTTTGCGTGGATAGCCCCACTCGGGCGAGTAGCCGCGTTCCTCGGCGCCGGCCACGTTCTTCGGCACGCCCCAGTTGAAACAGCGCACACTGTAAGGGCAGGCAGCGATGCAGAACCGGCAGCCGATGCAGCGGTCGTTGTCGACGAGGACCGTACCGTCCTGGGTCTTATAGGTGGCATTAACGGGACAGACCTTGGTGCATGGAGGAGAATCGCAATGGAAGCACGGACGCGGGAAGTAATAGGGAGTCGCCCGCTGGGAATCGCGCATGACCAGAACCGGGATCCACTGGCGATCCGGGGGAACAAAATGCATTTGGCCGCAGGCTTGGGTGCAATGGCCGCAGCCGTCGCACTTGGCGAGGTCGATGACCATGATCCACTTGCGCCCCGGCACGCCTTCGCGGCCGGTGGCATCAGCGGCCGGCGGCATCGCATGCTTCGCGGCGCCGCTGCCTGCCATATGGTCGGCATGCACATGGACAACCGTGCCGTTGGGCGTAAGAGCGGGAATGGTGGCAGGCCCGGCCGGTTGCGGTGTGGTTGCATTCTGAGCCAGCGCGGAACGGACCCCTTTGGCGCCAATCGCACCGAGACCAGCCGCCCCGGCGGCCAGCAGGCCTTTTTTCAAAAAGCCACGTCGCGATCTATTCAACGTCAACTCCTAGCATGGGAGTCTGAAATCCCAGATGAAGGTATTACGATATAACGAACAGCGACTCACGTGTATGAGCCAGCCTAACGCTTGTTTGTCGCGCATCAAGAAATATCTTTTTTTGCAGTCAACAACTGTAGCCGCGATGGGTCATCGCGGCGGGGACCGAGATCAGCGATCGCGGTAATAGGTGGGCTCGGCTATTCGCGGCGCAAGTCTGCCGCCCGAAGATGGCGGGTGGCCGTGAGCAATGTGGCGAATTGGACCAACAGGCCGACCCCGAGGATCAGGGCAATCGTCATGCCGAGCCTGAGAAGGTTGACCGGGCTGCCGGTCTGCGTGACGGCCGGCCAGATTCCCGCCAGCGCCGAACCGCTGCCGATGACCAGGCCAGCCACGAGAAGGAATGCGTTCTCAGAGAACACGAGTGCCAGGCGTCGCGCGGGCGAGAAGCCGAGGGCTGCCAAGAGCGCCAGTTCGGCGCGGCGCTCGACCAGGCCACGGAGGATGACCACGGCGAGGCCCACCGTGCCCAGGAGCAGGCCGAGCGAGCCGAGTGTCTGGAATGTATCCAGATAGGTGTTGGCCACTTCCTGATAGCGGGCGAGGCGCTGGCCGGTGCGCTCGAGCGTGATGGAGTAGTCCTCGAGTTCGCTCTGGAGCAGGTCGCGGACCTTCGAAACATCGGCCGGGCGGGTTTGCACGAGCATTCGGGCGGCCCCACCCTGGCTGGGGAAAAGGCGCAGGAAATTCCGCTCGGACATGAGCAATTCGCCCTGGAAGATGCTGTGCGAGAGTGTGGCCACGAGTCGCAGGTTCTGCGGACGGCCAAGCGAGTCGGTGATCGCCAGCATGCCGCCAAGGGGCAGCTTGAGAATGTACTCGGCCGACTCGGCATCGGCGATGACCGGGATTGCCTCGTTATCGGCCTGATCCACGAGCGTCCACGGGTTGGCCGTCTTCTGGATCGCATCGGAAAACACGAACGCATCGCGGGCCACAAGCTGCGGCGGCACGGAGAGGATCGTCGGTGCATTCGGCCGGGTCATGTTGAGACAGGAAATGTCCTGCCCGGCCCACAGGCGCATGGGGACAAACGTTGCAGCCGCCCACAGCGGGTCGTCGGGCTTGGAGACGCCAAGAACATCGCTCCCCTTGCGCGTGCCCGGATCGCCCGCCAGCGGTACGTCGGCCGAGAGAATGAACTGGAAGCCGCCCGTACCGCTCTTGAGCTTCCATTCGTCCTCGGGCGGAGTCTGCTTGAAGGCGGCGGTGGTCACCAGCACAAAACTGGCGAAGGCGATCAGCGAGGCCGTGAGTATGGAGCGGGCGCGGAAGCGGCCGGCGTTGCGAAGACCCAGCCGGAAGACCGACCAGTGCGAAGGCAAACCGCTTCGGTGGGCTCGGCCGATCTCCCAGGTGAGAAACGCCAGGAGTGCGACCAGCAGTGAAGCGCCGCCGCCCAGGAACGCATTCTGCGGGCTGGCGCGATTGAGTATCCCGGCGGCGAACGATCCGGCGGCGGCGACGCTCGCGACAATGCAGAGAGTCGCGGAAGTCCGGCGACGGCGATTGGCAACCGTATCGTGCTGATACCCCCCTGCCAGCAGTCGTGCCGGATCGGCCTGTCGCAGCCGCCAAGCACCCCAGACGATGGCCAGCATGGCGACGATGAAACTGGCAATGTCGGCGGTGATGATCGTGGAGGGGATGATGGCCAGGTCGATGGCGCTGGTGCCAACGGCCGGCAGCCATGCGGTACGCAGGCCACGGATCATCAGCGCGGTGTAGCCGATGCCCAGCGCCAGGCCGATCGCCGAGCCGAACGCGGCGAGAATCGCGCCTTCACCCAGGGCAAGGTTGAGAATGCGACGCGGCGTGAAACCAAGTGCGCCGAGCAGGCCGTATTGGCGGGCGCGCTGCTCGACACCGAGGCGGAACAGCATGGCCGACAGCAGCACGGCCGAGGCGATGAGGAAGAAGCTGAAGCTCGTGAAGAGTTCGGCGAAGTCCGTTCCCTGCGTGGCGGCCGCAAGTTGCTGGGCTTTGATCGGTGTGAACGCGAGCCCGAGCGAGGCGGGATCAAGCTTCTTGAGCAGTGCCGCTGAAAAGGCGTCGGCGCGATCGGCCGGAATGCGGATGGTGTTGACCACGCCGTAAGTCTGGCCCCAGAGCTTGCGGGCGGTATTCAGAGTGACGAAGAGCTTGGGGGCGGCGTGATACTGCTTCCAGTATTTGTCGTCGTCGGGGGTGACCAGCTTCTTGTCGATGTCCAGGCCCGCGGGTGGCTGCCAGCCGGAAACAGTGTCGGCATCGGTCAGACCTTTGTATAGAGGCGTGAGACTTTTGTCGGCGCCAATCCCCTGCATGGGCAGGATCGCGGCCACCCGGAAGGCAAGGCCGACACCAGGACGGTCGGACCGAACCTCGGCGAGGTCGCCGTTGGATTGGCGCAAGTAGTAGTCCAGCCGCACACTGTCCCCGATTTTCAGGCCGAGGCGGTCGGCCGTCCACTGGTTAACGGCAATCTCGTCGTCTTTGAGCGCTACGCCAGGCACGTCGGAGAGACCCGCGGCAATGCAGTAGTGAAGCTGAACTGGCGAGTCGCCGAGTTTGACGACATTGTTGACGAGGTAGGCGGAGACACGACGCAGCGGCACTTTCAGTTCGTCCGCCGCGTGCTCGGCGGCCGCATCAACAGGCGGCGTAATAAATGTGCTCGACGAGCCGAGGATGGCTTCGCTGCCGTCACCGCTCCGAGACAGGCTCAAGCCCAGATCAGACAACGTGACAACCGAGCGGAGCAGGCCGTTGAGCGTTTTCGCGCCATCGGAAGATGAGGACGATTTTCCGTGAACCAGAATGAGATTGGCGTTCCGCGGCTGTTCCAGCGTGTTCTGTAGATCGCGGAGATTCACCCAGGCGTTGCGGACGCCGCGCTGGCCGCCCGTGAGCGTGAACAGGGCGGCCATGGAACGGTCGGGCGCGATGGCGGCGTTCTGGGCCCGGAGGCTCGTGGTGACCTGGGCCAGGCCGCGCTTCGCCAACGCGGCGTCGAGCGGGACATCCTGCTGGAGCGGAAGCGAGAGGAGTGCGGTTTCCAACGGACGCAGCCCGCCGAGCGATTCAGAAACCTCGGCATTGAACACGGCCTGCCCGGGTTTCTGGTCCAGCCAGCGGTCCAGGGCCATGATGGCAACATCGGCAACCCGAGGCTTCCCGGTTTCGCGGGCCGCGCCGCCCCGAACCATGACGCCTGCCGCGGCCGGGGCGAACTCCTTGTCGAACCCCGGGGCAGCGCCCAGGCGGGAGGCGAGATCCTGCGGGAAGAAGCGATTGGAAACCAGGGCATAGTCAACCGGCCCCAGCCGCCGCGTGGCCAGCGACGTGAGCGAACTGCGCACGCTGTCGCCAACGAGCATGGCGCCGGCGAGAACGGCCGTGGCGACCGCCAGGCCGGCGATGACCGCGAGGTTGGCCCAGCGGAAGAACCAGAGATTTCTCGCAAGCAGCTTGAGCGTGGACATGGTTTCACTCGGCGGTGAGCAGGCCGTCGGACATACGCATGCGGCTGTCAAACGTGTGAGCCAGTTCGGCGCTGTGCGTGACCACAATGAGCATGGCCGCGTCGGCCACGGCCAGTTCGCGGAGCAGTTTGCCCACGGACTGCGCGGCGACCGAATCGAGATTCCCGGTGGGCTCGTCGGCGAGCAACAACGTGGGCCGGTTGAGCAATGCGCGGGCGATGGCGACGCGCTGCCGCTCGCCGCCGGAAAGCTCGGAAGGAAGATGGCTCATGCGATCGGACAGGCCCACCCGGCCGAGCAGTTCGGCCGCACGGGCGGAATCCTGGCTCCGCACCGGCCCGGCCGCCAGACGGGCGACCAGCACATTCTCGACCGCGGTGCATTGGGGCAAGAGGTGATGGTCCTGAAACACGAAGCCGATATGCCGCGACCGGAATGCGGCCAGTGCGCCGGCGCCGAGCGAGAACGGATCCGCATCGGCGATGCGCAAGGTGCCGGCGGTCGGCCGGTCGAGCGTGCCCAGGATGTTTAACAGTGTGCTCTTGCCCGAGCCGCTGGGTCCGACGATGGCCATCGACTTGCCCGTGGCGAGTTCAAACGAGACTCCGCTGAGCACGACAAGCGGCGCACCCGGTGTTGGATACTCTTTTCGGAGGTCACTGGCACTGAGCGTATTGGCCATACTTTCCCCTTGCCTTTGGCGGCCGCGGTTTCGGTTGCGTTCGCCTGTGCGGGAACCACTGAACGGAACATTAGCCGCGAAGGCACGACGTCGCGCCTTCGCGGCTAATTTCGCGCCACGAATGTACCAGTATACGCTGGTGGGCCGCTACCCGACATTTTCCCATTGTCCGCTCTTGGCGCTCTTGAGCACCGCATCGCAGACCTTCTGAGTTTCCAGTGCGTCGCGGAACGTCGGGCGGGCGGGGTTGCCGGTGGCCAGGCCTTCGAGGAAATCGGCGATCTGGTGGACGAACGAGTGCTCGTAGCCGATCTGCAGTCCGGGCACCCACCAGTGCTTCATGTAAGGCTGATCTGCGTCGCTGACATGGATCGAGCGCCAGCCGCGAAGGATGCTGGCATCGCCATGATCGAAATACTGGAGGCGGTGCAGGTCGTGAAGGTCCCAGCGGATGGAGGCTTTTTCGCCGTTGATCTCGAAGGTGTAGAGCGCCTTGTGGCCACGGGCGTAGCGGGTCGATTCAAAATTGCCCATCGAACCGTTGTTGAACCGGCAGAAGAAAGTGCAGGCATCGTCGATGGTGACGGGTTCCATCTTGCCGGTTTCGGCGTTCTTGCGTTCCTTGACGAAGGTCTCGGTCATGGCGTTGACGTTCTTGATCGAGCCGTTCTGCCAGAGGGCCGTGTCGATGCAATGGGCCAGCAGATCGCCGGTGACGCCGCTTCCGGCGGACTTGGCGTCCAGACGCCAGGTGCCCATACCGCCCGTGGGGACGGCCGTCGAGATGGTCCAGTCCTGGAGGAAGTTGGCGCGGTAGTGGAAGATCTTGCCGAGGCGGCCTTCGTCGATGAGGTTCTTGGCGAGGGTCACGGCGGGAATGCGGCGGTAATTGAAGGAGACGAAGTTGGCGACGCCGGCCTTCTCGACGGCCTCGACCATCTGCAGCGCCTGCGGCGCGTTGAGCGCCAGCGGCTTCTCGCAGATGACCATCTTGCCCGCCTGGGCGGCGGCGATGGCGATTTCGGCGTGGTAGTTGTTGGGCACGACGACTTCGACAATGTCGATGTTCTTGTCCTCGACGACCTTGCGCCAGTCGGTGCAGTGCGACTCATAGCCCCAGCGACGGGCAAAGGCCGCCGCTTCGGCATCGACCAGCCCGCAGACGGTCTTGAGCACCGGCTCGTATTGCAGGTCAAAGAAATTGCCGACCTTGCGATACGCATTGGAGTGCGTCCGGGCCATGAATCCGTAACCGATCATTCCGACGTTGAGCTTCTTCATACGTGTTTCTCCTTCGCTTGAATGGCATCTGACGGGTACTTTTAACACGTCTTCAACGGGTTGTTAAGACCGGGATGGACGGGAATCTATTTTGCGAGATCCGCGACACGATTTGCCGTGCATTGTTCCGCCGCCAGAAATAGAACCCAGCCATGACGGTCACCGTCGAACTTCCACGCGAATTGGAGCGAGAACTGTTGGACCGCGGGCAGGCAGCGGGACAGGATGCGGGAGCTTACGTACGGCATGTGCTGGAGCGTGAAGCGTGATCTGTCGGCGCCATCGCTCGATGAGGCGTTGACGCCGTTCCGCGATGAGGTGGAGCGGAGCGGCATTACGGAAGACGAACTGGACGCGCTGGTGGAACAAGCACGGGAGGCGAGGTTTCACGAGCGGAAGAATACGAGCGTTTGATGGCCGCCACCAAGGTTCCCAAGGTTGTTTTCGATTGCATGGTGTTCGTTCAGGCGGCCGGCCGCCGAAGCGGGCCAGCGCGGGCGTGTTTCGATCTGGCAGTTGGTGGGGAGATTCATTGGGCCGGCTTTATCGCTTTGGTTAGATCCGACCAATATGCTACCGTGGCTGACTTGTATGCAATCGCAGCCATGCTGCGTCCGTCGGGACTCAGAGCTACTCCTGTAAAATAGTCGCCGGTTGTTCTGCCGGGAAACCGGGCGACCCAATGAGCCGGCCCGGCACACCATACATACACGTGTTGGCCAACCGATACGGCCCCGAGCCGTCCATCCGATGTCCATTTTACACATGAATTCGCCCGATCTGTCATCCCATCACAACGCCAGAGGATCCGCTTCGCGCGAAGGTCGATGAGTCGCATTCCGTCCTGCCCAGTCAGCACCAGCCATCGGCCACATGGGGATAGGGACGCCTGACGCAACGGACCAGGCGATTCGAATTTGGCGACCAGCGAGTCTGTGTTCGCATCGCGCACATGGACGCTATCATCTTCGAGCCTGGACAGCGCCCAAAGGCCAGGCGCGGCACCGAACGCGGAAGGGCGGTCGCTATCAGTGAGACACCGGACTAGCGTCGCTCTCCCGCTTCTCCAATCAATCTGGTTGAATGCGACATTGTCCGCCACCGCAAGGGTCTGATTGTCAATAAACGTTGCCATGGCTCGCCCGGCAGTTTGGCCAAATGGCCGGGATATACCCTCGACAACATCGATCAGCCATGCGGACGTGCTCGTTCCACCGACAAACAAACGCTCGCCATTCGGGCTGAACACGAATGACTCGAGACGTCCAGCGTAGCGATCTGACTCAGCAGGCAACGAATGGGTCACGTCGATCTTCCGTTTCAGCACATCGATCAGCGCGACGGATGCCGTACTGGCTGTGGCAATTCGTCCGAATCCCATGAAACTGAGGCCCCACATGTCCGAAACACCTGGTAATTCCACGTCGGCCGCAGCCCCCTCGATCAACGTAAAGTCACCGGTATTGGGCACCCAGACATCCGAAGACACCCACCCTTTCCCCGGCCTTGCGGCACTACGGACCTGGGCGGAGCTAAGCCCCATCATGGGCTGCGTCCGTCCGCCCGGCGACGGCACGATTGTCCAATTGATGTCATTTGCACCGCCATTGATGTCGATCGCAGTCGTAACTGAATCTCCCTGGAACTGCATCGAACGGATTCGCATGTTGAATGCGCCCCCGAAGGATAGAGTCCGCGTGTCAAACAAACGGTCATAGCCGCCGGCTGATCGTTGGTTTCGCACGAAGGAATAGACCGCCAGGCCACTTCTGCCGATGCAGGCGAATGCGAGCCAGCGCTGGCCGCCAGTCACTCCCGCGCGAACGAACAAAACACTGTTGGAATCACCGGTCCGATAGACCGGAATCTCTGGCGGTCCCTGGGCCAGAAGTTGCGCCAGTAGTTGATCCGCCCGCTCGTTTCGCTCAGGCAGCCCGGCCGAAGCCAGCCAATACGTGTTTCCAGAGACAAGCTCGCGCTGGACCGCATCGAACGAGCGTGCGAACCTCCAATCAGCATAGGCTTCCTTCACCCACGCCTTGATCGGTACCCGAAAGTACCAACTCGCGACAACAACGAGCCCTATACATATTGCGGCGATACGCAGTCCCCAGCGGCGACGATGCGGCCATCGTCCGTAATCGAGAATATTCGGCGATTGAGTCATCCTTGGACTACCGTTTGAACGCCAAACAGCAGGCCTACACCGGCCCCAGCGCCTTTGTCGCAACCTCCTGTTTGAGCCGCTCGACCAGGTCGGCCAGCGGCATGGCGCCCTTATCCCCGGCCGTGCGGTGACGGACGGCGACCTTGCGCTCGGCCAGTTCCTTTTCGCCGATGATCAGCATGTAGGGAATCTTCTGCATCGAGGCGTCGCGGATCTTGGCGCCGATCTTGTCGGCACCCAGGACCGGTTCCACACGCAGGCCGGCCTGTTTCAGCGCGGCGATGACCTCGTTGGAGTAGTCGTTGAACCGCTCGGAGATCGAGAGGACGGCCACCTGCACGGGCGAGAGCCAGAGCGGAAACGCGCCTGCGAAATGCTCGGTCAGCACGCCGATGAAACGCTCCATCGAGCCGAACGGGGCGCGGTGGATCATCACCGGCCGGTGCGGGGCGTTGTCGGCGCCGACGTATTCGAGGTTGAACCGGACGGGCAACTGATAGTCCACCTGCACTGTGCCAAGCTGCCACTCGCGGCCGATGATGTCGCGGACGACGAAGTCGATCTTCGGGCCGTAGAACGCCGCCTCGCCCGGCTCGACGGTGAAATCGACACCCAGTGTGGAGGCCGCGTCTTTGCAGGCTTTCTCGGCCTTGTCCCACTGCTCAGTCGAGCCGACGTACTTGGCCGAGTCGGGATCGCGCAGGCCGACGCGCACGCGATACTGGTTCATGCCCAGCGTGCCGAGCACGATCTTGACCAGCTCCAGGCAACCCAACACCTCGGCCGGGACCTGTTCCTCGGTGCAGAAGAGGTGGGCGTCATCCTGTGTAAAACCGCGCACGCGGGTCATGCCGCCGAGTTCGCCGGACTGTTCCCAGCGGTAGACGGTGCCGAATTCCGCCAGGCGCACGGGCAATTCGCGATAGCTGCGTTGTTCGCTGGCGAAGATGCGGATGTGCATGGGGCAGTTCATCGGCTTGAGCAGATAGCCATCGACCTCGCCCTTTTCCATGCGATTGGCCAGCTCCGCGCAGGCGCAGCCGTCCTTGGCCAGTTGATCGATCAGTTCGCGATCGACCAGCGGCGGAAACTGCTTGTCGCGGTAGTACGGATAGTGGCCCGAGGTCTTGTAGAGGCTGAGCCGGCCGATGTGGGGCGTGAAGACCTGCTGATATCCCTGCCGTCGCAGGTGTTCGGAGATGAAGTTCTGGAGTTCCTGGCGGATGATCGCGCCCTTGGGCTTCCAGAGCACCAGGCCCTGGCCGACGGCGTCGTCGATGGTGAACAGGCCAAGCTGCGGCCCGAGGTAGCGGTGGTCGCGCTTCTTGGCTTCCTCGAGCACCTTCAGATGTTCGTCGAGCTGCTTCTTGTCGAGGAAGGCGGTGCCGTAGATGCGCGTGAGCTGATCGCGGGTGGCATCCGCGCGCCAGTACGCACCGGCCACGCTCATCAGTTTGATCGCCTTGATCCTGCCAGTCGATGGCACATGAGGCCCGCGGCACAGATCGGTGAAATCCCCCTGCCGGTAGACGGAGACGGAGGTCTCGCCGCCCTTTTCCAGCTCGTCGATGATTTCATCCTTAAACTTCTGATGCTCGCCCTTGAATATCTCGCGAGCCTGAGCGCAAGGCACGTCCTCGCGCGTGAACGGCAGGTCGGCTGCGATGATCTTCTTGATCTCCTCCTCGACCTTGGCCATGTCCTCAACCGAGAAGCTGACGCCGGCCGGGAACTTGATGTCGTAGTAGAACCCGTTATCGACGACCGGGCCGATGGTGTACTGCAGATCCTTGCCGTAGAGATGCCGCAGCGCCTGGGCCATGATGTGGGCGGAGGAGTGCCGCAGGAGATTGAGTGCGTCGGGATCTTTCTCGGTAACGATCTGAACCTGGTGCTCGCCGGTGAGCTTGTGCGTGGTATCGACGAGCTTGCCGTCCACCTTGCCGGCGAGGGCCGCCTGGGCCAGCCGCGGGCCGATGGACAGGGCGAGATCGCGTACGGTTGATCCGTCGGGAAGTTCTTTGGTATTGCCGTCGGGCAGTTTAATAAGGGCCATGGGTGCAGGATAATGAACGGGCGGGCGCGGGTCAAAGGGGAAAGGCGCTGCCAAGTCAGTAGTCCGTGGTCCGTAGTCAGTAGACCGAGGGAATCGGCACCGCGAGCGTCGCGCGACGCGTCAAGATAGGCCACCGGTTGCGCGGGATTTGAACTCGGATCACTGAAAGAGGATTGGACGCTTACACCTTTGAGCCACGCGTGTCAGTTCTATCAGCCTCGGAATTAACGGCAGGCCATCAACATCAGTGAAACATTCGAGCAAGGACACGGGAGTGATTCCCGCTTGCGACAATACGGTCTGCTGCCAATCCGATCGCGGATGGATCGCCGGAAGCGCCGCAAACACCCGTGACACCTCGCCCAATTCATGTTCGAGCATCGCGCACTCGGCTGCAGTCCACTCACCATCGCAGTCCGAATGAAGTATGAGCACGGGGAATCGAGAACCCGCGCCGTTCTCCTCCATAACGCCCACGATCAATTCTCGCAGCAAGCCGAAGTTCTCGTATGGCCCGACCTCGACACCGTCGAGTTCCTCATCATCATCGAACACGCATAGATACAATCCCATATGCTCACCTTCTCCGGATCGTAAGAGTATCAGGGAACTGGCTGCAGAGTTGCGACAAGAGTTGCGACAGGTTCTTGTCGATGACACAGGATTCTGGTACTTCCACGATCAAGCGTCGATGCTGCTTTTGCGCGAAGTACAAGAGGAGCCGAATCTGATATGTTGCGCGCATCTGAGAGGCACGCTTGACGAGGATCAGTTCTTTAGGGGACTCAAAATCGGGTCTTGTTCCGCGCGGCGTGCGTACGTTTTCCATATTCGCTTCCCTGACAAGTGCTCCGCCAAGTGTTGGAGTCATTGTCGTCCCCCATGATGATCGAAATCGCTTCTGCCTCCAGACGAATACGCGCCTGTCGTTGGTCATCACCTGGCCGATTCAAGCACAATACATCAAGGTAAACACGTACCACGCTTGAATTGTACCCGCGCCTGTTTCATATTCCATCGCGATTGAACCACGAAACGACACACAGATTATCAGCGCCGGCCCTACTTCTGCTCCAACGCTTTCACCCACTTGATGCACGCCTCCTGCCAGGCGTCCCATTCCTTGCCTTTGTAGCCGTTGTAGCCGTGCGTGCCCTGGTCGAACTCCATGTATTCGGTCTTGACGCCGTGCTTCTTCAACTCCTCGTGGAACATGCGGCTGTGCTCGACCGGAACCACCGAATCGGTTTTCGCGTGGGTCAAAAACGTCGGCGGCGTCTTGTCGGTCACCTGCTTTTCGTTGGACATCAGGTCAATCGTCTCGGGCGATGGCGTCGGGCCCATGAGGTTCTTGCGCGAACCGCCGTGGGTCTTTTCGCCCATGGTGATGACGGGGTAGACCAGCACGGCGAAGTCCGGGCGGCAACTGAGGCGATCGATGGGGTCGGCGGATTTTTCGTCGCCGGCGTCGAAGTGGGTCTCGGCCGTCGAGGCCAGGTGGCCGCCGGCGGAGAAGCCGATGATGCCGATGCGCTTCGGATCGATCTTCCACTCGGCCGCGCGCGAACGCACGACGCGGATGGCCCGCTGGGCATCGAGCAAAGGGACGCGATATCGGCCCTTGGGCAGGCGATACTTCAGGACGATCCCCGCGATGCCGTGGTCGTTCAGCCACTTGGCGATGCCGTGACCCTCGGGGCCTTCCATCAGGCCGCCGTAGCCGCCACCGGGGCAGATCACCATGGCGGCGCCAGTGGCCGCTTCGGGGGCGGGAAGGTGGATGGTGATGGGCACTTCGGCCGTTTCGAAGGTGCCGTCGCCGATGGGGGCCTTGTTTTCCGGCCAGATCGAGACCCGGACGGGCTCGGGCGCCGCGGCGGCCGCACTCATACGGTTCGTCCCGGAGATGATTACGAGAAGCGTCGCCAGAGCAATCGCATATCGCATGATTATTCCTTCACTTCATTCCAAAGCTTCTTTTCGGCGGTGCCGAACTTCTTGAACTCATCCTCGAGCCGCTTGAGGAGATCGGCAACGGTGGCCGGATCGGCCGAGCCTTGCTTGAGCGCATCGCGAAGAGCCTGGGCGGCGTCGTTCAGGCCGGTGGCGCCGATGGCGAATTCGCGGGCGGAATCGAACAGTTGCAGGTTCGACAGCTCGGCCTCCTTGGGCTGATAGAGCAAGCGCCAGGGGCTGTGCCGCAGGTCGGCCGTGGCCCGTTCGAGGTTGTGACTGGTGTTCTTGAGGCCCTCGATCATGATGTCGATGCGTCCCTTGTTGCCGGTGAGAATGGCCTTCAGCGTGCCGGTTGCCTCGCGCACGTTCTCCATCGACTTCTTTATGTCAACCAGAGCTTCCTTGGTGCCGCCCACCACGTCGTTGACCTTGACCATGGCGCTGTCCAGCTTGTCGAGAATGCCCGGCAGCTTGTCCTTGACGTTGCCGGTGGCCGAGTTGAGGTTGGCCATGGTGGCGCGGATGTCGGTCTTGGTATCGCCGAAGACGCCGCGAATCTCGTCCATCATTCCCTTGGCCGAATCGCCGACCTGATGGTACTTGGCCACGGCCGGATCGATCTGGCCTTTGAACTTGTCGACCGTGGCGGTCGCCGTTTTCGCCGTGCCGCGGAACTCATCCAGGGCGTCGTTCATCTTGGGGACGGTCTGGTCGCGAACTTTTTCGACGGTCTGGGTGGCCGCGGGGAATGTATGGTCGCGGAGCACTTCAACTGCGGTAGTGGCCGCCGGCAGCGTGCGATCGTTCAGTTGGGTGAGGATCCCCGAGAACTTGGGTCGAATTTCGCTGACCGTCGCCAGCAATTCGGAGATCGCCCCGGGCCGGCCGGCCAGCACGGTGCCCTTGGGAAGTTCCTCGCCGGCACCGAGCGTTTCGAAGTTGAGATTGCTCTGGCCGGTGACGGTGCTCTGAACCGACACCTTGACGCCTGGGCGCCAAGCGTACTTCACGGGAATCGAGATGCTGACCAGCAGCCGCTGGTCGATCAGCGGGATCGCTTTCATGGCCGGGCGGGCTGCCGGCGAGGCCGGGTCGATGGTCAGCACGCCGTGAGCCAGCCGCGGGTCGGCCGGCTGCACGAGCTCGATCGTGCGCACTTCGCCTACTTTGTAGCCGCCGATGCGGACATCGTCGCCCATGGCCAGCCCGCCAAGGTCGTCGCTCAGGGCGAAACTCACATAGCGAATCTCGCTTTTGTCGGTGAGCCAGGACAGCCCCTTGATTCCCAGGACGATGGCGACAGCGCCGGCGATGGATACCACGATGAATATCCCGGCCAGCAGTGGATTGCGTTTCTTGGTGCTCATGGTCATCTCTCAAATCACGGGATCTAGGCCGAGAAGGTCGTTGGCGTAGCCACTGCCGCGCCGGCGTTCGGTCAGCGGGCCTTCGGTCAGGCCGAAAACAAACTGCCGCACGAGCGGGTCGGTGCTGTTGCGCATCTCATCAGGCGTGCCGCTGACGATGAACTTGCCGCGATCCAACAGCACCATCCGGTGCGCGATGCGGAAGGCGGAGTCCATCTCGTGCGTCACCACGACGCTGGTCACACCCAGCTTGCGGTTCAGGTCGATGATAAGCTGGTCGATCTCGGCGCTGGTGACGGGATCCAGCCCGGCCGAGGGTTCGTCGTAAAAGAGAATCTTGGGGTCCATGGCCATGGCACGGGCCAGGCCGGCGCGTTTCTTCATACCGCCCGAAAGCTGCGAGGGCATCTTGTCGGCGTGCTCACGCAGGCCGACCAGTTCGAGTTTCATTTTCACGATGATGTCGATGGTGTCCTCGGCGAGATCGGTGTGCTCGCGGAGAGGCAGGGCGATGTTGTCGGCGACGCTCATCGAATTGAACAGGGCACCGGACTGGAAGAGCACGCCGATGGTTTTGCGATACTCGGCCAGTTCGCCGTCGCTCATGCCGCGCAGGCTCTTGCCGAACACCATGATGTCGCCGCCCTCGGGCAGGATGTTGCCGATCATCAGCCGCAGGAGCGTGGATTTGCCCGACCCGGAACCGCCCAGGATCACCAGGGTTTCGCCATCAAAGACGTCCAGCCGGATCGCGTCCAGCACGGTCCTGGAGCCGAACTTCTTGGTGATGTCGAGAACTTGTATGACGGCGGTGGGCATGAGGGAGTATTTGAAATTTGAAATTTGATACTTGAGATTCGTCAGTGATCTCGGGCCGTTTCTCCTTAAAGGTTGAGAGCGAAAAAGACAGCCGTAAACATCAGGTCCACGATGATCAAGGCCACGATCGTGTACACGACCGTTCGCGTCGTTGCCTGGCCGACGCCCTGGGCGCCGTTGGTGACATTCAGGCCGAGATAGCAGGCCAGCGACGAGATGAGCACGCCGAAAACGCCGGCCTTGAAGAGGCCGGTCAGGAAGTCCCTGACCAGCAACTGCGAAAACACCCGGTGCAGGAACATCCGCAGGTTCATGTCCAGCGGCCCGGCGGAAATGACCAGCCCGCCGACGGTGCCGGCGACATCACCCACGAGCGCCAGGCAGACCATCATGACCGTGGTCGCCAGCACCCGCGGCACCACCAGGAACCGCACCGGAGCAATCGCCTGGGCCTCGAGCGCCTCGATTTCCTCGGACACCGTCATGGTGCCGATCTCAGCGGCGATGGAGGCGCCGGCAAAGCCGGTGAGCACGACAGCCGACACCAGCGGGCCAAGCTCGCGAAACACAGCCACGGCGATGATGTTGGGGATTGTCGTGGCGACGCCAAAGCGCTGCAGCGTCGGGTACATCTGCAGTGCCAGGATCGAGCCGATGCAGAACATCACGAGGAAGACGATGGGGATCGACTGCACGCCGACGCGGTTCATCTGGGCCCAGAGGTTTTCCCAGCCCAGCCGGCGCCCGCGCCGTGACAGAACCGCCGCCGGCACGGCAACGGCCGTGTCGCGCATGAGCAGGCCGACCCCGCCCATGAACCGGAGCAGGGCAAGGAGGCCGTTCAGTGGCGCCAGCAGGATTTCCATACTCATTCCTTTCGCGGCACGCTGTTGGCCAGAAAGTGTTCGACTGTCTGGTTCCAAAACATTGAAAACGTGGTTCCTTTCCGCGTACTAAGCGGCTAGG
>JANYKD010000441.1 GCA_025361735.1 Phycisphaerales bacterium
CCGGCGACCCCGCCGCGCCAACCGATCCAGACGGCTCCAGCGCCGACCAGGGTGTCTTCCTCAATAGCCAGCCCGGCACGCGCCCGGCCAAGATCATCGCCGCCACGACCCTCAGCGGTGACTGGTATCTCAGCCCCGAAGACGGCGCGTATCATGTAACCGGCAATGTGACGATCCCGGCCGGCTGCACGATATACGTCCTGCGCGGCACCACCATCGAGTTCGACGCCGGCGTCGGTTTCAACTTCAATGGCGGCCGTCTTGTCGCCGAAGGTTCGGCGCTCCAGCAGATTCGCTTCACGATCGTCCCCGGCATCACCTCCCCCTGGTCGGGGCTCCAGTTCACGGGCAGCATGCTCGACAACAGCATCTCCTACGCCATCATCGAGTATGGCGGCATGGCGACGGGTGCGCTCGCCAACATGGGCATGGTCGGACTCACGGATTCCAGCCTGATCATCGACCACTGCTACTTCGATCACACCGACCGCCGGCGCATCCGGACCACCAACTCCTCGCTCATCGTCCGTAACAGCCAGTTCACCGACATCTTCCCCGGAACCACGGCTCCCACGACAGACAATCTCAGCGAACAAATCAACGGCTCCGGAATTTCCGCCGGCGGACAGCTTCTCATCGAGAACAATCTCTTCGGGACCACCAAGGGCCACAACGATATCATCGACGTCGGCGGCGCCACCCGCCCCGGGGCCATCCCCCGGATCATCAACAACATCTTTACCGGCGGCGGCGACGATGCCATCGACCTCGACCACGATGCCTGGATCGAAGGCAACACCATCCGCAACTTTACCAAGGACTCCTACAACACTTCAACCGGCAATTCCAACGCCGTCTCGGCCCAGGGCGGCAATGTCACCATCATTCGCAACACGATCAGCAACATGCAGCACGCCGTGCAGGTCAAGGACGGCGCGTTCGTGATCTTCGTCAACAACACCGTAGTCGGCTGTTCCGGCAATGCGATCTACTTCCAGTCGCCTACCGAGCCCGATCCCACGGGCATCGGCGCCACGATCGATAGCTGCATCTTTGTCGACACGCCCACCATCCTCGGCACCACCACGGGCGTTGCCATCTCTGTCAACCATTCCATCGGCACCACGAGCATCCTGGCTCTCGGCACCGGCAACACCACGGAAGATCCCCGCTTGGTCAATAAAGCCACGGGCGATTTCAGCCTCCGCCCGGGCTCGCCCGCGATCAAGACCGGCGCCAATGGGCTGAGCATGGGCGCTCTCGTGGCCGGCGGCGCTACCATCTTCGGCGAACCGTGGACCACAACCGCCGGCCGGGGTGCCGCGCTGACCATCGGCGGCGCGGGCATCGTCAGCTACAAGTACAAACTCAACGCCGGTGTCTATTCCGCCGAAATACCCGTCGCCACGCCCATCTCATTGTCGGGTCTGGCCGACGGCGCGTACACCGTCTATGTCATCGGCAAGACCGATGCCGGCGTCTGGCAGACCACGCCGACCGCCTCGCGTACCTGGACCGTCAGCACCGTCGTCCCCAGCGTCAAGATCAGCGAGTTCCTCGCCGCCAACAACAGCGCCATTCCCGGCGCCGTGGTGCATGCCGGCAGCTATCCCGATCTCATCGAACTCTACAACGACGGGGCCTCCACCGTGAACCTCAACGGCATGGCCATCACCGACACCCTCGGCAACCGCAAGTACACTTTTGGCCCGGGAACCACGATCACCCCGGGTCAATACCTCACCCTTTATTGCGACAGCAAGCTCACCACGGGTGAGATCCACGTCGGCTTCAACCTCAAGAAAGAAGGCGAGGGCATCTACCTTTACGACACCCTCGCCGCCGGCGGCGGGCTCATCGACGGCGTCACCTTCGGCTTCCAGCTCGACAATCTCTCGGTGGGCCGTGTGGCCGATGGCAGCTTCGGCCTCATGCAGCCCACCTTCGGCTCGGCCAACATCCCGCTTCGCACCGGCGACACCTCAACCCTCAAGATCAACGAATGGCTCGCGGCCGGCGTCGCCCCGTTCACCGACGATTTTGTCGAACTCACCAACCCCGACGCCCTGCCCGTGTCCGTCGGCGGGCTTTCGCTCTCCGATCACCCCGGCACGGACCCCGCATTGAATGTCATCGCCGCCCTGAGTTTCATCGGCGGCGGCAAACAATACGACCTGGTTGCGGACGGTAACGCTGGCAATGGCGCCAACCATCTCAATTTCAAACTCAACTACGAACGCGGCCTCCTGGGACTCTTCGACAGCAGCCAGAAGGCCATCGACTTCATCCAATACGGCCCGCAGACACTCGGCTGGTCGCAGGGCCGCAGCCCCGACGGTTCCACGACGATCGCCTCCTTCCCGCAGCCCAGCCCCGGACTCAGCAACCCCGCCAACCTCACGCCGACTCTTCCCCTGCGCATCACCGAGATTGCCTACAACCCCCCTGCCCCCGGAGCGACCTACACGTCGGAAGACTACGAATACATCGAGTTGAAGAATGTCGGCGCCAGTTCCCTCAACCTCGCCGGTGTGCAATTCGTGGCCGGGGTCATCATGACCTTTGGCAGCGTCACCGTCCCCGCCGGCGGGTACGTCGTCGTGGTCAAGAACCCCGTCGCGTTCACCGAACGCTACGGGAGCGGAATCACCATTGCCGGGACCTACGCCGATTCCCTCTCCGACGACGGCGAGGAAATCCGCCTGCTCGACTCCAGCGGCGGCATGATCCAGGACTTCAGCTACAGCGATTCCTGGTACAAAGCCACCGACGGCGACGGCTACACCCTGACCATGGTCAACGCCGCGGCCGATCCGCTCACCTGGGCACAGGTCACGTCCTGGAAAGCCGGCGATGCCATCCTACGCCGCAAACTGTCTTGGCCGAAAACAGTGATTTTGGCCGAACAATCGCATCATTATGCGATTTTAGTTTCAGCGCGAAAAAAGTGGCGCAAAACGCTGGGAAATCAGAGGAATTGTGCGCTTTCAAGGCCAAG
>JANYKD010000451.1 GCA_025361735.1 Phycisphaerales bacterium
GACGGCTCGGACACAGCCGGGACGGCCGTGCTACAAAAAAAGAACCGCGGGCCATCTGGCCCGCGGTTCGATAATCGTCGATCCGAATTACTTGGCGACGGGAAGACCATACACTTCGACTTCGGTGTAGTGGTTCTGGTCGTCGGAGGTGTTGCCCTTGCTCCAGAGGCGAACGTAGCGGCCCTTGACGCCCTTGGTGTCCATCAGCTTGCCTTCGTTGCTCTCGAAGTACTGCATGTTCTCGCCGATGCCCAGGCCAACCGAGTTGTCCTGGTCGTTGTTGAACACGGTCTGCACGTTGTTGATGAAATCAGCGTCGTTGGACACCTGCACAACCACGCCCTTGTAGACGCGCGGTTCGCCATGGTGGTGCCAGACAACAACGGCGTAGATCTGCGCCTGCGTGCCCAGGTCAATCTGGACCCACTGCTTGCCCGGGCCAAGTTCAACCCAGGAACCCTCGACGCCTTCCTTGTCGCCGTCGGTCACCTGCTCGAGCTTGCCGATGATCGGCTCCGGATCGGAGCTGGTCACCGGGCGCTTCAGGGCGAGGTTCTTGCAACCCTTGGGGGCCAGGAATTCCGGGCGGGGCTTGCCGGTGGGCTTTTCCACCTTGCCAATGCCCGGTGGCAATGCCTTGGGTGTGCCGCTGTAGGCGGGCTTGGGAATCTTGATCTGCAGTGCCTCGCCGTCCTCGGCGCGGGCCGCGCTGCCGATGGCGAGCAGGGCTGCAACACCGAATGCCGCAACGAAAGTTTTCCACGAACGCTTGAACATTTGAAGATCTCCTAAACTTGGTCCTACGCAACCGTTTTATGATGTTCCCGCACAAGCTGCGCCAGCCGTGAGGGCAGTCGATCCCGATCGACCCATTCATGGCCGCCGGTCTGAAGCAGATACGCGCCAGGCTTCAAACCGTTGACCATTTCCAGCGTGTTGGCCACAAGATAGTCGGCCCCACTCGCGAGACGGCTATCTTCGCCGATTTTGAGCAATTCGTCCACCTCAATGCCAACTTCCAGTTTGAATTTCACCAGCATCCCCCGGTAGCCCCATGACTTGCGGAAAAGATCAACGAGTTTTTCCGTGCGTTTTCCGGCCACCGCGATGCGGTCATAGCTGCTCTTGACCTTCCCGGCTTGGACGTTTCGGACGGTCCATTTCTCTGTCACGCCATCATTCAGACACTCCCGTGCGACGATGGTATAGGTGCCATCCGGTGTGTAATCGGCAACGGCGGCGGTCATGAAGACGGCGTCATAGTCGGCACCGGCCATGGTGCGTTCGAGAGCCGACTTGAGTTGTGCGTGCGTGCCGAAGGGTTCGCCGCGCATATGCGGGTTGGCGGCGGAGGCGATCTCGGCGAGATGGGCCGGGTTGCTGGTCAGGAGCCTGACGTCGCCGAGGTCGGCCAGCGCGCGCGCGATGGCGTAGCCGGTGTTGCCCGTGAAGATATTGCCCCAGTCGCGCACGCGATCGATGGGCTGGCGAGTATTCCCGGCGGTGACGAGGAATCGCATAATCACGTGCTCGTGCTTGCGTAGGGTCCGCTTCAGCGGACGCGGCAATTGGTGACGACGCCCAAGAGCGTCCGCTAAAGCGGACCCTACAAGAAATACAAGGCCGAATACACCTTCAGATCAATGACGACCCCGGCACGGCGTCTTTCGGCCAGGAACTGTTCGATTTCGCCGACCGGCACTTCATGCACCTCGATCTTCTCATGGGCGTCGCCGCCGCCGGGGCCGACTTTTGTCAGCCCACTGGCTCGGTAGAGGGTGATGATCTCATCGCAAATCCCGGCCGACGCGGCGCCGCTGGTCAGCAGGTCCATTTTCGCGGCGCGATAGCCGGTCTCTTCTTCCAGCTCCCGGGCGGCCGCGACGGCCAGGTCCTCGTCTTCGCTGCCCGGCAGATCACCGGCGAGGCCGGCCGGGATTTCGATCACCCGTTTGCCGACGGGCGGGCGGAACTGCTCGACGAGCACGATCTTGTTCTGGTCGGTGACCGCCAGGATGGCGATGATCCCGGTCAGGCCGTTGCGCGAGGCATATTCCCAGGTTCCACGTTTGACGAGGGAAACAAATTTGCCGGTATGGAGTGTTTGGAATGACATGGTTTATCCGGGTGGGTGGTGATCGGTGATGATCGGTAACCGGTGATCGGTGATCAGTCCTCAGTGATCGGTGGCCAGTAGTCGGCGGAACCGATCACCGGATCAGCGATCGCTGATCACCGATTACAGCTTCCTCGCCGCCTCCATGTAGCTGGTGTAGTTCGCTTTCATCTCGGTCAGACTATCGCCGGCGAATTTATCGGTCAGGGCACGGGCGATTTCAAACGCGACGACGTTTTCCATGACGACGCTGGCGGCGGGGACGGCACAGACGTCGGAACGCTCGTAGGCGGCCCGGGAGGTTTCCTTGGATTTGAGGTCGACCGATTCCAAGGCCATCTGCGGACCCAGCGTGGGGATCGGCTTCTTGCTGCCACGGACGATGACGGGCTGGCCGTTGGTCATGCCGCCTTCCAAGCCGCCGGCGTTGTTGGTGCGGCGGAGGAAACCGAGTGTTGGAGTGTCGCGGAGCTTGGGGTCGAAGGAAATCTCGTCGTGGACCTTGGACCCCGGCAGACGGGCGCTTTGGGCGCCCATGCCGATCTCGACTGCTTTGAAGGCCTGAATGCCCATGACGGCCATGGCCAGGCGCGAATCAAGTCGCAGGTCGTATTGCATGCTTGAGCCGAGTCCCGGCGGGCAGCCGAAGACGCGGGTTTCGACGACACCGCCAAGCGTGTCGGACTGGGTCTTGGCGTGGCGGATGGCCTCGCGCATCTTTTCGGCGGCCGCGGCGTCGGGGCAGGCGACCCAGTCGGTGAACAGATCGCCCGCATCGCGCAGCGCCAGCAGATCAGCGAGTGGTGTGCCGAAGTCGACCGTTGCCGTCACCGGTCCGATGGCCAGGACATAGCCGAAGGTCTCGATGCCAAACTCCAGAAGCAGGCAGCGCGCGAGCGCCCCGGCCGCCACGCGGGCGGCCGTCTCACGGGCCGACGCCCGCTCGAGCGTCTCCCGGCAATCGGTCGTCAACCATTTGATCGACCCGGCCAGATCCGCGTGACCCGGCCGCGGGCGGTTGACTTCGGGGGCGTCGTCGATGCGGGAATCGCGGTTGATGATCTGCAGGATGATGGGCGAGCCGATGGACTTGCCGCGGCGGACGCCGGAGAGGATCTCGACAGTATCCGTCTCGATTTTCTGCCGGCCGCCCCGGCCATAGCCGCCCTGGCGGCGGCGGAGTTCGCCGTCGATGAATCCCTTGTCGACAGGGACGCCGGCGGGCATGCCTTCGACAAAGGCGACGAGCGCCCGGCCGTGCGATTCCCCTGCGGTGCGATAAGTCAGACTGGGCATAGGGAGGACATTGTATAGGGATGGCGGGGGGACGGGAATAACGATGAAGAATGCCGCAGGCAGAATCTGGCTAATTTGATAATTGTTAGCTATCGACTACGACCTCCTACGTCTTCAGAAACGTCCCCTTGCGCAGGTCTTCGTAGGCCTCCTGGAGCTGTTCCTGGGTGTTCATCACGATCGGGCCGTACCAGGCGACGGGTTCCTGGAGAGGTCGGCCGGAAACCAGCAGGAAGCGGATGCCGTCGGGGCCTGCCTGTACGGCGACTTCATCGCCCTGGTCGAAGAGGACGAGGGAACGATTTTCGGCCTCGGTCGGCGGCGTGGTGTCGGACCAGTTAACGCCTTCTGTGGGGACCGAGAGCGGGCCGGACGCGTTGCAGAACTTGCCCGAGCCGGCGAAGACATACGCGAAGGCGTGGCTGCTGGTCTCGACGGGGAGGGTCTTGCGCTTGCCAGGAGGGACGGATACGTCGATGTACGTCGCTTCGGCGGCGATGCCCTCGACCGGGCCGGTCTTTCCCCAGAATGTGCCGGCCACAACGCGGGCGCGCGTACCGTCGTCGTCGATGATCGCGGGGACTTCGGGCGCCTTGATTTCCTGGTAGCGCGGCGCGGTCATCTTCAGCTTGGCCGGGAGATTGGCCCAGAGTTGGAATCCATGCATGCGGCCGTCGACATCGCCCTTGGGCATCTCCTGATGAATAATGCCCCGGCCGGCGGTCATCCACTGAATGTCGCCGGCGCCAATGGCGCCGCGGTTGCCCATGCTGTCGCCGTGTTCGACGGTACCGGCCAGCACATAGGTGATGGTGTCGATGCCGCGGTGGGGATGCCAGGGAAAGCCGGCAAGATAATCTTCCGGGATGTCATTGCGAAAATCGTCAAGCAACAGGAACGGGTCGAAGTCGGAGGTGTTGCCGAACCCGAACGCACGGCGCAGGTGTACGCCGGCGCCTTCGAGTGTAGGCTTGGCCTTGATCAGCCGCTGGATGGGGCGAATGGACATGGTGACCTCAGCGTTATGGGCTAACAGTTGTCGCGTACAGCAGTCGCGTCGCTGCATGTACGACATGGATATGGTAGGCAGGTTCGATGGACGCGGTGCAGGAAGGTGCGATGCCCCTGAGGCAGGTCTCGGATGGCAGTCGCGGCATCAGGCCCGGGCAGCGGGAATCAGCCGCGAAGGCGCGAGGGCGCGAAGGCAGACACGAAGAGGATCAGTTCAAATCCGTTCGCCGCGATATTTCGCCGGTCGATTTCGACGATACTGAAAATAGTAGGGCCAGCGTCCTCGCTGGCCCTCCTGAAGCGTAAACCGTGGGAGGCTGGGCCAGCGAGGACGCTGGCCCCACTTTACCTTAGAACGGCTTGTAGATTCCCGGCAGCGCCACGGGGACGACGGGGCACGGGCCGAGTTCGTATTTTTCCGGGCCGAGCCGCGTGGTCGATTTCATGGCGTCGTCCCAGGTGATGGTCTTGCCGCTGTAGGCGGCCTCGCGGCCGAGGATACCGGTCATGGTGCTCTCGGCGATGGCCTGGGCGTCGTTGATCGGTTTGCCTTCGCTGATGCTGGCTATCAGATCCAGGTGTTCCTGCTCGTAGGGATTGGGGTTCTCGCCCTGATACTTCCAGCTGGCGCCGGATTTGGGTTGGATGAAGTCGGCGCAGTTGCTGGTGCCCTGGGTGCCGACGACGGCCTCGCCGACGATGTTGTCGGTGCTGTCGATCTGGCGGGCCTGGCTGAACATGCGGATGCCGTTGGGATACTCGTATTCCACGGCGAAGTGGTCGTAGACCTGGCCGTAGACCGGGGCGGTGCGGACCTGCCGGCCGCCGACGGCCGCGACGGCGCGGATGGGGTGCGTGCCCAGGACCCAGTTCATGATGTCCAGGTTGTGGACATGCTGCTCGACGTAGTGGTCGCCGGCCAGCCAGGTGAAGTAGTTCCAGTTGCGGATCTGCCACTCCAGGTCGCTCCAGCCTTCCTTGCGCTGGATGACCCAGATCTGGCCGCCGTTCCAGTAGCAGCGGGCGTACATGATTTCGCCGATGGCGCCTTCCTTGAGTCGCTTGATGGTTTCGATGTAGCTCTTCTGATGTCGGCGCTGGGTGCCGGCGGCGATGCCGATGTTCTTCTCTTTGGCCAGCGCGGCGGCGGCCATGACCAGTTTCACCCCGGGCGTATCGACGGCGACGGGCTTCTCGATGAACACGTGCTTTCCGGCCTCGACGGCAGCCATCACTTGTGCGGGACGGAAGTGCGGCGGCGTGGCGAGGATGACATAGTTGACCTCGGGCACGGCCATGAGTTTCTTGTAAGCGTCGAAGCCGACGAAGCAGCGATCCGGGCCGATGTTGCAGCCGACTTTCTCGAGGCGGGTTCGGCAATTGGTCAGCCGATCTTCAAACACATCGGCCAGCGCCACGACCTTGATGTTCGGACGGGCAATCTTGGCGTTGGCCTGGGGGTCTTCCGTGTGGTAGCCGGCGGACGGGTAGATGACCTTGGTGGCCGCTCCCATGGCGTTGAGCGCCGCCCCGGTGCCGCGCCCGCCGCAGCCGACCAGGCCGATGTTGATTTGCATATCGGCCGCGGCCCCCTGGGCGACATGGACGAAGGGGATCTGCGCCAGCGCGCCGGCGCCGGCCGCCAGCAGCGAGGAGGTGGTGATGAACTGGCGGCGGGAGAACTCCGGACGGTTGTTCTGATTGTTCATGAGACATTACTCCTTAAATAGACCTGAAGATATGATACCTGGTAGACACAATAATACGATACGCATGCACGGTCGAGATACAACGCCACTGAGGCGGCGAGCGCGGATGACGGATGTCCGTCCCTTTCAGCCCGCTACTGTGGTGCAGTGCGCAACTGATAGAGCATTTGCCCCATATCGCGGCTGGCGGCAGTGGTCTCGATGTACGGAGTATCGCAGGTGTCCAGAAAGCCGATCTGGTAGTTCTCACCATCGAACCGGCCGGTGATCGGATGGTCGCCGTATTGGAACCAATGAGCGCCCACCACCGCCGGGTTATGCAGGGCGGTGCGGAGGAACATGCGATAGGCTTCACCGCGCTGAGCCTGTGAACTGACGCTGGCCAGCCCCGTGTGGAGCGGGCCGCGGTCCAGGGCGCCGAAGTGGAATTCGCCAATGATGATCGGCTTGTCCTCGGCGCCGTCAGGCAGGCGCAGTTCGTCGGCGGTATGGCGATAGCGATTGAAGCTCACGACGTCGCAGTATTTCGCGGCCATGCGCACCGGTGCCTTGGGGCCTTCCGCCGGGAAGTAATGAAAATCAAAACGGCAACCGAGATACAGGAGATTTGGCAGGGCCTTGCGCATCTCTTCCCGGCAGGTTGAGAAGTAGGTTTCAGCCATCTTCTCATCGTCGGTCCAGGGGTGGAGTTCGTTGTCGATGAAGGCGCCGATGCAGTAGGGATCCTTGTCCGCGCCTTTGCGAGCGAAGCCGGCCAGCACCTCTGCCAGAGCGGCACGGAAGCCGGGGTTGGTCACGTCGGGGAATCCGCCCTTCAATTTCGGACCGCCGTAATGGACCGCCAGCACGTACGGCGTGCGGTGGCGTTGCTTGATGGTGACCTTGTCATCCGACCACATTCCGACAGTGTTCAGCCCCCAGCTTCTGAGGCGGGTGTGGGCCAGGTCGAAGTACCGAGTCCAGTCGCCGTCGTATTTCTTCCTGATGATGTCATCCACGTTGCTCCAGTAGCCGGACTTCGCCGCCTCTTGCGGCAGTGCGGCATAGAAGTGTTCGCGGTTCTTGACACTGGTCGTCACGGTCATACCGACGCAAGTGATGCCGTGCGACCAGAAAAGATGTCCGTCCGGATCCACCAGCCACCATCTGCCGTCAACCTTCTCGGTGCGGAAATGCCCCGTTGCCTTGAGTGCCGGTCCCTTGGCCCAACCGCCATAGGCATCCCACTCCGCCGGACCGGGATGAGCCTTGAGATCCGCCTCTTCGGCCTGACGGGCTGCGATCAAGTCCGCATCCGCGTGGATCTTCCCCGACCAATCCCGATGGGCGAACTGTCCATACTGGTCGACGAACGGAAAGATCGCATCATCGAGTGGGCCCGCGGCCTTGCCGATGGGTACATTCCAGGGCCTGACGCGCGGCTTGCTGACCTCGATGTCCTCCGCCGGCAGATCGCCAACGGGAAGAAAAGTCAGTTCCCCGATCTTGGCGGGATCCGGCATGCTCCAGCACCAGAGCACGCCCCCGGGCCGGCCAAACATGTGCGGGAATCGGCTGGAGAAGCCCTTGGGCGGGTTATCTCGCTTGATGTATAGCCACAACGTCTCGGTCGCCCCCGGCTGTACAATCACCAAGCTGCCGGTCCACTTCGAGTTATCGAAGCGCCCGATCAGGGCCGCCGGTTTCTCTCCGCGATTGCGGATGTCCACCAGCACCGCCGCGGCCTGGTCGAGGTTCCATGTGCCCTCGGCCGGCTTCAACCTGACCACGGCATCCTTCTGGCCGGGCACGAATCTAAGGCGCAGGCTTCCGGCCTCACCTGGCACAACCCGGGCGCCGACCTCTTCATGGCGGCCGAACGGCAGGGGCTTGTCGAGTGTCGCCTCATCGGCCAGTGCCGCACTCGCAACGCCCCAAACCACGAGGGCTGCGACCATCGTCTTCATCAACATCACTCCGTCCTTCCTTTTGTGGTAGTCGTGTCCCATATTGTCGATACTCATCTCTTCAGTAGTTCGCTGCATTACGTAACCTGTTTCATTCGAGTTTCAGGACGAGCGGACGATCCCGTCGTTCTTTTAAGGGAACTCGACGCGCCATCTATCGTTCAATGCTCATCTTCTCGGCAGTGGGAAAATCCGCCGGAATCGGGATCGTGCATCTTCCCGTGGCCGCCCACTCACACGATCGCAGGAGCAGCAACTTGAAGCCGACGCACTTCATGCCGACATCCACTCCGTGGCCCATCACGTTGGTGACCACGCGGCCCTGGCCGAAGGGCACCCACCAGATGATGGGCTCGTTCTTGCCAGTGCCGTTGTGCTTGCCTCCGGGCTCGGAATACGCGGTGAGCAGGATATTGACGTTCTCGGCCGGCCCCCGCTGGCCATGGTAGAGCTCGTCCTTTTGGTGCAGCCAATGCTCGGGCATGCCCTGGGTGATCGGATGTTCCGCATCGCGGACAGTCATCGTCCAGGCGTACCACCCGGCCCAGTCGCCGTGGCCCATCTGGCGACCCTTGCCGGGCTCTTCGCGGACCACCTTGCCAGCATCGTCGATGTACAGACTGGTGCCATTGGTGAAGTACCGCCACAGGAGCCCGACCATCTGCTCGTATTCCTTCCATCCGCCAAACGAGTTATTGGCCGCATGGATCACCACGACCCCGCCGCCGGCCCGGACATACTCGACAAAATCCTTCCCGACCTGCTCCGGCCACATCTGGCCGTTATAGTTGAGCAGGACGCAGGTGTAGTCGCGAAACTTGGGCCGCCAGGCATCCCACTGTGCCGGTGGCGCATCCTTCTCGGGAGCGTCGTAAACGGTTGTCTGGAAGCGGCCGGACTTTTCCAGGATGCCTTTCATGTGCGGCGTCGTGGCCTTCCAGTCGTGGTTGTTCTGCCCGCCGATGATGAGCACCTTGATGGGCTCATCAGCAGCAAAGGCCGAGGCTGCGGTGAACACCAGCAGGCCAACCATGATGAACGATATCAGTTTCATTGCGCTGTTCCTGCGTTCGATCAGATCAACCAGTTCTTCCGATACTCGGGATTGACGAAGCGGGCGACTTCGGGCGCATTGGTGGCCGCCATCTTCTCACCATCCCACTCCAGGTTCTTGCCGGCGCGCGTGGCGACGACCCCCGCCAGGCCGATCTCCGTCAATTTGCCCCCGATCTCGAAGGGTGAGAATGCCTGACCTTCGCCACGGCAGGCATCCATCCATTCCTGGCCATGGCCCTTCACACGCGGCAGGTTCTGGGGAATGTCCCTGGTGGCGGGGTGCAGCAGGACATCCTTCAGGCGTTCCTCGCCTTGAAGGCGGATCAGAGCGCCGGTGTTCCAGTGGCTGGTGTAGATGCAGCCCTTCTCGCCCAGGATCAGAACGCCGCCTTCCTTCTCCTTGTGGACCTCGACGACTGGCGCCAGCACCGCCGCGGGCGGCGTGCGGTCGCCCATCCAGTAGAGCGTCACCGGCGGCAGTTCGCCGCGGGCCGGGAAATGGTACTCCACCGCGGCCTTCTCTGGCGGATAACGCCCGCTCTTGTCCATGTTTGGCGCCAGGCGCTGGGGATAGCCCAAGTCCAGCGCCCGAACCGGCAGGTTCGCGGCGTGGCACCAGAAGTCGGCGATGCTGCCGTTGCCAAAGTCGGCCCATCCCCGCCACAACGCGGGGTGATAGACACCCTTCTTGAAGGGACGCAGGGGCGACGGGCCGACCCACAGATCCCAGTTGAAGTCGGCCGGGATCGGGTCGGTGCCGTCGGGAACGGTCTCGCGGGGAATACCGCAGTAGATGCCCCAGGCGTACACCTCGCGGACTTTTCCCAAAGCGCCGGCCTTGATGATCTCCACACAGCGGCGCAGTGAGGCGCCGGCGCTGCCCTGGTTGCCCATCTGAGTGACGACCTTGCTGGTGCGGGCCAACTCGCGGAGTTCGCGGGCCTCGGCCACGCTGTGGGCCAGCGGCTTCTCGCAATAGATGTGCTTGCCGGCTTTCATGAAGGCCTTGCACAGGGGCGCATGCCAATGATCGGGTGTGGCGATCAGCACGGCGTCGAAGCTCGCCGCAGTATCGAGCAGCTTGCGGTAATCCTCGAAGCCCTTGGCCTTATCGCCACCATTGTTGGCCGTGCTTTCGCGGGCCTTCTCAATCTGGCCGGCATCCGGATCGCACAGGGCAACCAAGTTCACTCCGCCGCTGGAAAGCATGCCGCCCAAATCGCCGCGGCCTTGTCCGCCGCAGCCGACCAGCACGAGGTTCACCTTGTTGTTGGCGGCCGTCGAGGCGGCGCTGCCGCGCAGCACCAGCGGCCCACCAAAAGCAGCCACGCCAACGCCCATCGCCGATGCCTTGACAATGGCACGACGTGAGATGTGCGAGTTATTTTGTTGTATCAGGTTCATGGCATTCACTCTACTACGCAGCCGGCGGGCGGACTACTGGCGTTATAGACAGGTAACGCGCAATCAGAGCCGACAATTCGGGCTGCCCAAAGAAGGCAGAAGCGGCGTCGCCTGAGCTGCTTCTTGCGTCCGCTCGATATCCGGCTGTATTCTCACCAGCCATGTTGCGGGTTTGGGTATATTTCCTGGCGGCGATCAGTTTGTTGACTGAGCCCGCCTTGTCTCAGTCGCCTGTGCTTACCCAGGCGGCGCAGGTGTTGGATTTGTCCATAGTGGAATCTCAGAAGGCACTGCCGGTTCAACTACGGGGAGTCGTGATCAGTGGCCGCGAGATGGAGGCGGGCACCGCGGTAATTCGGGATCTCTCGGGCGCGGTCTACATCAGGACCACCGGTCTTGCGCCGGGCATGCTTTCGCGCGCCAACGAGGTTGAAGTGAGCGGGGTTACCAGTGCCGGCGAATTCGCGCCGACCGTGGTGGCGAAGGAGGTGCGTGTTCTGGGCCAAGGAACCATCCCGCCACCGAAGCGAGTGACTTACGAGGAGTTGCACTCCGGGCGTCTCGACAGCCAGTGGCTGGAAGTGAGCGGCCGCCTTCGCTCATGCAGCTATCTGTCCGGCGCCATTCCGTTTGTTCCGGGCGCGGCCGCCACGGCTCTGGGCGGAACCGAGGCGGAGATCGCCTCCGGGGGAGGGCGTTTGGTTGTTGGAAACTTGGGCCGTGGAATCGATCCGGAGTGGGTGGACGGCATAGTCCGGGTCAGGGGCATTTGCTTTCACCAGTTCAACCAGAAACGGCAACCGTACAAGATGTACCTTCTGGTTCCGGAAGGGGAAACAGTCGTGTTGGAGCAACCGCCGGCGGCACGCCCGTTCGAACTGCCGGTGCGAAGCATTGGCAGTTTGATGCAATTCGCCGAGTCCGGCAGCTTCGGACAGCGCGTGCGTGTGCGCGGTGTCGTTACGCTTCAACATCCCGGCGAGTTCCTCTACATCCACGGAGAAGACCGGGGGCTGTGCGTGCGCACTGTCCAGGAGACTCGCGTGGCTCCGGGAGATGAGGTCGACGTGGCCGGATTTCCGTCCCAGGGGGACTATTCACCGATTCTCGAAGACGCGGTCTTTCGGGTTGTATCACATGATCATCCACAGCCGATACCGATTCCGGTTCAGCGGCAAAGGGACGCGTATGAGCGCGATACGGAGTTGATCAGTGTGAAAGGGAAGCTGATTGGCTTCATCGAGCAAAGCAACGGCTGGGTGTTCTCGATGGAAATGGACGGCTCGGTGTTCACGTCCTTCCTGTTGCGTCCTGCCGGATCGCGAACCACGCCGAAATTGGAACTGGGCAGCGAGCTTGCCACCACGGGTGTCTGTGCGGTGGTGATGGGCTCGACGGTCCCTCGCGATCCGTTGCGGGTTCCTCAGTCGTTTCGGGTGCTCTTGCGTTCCGATGCAGATCTGATCATCCTGAAACTGCCGCCCTGGTGGACGCCCCAACGCACCTTTTTCGTCTGCCTGACAGTGGTTGTCCTGCTCGTGGTCTGCATCAGCCTTGTCGTCTCTGCGGCTCGAACGCGCCTGCGACAGCAGGAAATCGAACGCCGCCAGGCTGAGGCGGAGTTTGCCGCCATCTTCCGGGAACGCAATCGTGTGGCGCGGGAGATTCACGACACGCTGGCGCAGGATATCGCCGCCATCTCGGTCCACCTGGAGGTGGTCCGCAATCAGTCCGCGTCACTCAGTCCGGCAGCGCTGAGCCACTTGAGCATGGCGCAGACGGGTGCGCGCCAGAGCTTGCAGGAAGCGCGGCGCACGATCTGGAACATGCGATCCCAAGTGCTGGAAGGCCGCGATCTGGCCGTCGCCTTGTCAGAGTTGCTGGAGCAAGAGACGGGCGGCTCGGGTGTCAAACCGAAGGTCGTCGTCAATGGGAAAGTACGCCGTCTGCCCTCCGCCATCGAAAACGACTTGCTGCGCATTGGACAGGAGGCCATTCACAACGCCGTCCGCCACGCCAAAGCCGGCAGCCTCACGCTCGAGCTGACCTTCGCGGAAGATCGCCTCCGCTTGCTCGTCAAAGACGATGGCCGCGGATTCGATGTCCAACAGAGCAAGAACGTCCGCGCGACGCAGTTTGGCCTGAAGGGCATGCGCGAACGTGCGCGCCTCCATGGCGGAGAACTGGTGGTCCGGAGCTGTCGGGGCCAGGGCACCGAGATTATGGTCGAGGTGCCCCTGGTTTAGATGGAATGGAAAGGCCAACGTGAAGTCAAAATGCATCCGATTGCTGGTGGTGGACGATCACCCGCTGTTTCGTGCTGGCGTCGTCGGGATGTTCATCGCTTCGCCGGACATTGAGGTTGTGGCCGAGGCCGAAGACGGTGCTGAAGCGGTGGTGGCATATCGCCAACATCGGCCGGACGTTGTGCTCATGGATCTGCGCCTTCCGAAACTGAGCGGCGTGGAGGCCACCTTGCAGATTCGCCGGGAATTCCCTGACTGTCGGGTCATAGTCCTCACCACTTATGACGCGGATGAGGATATTTTCCGTGCGATCCAGGCCGGAGCCAAATCCTATTTGTTGAAAGATGTGACCCAGGAGGAAATCCAGACGACAATTCACGCGGTTTTCGAGGGCCGCCAAGTGCTACCACCCGAGGTCGCGGGCACGCTGGCGGAGCGGATGAAACGCAAAGCCATCACCGACCGGGAACTTGAGGTCATCAAGCTGCTCGTTCGCGGCCGGAGCAACAAGGAAATTGGCTCGGACCTGGGGATCACGGAGAGAACGGTCAGATTTCACCTCCAGTCGATCTTCGAGAAGCTGGGCGTCCTGGACCGAACCCAGGCCGCGGTCGAAAGCCTCCGCCAGGGTTTGGTTCAGATTGAATGAGGCGTGCATGCGGGTCCGCATGGGAAGCGACTCAGATCTTCATGGCTGGTTGACAAAGCCCGGCCGGGCAACCGGCACAAGCCAGGAGATGTGGACCGAAAAGAACACCGAACACAAGGAGTCCCCGCTCCTTCTTTTATACAATCACTATGCTATGCTCATCTACACGGATGTCGGGGAGACATGCCGACGGATTAGTGGACCGTGTATCCGTGGAGTTGGCGGGTGCCGGAGCTGGAAAGTAGCTCTTATGTTTCAGCGAAAAAGTGGGTTGGAGGCCTCAGGCGACAATCACGGCCGGACGAAGAAGGATACCGCTGGGACAAGGCGGATACTCGAGTTGATACGCAAGGTCGCCGCATTTGAGCATGGGCTGGTGGTTTCCACCTTGCCACGTGGTGGCGTGAAGCTGCTGCAGCCGGCAAACCTCCCGGCGGATTTGTCGAAGGCGTATGATCGGTATGCTCACGGCCACGATCTGGCGGCATGGTCAGCGATACTGAAGGGGGTTGTGGTTCGCGGGAGTGATTGCGGCACCGAACAGGAACGGACTTGGTCACCGTACCAGCACAAGGTTCTGGGCCCCGCGGGATTGAAGCATTCGCTGGCCATTCCGCTGGCCGGACCCGTGCTCACCGGGTATCCCGGGGCTGTGATACTGCTGCGTCATCAGCGCGATCCGGACTTTTCCGACGTGGAGATTGGCAAACTCCACGACATGGGCGGGGTCTTGGACGAGTATCTTAAAGTTGAGCGGCCGGTCAGGGGCGTGGAACTGGCTTCGCAGACCGATCCGTGGACCCACTCGGCGGCCGTGCGCTGCTTCATCTTCGGCGGTGATGGCAAGGCGGTTTATCCAAAGAAGACCGGCGTTGTTTCCGCGCGGGTGGAAGCAGGCATGCAGGAACATGTCGGGCGCGTGTTGGAGCGACTCAAGCGCGGGCGCGATGGCTGCGGCTGCGTGGACCTGCCCGATGAACGCGGTGAGAACTGGACATTTCGTTTTTCGGCGGCCGCCAAGTTTCCGGCGATCGGCGATGGCCCGGTGGTGTTCGCTTCGCTCCAGCCGGAGGCCTTCGAGTGGGGTCAGGTAAAACCATGGGAAGTGGCGGCCGACGAGGAACTGACTCGCGTGCTGCCGGCGATGAGGTTCATGCAACAGGAATTTGCGAGCGGCCCGAGTCTGGATGACATCGCCGAAAAGGCGCATCTCAGCCAGTTTCACTTTCACCGCCGGTTTACCGACCTGGTGGGGCAGACGCCCAAACAGTTTCTGGTGTCGTGCCAGATGCACGCGGCCAAGCGATTGCTGGTGGCGCGACGGCGCGATCTTCCGCAGATCGCCGGCGACTGTGGGTTTGCCCAGCAAAGCCACTTCGCCAGTCGTTTTCGGCAGACGACTGGCATGCCGCCGACGCGGTGGCGGCGGATGGTCGTGAAATTACTGCTGGATCGGTAGCCGTGATGGTTGGCTGCGGTGTTGTGCCGCGATGGCCCATCGCGGCTACAAGAGAAACCTGTAGCCGCGATCGTTGATCGCGGAGGTTGCGAATCGCAGTCGAAAGGACGCGCAGAATGTATCGTCTCGGTTCGGTGAGCTATCTCAATGCCAAACCCCTGATCTACGGTTTGGAGCGCGATCCCGGCGTGCGACTCGTGCTGGATGTGCCCTCGGGATTGCTGGACGGGCTGCGCCGGCGGGACTATGACGTGGCGCTGCTTCCTGTGATCGACTACCAGCGCATGCCGGGCTTGCGCATGCTCACCAGCGGCGGCATCGGCAGCGACGGGGCGACGCTGACGGTGCGGATATTCTCGCATGTGCCGCTGGGGCAGGTGGGCATCATGGCTTGCGATACCGACAGCCATACTTCCGTTGCGCTGGCGCGGGTGATCCTGGCGGAGCAATTTGGCACGCGGCCCGTGTTTGCGGACCTCGGCGACGGCAGGGGGGGTGATGTGGACGCGATGCTGCTTATTGGCGACAAAGTGATTACGCAGGAGCCAGTGGGCTTTGCGCACCAGATCGACCTTGGCGAGCAGTGGAAGATCCTGACGGGATTACCATTCCTCTTTGCGGCGTGGATGGCGCGCGAGGATGCGGACCTGGGGGATCTGCCCGAGCGCCTGGAACTGGCGCGGGAAGCGGGACTTGCGCACATTGACGAGATCGTTCAGACCTACGGCGTGTCGCGTGGCTGGCCG
>JANYKD010000462.1 GCA_025361735.1 Phycisphaerales bacterium
GTATACCCGGCCACGATCGCCTGCATTCCACAACGTCCACCGCCGTTCCCCCGGCCCTCCCACGCCCACCACGGCGACAGCCGTTCAGCCCAACCGAGTTTTCACGGCGGAGTACCGCCCTGAAAACTCATAATCGTTCCATGTCAGTTTTGGTCCAGTTCCTGGCGACTTTTATGTCACTTCTAGGTCGATTTTTTCGCCCCTCTCGAACACCTGCATTACACTTAACCACAATGAAAATAGACACTTACGATTGACGCCACGGCCAACGCACGCACCCACGCGCGCTTTTTGCGCGCCTTCCACGATAATCCCACGAGCCCAACCCCTGACCAGTGGCCCTTCCCGGCCATCCTCCGCCGCTGGCTTCGCAAGCCAACCCTCAGCGGGGCCCTCGCCGGACGCAGCTTTTCCCAATACACAAAAGCTGGACTATAGTGCCGTCCATGAGAACCGATGGCCGACGGGCTGATGAACTTCGTCCGATCCAGATCACGCGCAATTTCACGGCCACGCCGGCCGGGTCGGTGCTGTGGAAGCAGGGGAATACCATCCTGCTTTGCACGGCCTCGATCACGCAGGATGTCCCGCCCTGGTTTGGCGCCGACAAGCCGGGCGGGTGGATCACCGCGGAATATGTCATGCTCCCGGCCAGCACGCCGCAGCGCAAACCCTGGCCCAAGATCGGGCACACGGATTCGCGCGGCACGGAGATCCAGCGCCTGGTCGGCCGGGCCTTGCGGGCCGCCATCGACATTTCCAAGATCGGCCCGCACACGATTGCCATCGACTGTCAGGTTTTGCAGGCGGACGGCGGCACGCGCACGGCCGCCATTTGCGGGGGATACGTGGCGCTGGTGGATGCGATTGCCAAGCTGCCCAAGGTCTGCCCGCCGCCGCGCCGCCCGGGCGGGACGCTGCCGGCCAGTTACGATCCGGCCTTCTACAAGCCCGGCGAGGCGATGGTCGATCAACTCGCGGCCGTCAGCGTCGGCGTGGTCGACGGCGAGATTCTGCTGGATCTGGCCTACGAGGACGACTCCCGGGCGTCGGTGGATATGAACGTCGCCTTCACGGCGCGCGACAAGTTCGTCGAGGTCCAAGGCGCGGCCGAGAACGGCGAAGGTTTCGATCGTGCGACCATGGACCGGATGATCGACATGGCCGTTGTGGGATGCCGGATGTTGTTTGAGGTGCAGAAGAAGGCGCTGGGGGCGTAGAGGGTGATCAGTGATCGGTAATCAGTGATCGGTCGACAGAAATCCGTGATCCGTGAACCGTGATCACCGATGACTGATGACTGATAACCGATCACCGATTACCTCACTTGCCCGGCGCTTTCTGCGGCAGCCCGGCGCCAAGGCGCGGGGTGAAGTCGGTGTCCTTGTACTCCGCCTTGCACCGCTCGTACTCGGCCGTCATTTCCTTGCGGACATCGGCGTACGCCGGGTCGTCCCAGACGTTCTTGATCTCGACGCTGTCCTTCTCCAGGTCGTACAGCTCCCACTCGTTGATCACGTAGAAGTGGATCAGCTTGTAGCGGTCGCTGCGCACGCCGGCGTGCGGCTGCACATGGTGCGGTGCGGGGAATTCGTAGTAGTGGTAGTAAAACGCCTTGCGGATGCTCTCCTCGCGGCCTTCGAGCACGCCGCGGAGGCTCTTCCCCTGCATGTCGGCCGGGATCGGAGCACCGGCGTAATCCAGGAACGTGGGGGCGAAATCGAGGTTGCTGACAATCGCCTTGCTGACCGTACCCGGCTTGAGCTTGCCGGGATAGCGGACAATAAACGGGACGCGCAGCGATTCCTCGTACATGAACCGCTTGTCGAACCAGCCGTGATCGCCCAGGAAGAACCCGTTGTCCGAGGTGTAGATGACGATCGTGTTCTCGGCCAGATTGTTCTTCTCCAGCCACTCGAGCATGCGCCCGACGTTGTCGTCCACCGACGCGATGACACGCAGGTAGTCCTTGATGAATCGCTGGTACTTCCATTCCTTGACCTGCTGCTCGCTCAGCCCGGCAGGGGGGTCGGCCTTGGTGTCGGTCTTGGTGAGATCCTTCATCGACATTTCCTGCTCGTGGGCCGCCCGGCCGCGCGTGCTGTAGTCGTCGTTGAAAGTCTTCGGGGTCGGCAGATCCTTCTCGTACATTGTCGCGTGCTTCTCATCCGGCACCCAACTGCGATGCGGCGCCTTGTGATGACACAGCAGGCAGAACGGCTTGGTCTTGTCGCGCTTGTCCAGCCATTCGAGGGACATGTCGGTGATGACGTCCGTCACATAACCATTGACGACCTTGCGCTTGCCGTTCTCGATGAAGGCGGGGTTCTTGTACACACCCTGGCCAACGAGGACCGCCCAGTGATCGAAGCCCGTCGGGTCGGACTCCAAGTGCCATTTGCCGATGACGGCCGTCTGATATCCCGCGGCCCGCAGCATCTTGGGAAACGTCGGCTGTGCTCCGTTAAACACCTCGCGCGTGTTGGTGCAGAAGCCGTTCATGTGGCTGTATTTGCCCGTCAGCAGACAGGCCCGGCTGGGCCCGCAGAGTGAATTGGTGACAAAGCACCGCTCGAACCGCACGCCCTCTTTGGCGATGCGGTCCATGTTCGGCGTGCTGTTGAGCACGCTGCCGTAGCACGACAACGCGTGCGGCGCGTGGTCGTCGGCCATGATGTACAGCACATTCGGCCGCTTGTCCGGCTCGGCGCCGAGCGTCCACTGTGCCAGCAGGCTGACGGCCATCGCCGACATGCCCGTCTGGGCGATCATTCCAAGAGCCTCACGACGCGAAATGGTCTGATTCATGGTTGGCTTCCTCAGAGTCGGTAGGACAGGCATTCTTGCCTGTCGATTCTGTACGACAGACATTCCTGTCTGTCGCATTACACCTCGGGCAGCACCGTGCCGAACTTCACCGCGCGAATGGCCATAAACATCGGGATCTCCCGCCGTGCCTGGTTCTCGGCCGGCGCACGCGGTCCCGAATCGCTGTTCTTATGACTGGGCCACTCTTCCAACGAATCTACATACAACCCGGCCCCGCACAGCGCGCGCACATAATTTTGCAGCGGCCGGTGGAATTCCCAGGTGTACTCGCCCGTCTTCTTGCCCGGATGCGTGAAGATCGGCTCCTTGCGTGGCAACAGATACCGGTCTACGCGGCGGTACTGCACGCCCGTGGTCTCGTCCCAGCCCCAGCTCGTGGCCTTTGGCCCGCGGAAGCCCGGGTGCATCAGCGCCATCACAAACCGCCCGGCCGGCTTGAGCGCCCGGGCGATTCCCGCAAAGACCGGCAGCAGGTGATCGATATTCTGCAGGGCGAGAATGCACGCGGCCGCGTCGAAGTGGTTCTCAGTCAGGAAGTCCAGCTTGCGTGCATCGCCCACGCCATAGCTGATGGTTGCCGGTCCGCGTTCGCGGGCGATCTTCAGCAGCGGTTCCGCCGCATCCATGCCGCTGACGCTCGCGCCTTTTTCGGCCAGCAACCTGCAAAACGCCCCCTGGCCGCACGCGACATCAAGCACTTTTTCGCTTGGCTGCAGCCGCAACATCCGCAGCACGCCCGGGAAAATGACTTCGCGGTGATATTCCGAGCCCTCGTTGCCGACAACCCCGTCATACCACTCGGCCACCTTGCCCCAGTCCGTGGGCCGCGGGTGCTTGGGAGGCCCCGGCTTACGATGCTCGGGCTTGCGCGGCTCCGGCGTGCGAACCACCGGCTTGCGGAAATCGGGCTGCCGCACCTCGGGCTTGCGTGGCTCCGGTGTGCGAAGATCCGGCTTGCCAGGGTTGGGCTTGGAAAATTCCGGTGGGCGAAGATCGAGCTTGCGCGGATCAATTTTGCGACGATCACGTTTGGGGTAGGGATGCGGTTTCATGGGAGGGGAATGGGTAATGAAAAATACAACATGAAAAATGAAACACATCAAATCTGAAATTTGAAATTCCAAATCTGAAATCTCAAATCCGAATCCCTCCTGCTTCCCTAATGCTTCGTGCTCTTCGTGTTCTTAGTGGGCAACTCCTTCATGATTTGCCCAAACTCCACCGGCGGCTCGATCGTGAAACTCATGCGCTTGCCCGTTCGCGGATGGTCGAATTCCAACTCGGTCGCCGCCAGCATGAGGCGATCCACGCCATCTCGATTGCCATACACGGGATCGCCCAGGATGGGGCAGTTGATGCTCGCCATGTGAACCCGAATCTGGTGTTTCTTGCCCGTGTGCAGCGTGATTCGCACCCAGGACCGGCCGGGCTCCGAACGGATCACCTTGTATTCGGTGATGGCGTTCTCGCCTTTTTTGCGGTCCAGGGTCACATGCGCGGTGCCGTCGGCGTATTCGACCAGGAAATTGTCGATTTTCCCGGCCCCCGGGTTGGGCTTGCCGTGGACGATCGCGGTGTAAACGCGATGCACGGAGTGTTTGACGAACTGTGCCTTAAGGGCCGCGAAGGTGCCATGGTTTTTGGAGAACACCAGCAGGCCGGAGACCTCGCGGTCCAGCCGGTGGATCACGCCCACCCGGCCGGCGATGTGGTGCTGCTCGGCATAGTTCCGCAGGATGCGTATGGCCGTCGGCCGGCGTTCATCCGGCACCGTGCTGGTGAGCAGGCCTGCTGGTTTGTTGACGACGATGACATCGTCATCTTCATGGATGAGCAGCAGCGGCGCCAGCGCGGGCGTCGGCCGGGTGCCGCGTTCGCTGAGGACGATCTCGTCGGTCTCGGCGATCTCCTGCTTGAGTTTCTTGGCCGCCAGTCCATTGACCAGCACGCGCCCGGCCTCGACCATGCGCTTGAGATTCTGCCGCTTGGCGGCCGGGAACTTCTTTACGAGCCAGTCGAGGAGCAGGGGCATAGCACGCAACCTACCGTATCGCAGGTGATTTGGGTAGGGTTGGTCATCAAGGGTTGGTCATCAAGGATGTCATCAAGGATGAGCGGTTCAAGGATCACTTACGCCAGCGTGACGATTACCTCAAGATGCGCGAGGATGTAGCGCACGGCTTGGGCAACGCGCGGCGAGCGATCTCGCATTGCGTGTTCCCGCAGTCCTCCGGCAATCGCGTCCAGCGGAGCAGTCGCCTTCAGCCGGGGTTGAAGCTTTTGAATGAGCCATGATTGGTTTGGGCGAGGGCTGTGACATGCGGCCATGGCGTCAAGTGCAACAAGACTGAGCGGACGTCCAGCACGTAGCCACTTTGACGCGCGATCCCAGTCGAAGACAGATGCCGCTGCAAGATCGCCCCAGTGTGACACCAGTGGATCGCGCACGTTGCCTTCGATCCAATCCAAGATTGATGGCTCCCGAAAATGCGACAGCGTGAGGCACCACTGGGCAACCTTGGGAGACGGGAGTTCAGCGATTGATGCCTTGACCAACTCCAAACCCTCG
>JANYKD010000463.1 GCA_025361735.1 Phycisphaerales bacterium
GCCAAGCAAGGCTATCTCGGCAGTGTGATCCAAGGGGTGCGCCTTTCGCACGTCACAGACGTGCGCCACGGGGAGCACGTCTGTGACGTGCTGTCTCGCGCAGGCGCGGTGGTGGGGCGACGACGCGTGGCCAGCGAAGTCGTTCGGCCAAGCAAGGCTATCTCGGCAGTGTGATCCAAGGGGTGCGCCTTTCGCACGTCACAGACGTGCGCCACGGGGAGACCTGCCGCCAACATCGCATCAGAACTGGTCTCCGACAAACCTGTATTGGACCTCTTTGCCGGCCGTACTATGCTATGTGAGGGCCTCGACCTATTCCCTCACCCTATTCCCTGTCGCAGATTCTCAATGCATGGTAACCTCACTCACCATGTAAACGAGGGTGCTCTGTGTCCCAACTCAGTCTCATTCAATCCGACTCCCCGGCCGTACCGGCCGCATTGCCGGCCGCGGCCAAGCCGTCGGCCATGGATGGGCTGTTCCCGGCCATTCCCGCCGCTGTTTGTCTTTGCCTTGGCATCGCCGCCTTTGACCAGATGCCCATTCACCCGGTTGGCTATGGCGTCCTCTGCGCCCTCGCAGCGGCTTTGGCGTTGTTGCTGACTCGTCGGCGCGCCCTCATCGCAGTCGCCCTGCTCGGCATCAGCTTCGCACTGCTTGGCATCGCCTTCGCCCAGCTCACCTGGTATTGCACGGCTCCCGATGACATCGTCCACTACAGCTCGGCCGAGCCGCGAGCGGTGCAGGTCCGTCTGATTGTTGACGCCGTTCCCCGGCAAACCCCGGCGCAAAACCATCGCCCGGCCAGCCAGTCTGCCCCCGCCCGAGTGCTGTCGGTGGCGACCCGCGATGGCTGGCAGTCGGCCGGCGGGTCGGTCCACCTGCGCCTCAGCAACGATCTTCGAGCACTGAAAATTGGCGACGAGGTCGAGGTTCACGGCGAACTCACCCGCATCGATCCGCCGGGCAATCCTGGCGAATATGACTGGCAGGGTTACCAGCGGCAGCGCGGCATTTATTGCACCCTCTCCTGCGATGGGGCCGACGCCAGGACGGTCATCGCCTCGCATGGTGAAGGCCCGCTGGATCGCGCCCGCCGGGTCGTTCGCGAAGCCTTGGCTCGCGGATTCGCCGACGATCGCTCGGTCGATCTCGCCCTCACGCGGGCACTGCTTCTGGGCGACAGCGACCGCGCGTTGGACGAAGTCCGCGAAGACTTCCGCCGCACCGGCACCACCCATCACCTGACCATCAGCGGCATGCACATCGGCGTGCTCACGGGGTTCGTCTATTTCCTGTGCCGCGTGTTGAGGGTGCCACCCCATCGGTCGGTCTGCCTCGCCATGGCCTTCGCCATCCTGTATGGCTTTCTGACCGTCCCCTCGCCACCGATCCTGCGCAGTGTGCTGATGTGCGTGGCGGTCGGCGCGGGCTTTATCCTCCGCCGGCGTCTGGGGGTCATCCAACTTCTGGGCGTCTGCCTGGTCATCATCCTGCTGATTCAGCCGATGGATCTGTTCAACCCCGGGTTCCAACTCAGCTTCGCCTGCGTCGCCGGACTGATGCTTCTGGCCTCGCCGCTGAGCGGTTTCTTCCTATCACTTGAGAATGAGCACATCCGCATTGCCCGCCAAATCCAGCGGCCGACCGGCCTGGCCCTGTGGCGACTCAAAGCGCGCATTGGCCTCATCAACGCGCTCGCGGCGGGCCTGATCGCATGGACCCTCTCCATGCCCTTGATCGCCTTCCACTTCCGCCAGATCAACCCGTGGGCGATCCCCGCCAGCATCCTGCTCGTCCCGGCCGTCGCCTTCACCCTCATCTGCGGTCTGCTAAAAGTAGTCCTGACCCTAATAATACCCGCCTCGGCCAGTCTGCTGGCGATTCCCACCCAATGGTCGGCCGCCTTCATGCGCTGGATGGTGGGCATGATGGCCGCCATGCCCGGCAGCGAGGCGCCCATTCCCCCCATCCCAGTGCCCGCGATGCTGGCCTTCTTCGCGCTTCTGCTGCTTCCTCTAGTCCCGCGCTGGGCTGACAAGCGAGCCGTCTGGATCGCTCCCGCGCTCGCGGCCATCCTGGGCCTCTCCATCCCGCTCATCGCCGTGGCCGCATCACGACATCTGAGCACGGATGTCCGCCTCACCTGCCTCTCGGTCGGTGCTGGCAGTTGCGGCGTCGTGGAACTGCCTGGCGGGCGTGCGATCATGGTCGACTGCGGCGCTGGCGACCCCGGCATCTACCAACGCGTGATCGACCCGTTCCTCCGCTATCGTGGCATCTACACCCTCGACACGCTCTACCTGACCCACGGCGACAGCGACCACACCAACGCCGCCGGCCAACTGATCGCCGCCGGAAGGGTCAAGGCGCTGGCCGTACACGAAGGTCAAACCGGCATCACCGATCTGCTGGCGGCCGCGAAGCAGGCGGGCATCCAAATTCGCACCCTGCATCGAGGCGACCGGGTCGAGCATGGCTCCGTGCGCATCGACGTGCTCTGGCCGCCCGATGGCGAAGTCCTCAAAGGCAACGACGCCTCTCTCGTCCTGCGTTTGGAATCGGCCGGTAAGTCGATTCTCTTCCCCGGCGACATCGGCGAGCGCCCGAGGCACGAACTCGCGGTTGACCCCGCGCGATCAGACATCCTCATCGCCCCGCACCATGGCAGCGCCACCCCCTGGACGGCCGAACTGCTCGCCAGCATCCGCCCCCAAGCCATCATTAGCTCCGACGGCCGAAAAGTCTCGGGACTACAAGCCAAATTTCAGCAGCTCGCAGCGCCCCTGCCCCTCTACCACACCCGTGACCGCGGCGCCATCACCGTCGAACTCTCCCCCACCCGCAGCCCCCGCATCACCGGCTGGCTCGACAACCGCGCCCAGCCATGAACGTGGCGACGCGAGCCGCCCGCGTAAAACAGCACGTCAAAGACGTGCTCCACGTGGCGCACCTCTCTGAGGTGCGAGGGCGAAGACCGGCGTTGTCGTGCCAGTCATTCTCGGCCGGCCACCAAGCGTTGGTTGCTTGCCTAAGCTGGCGACAGCGTGCCGCACTACACTACATCGAGCGTGCGATTCACGACTGAACCGTATGACAGACTCCTGACTGCCTCAAAGGCCTTCGTTGTAGAAAACGTAAAGCCCATCCTTGCCCGGAGCCACGATGTCCAGACGCCCGGTGTTGCGCAGGTCTGCCACCTGGAAGAAGATGCCGCAGCCCTTGCCCGTCCGGATCGGCCCGTAGTCGATCACCTGCTTGGCAAACCCTTCGCCAGTCCACTTGAAATAGTACAGACCCACATCATCCTGTTCGCCGGTGTCATTGCCGCAATGGGCGCGATGCCGCTTGCCGGTGATCAGTTCGGGCTTGCCGTCGCCGTCGATGTCGGCCCAGATCAGGTCGTGATACTGAGCGTTGAACGGGTCGATGGGATGCTTGATCCAGCGGTGCTTGCCAGCTTCGCTCTTGTGTTCCCACCAGTCCAGGCCGTAGCCATGGGCGGCGCCGACGATCAGGTCGTTGATGCCATTGCCATTGACGTCCACGACCAGGATCGGAACTGAGGCAGCCCACTGGCCGCAGTCAAAGTCGTCATGGAAGATCCATTCGCCGGTCCAAGCGTCGGTCGGGGCTTCCAGCCAGCCCTTGGCCAGGACAATGTCCATGCGTCCGTTGCCGGCGATATCTCCGCAGCCCAGGCCGTGACCCTGGGGCTTGTCGCAGAGGATGCGGCTCTTGAATGTGCCGGTTGGTTTGCCGGCCGCATCGCGGATGAGCTTGAACACGCGCACCGGGCCATTGGGCGTATTGGGGATGATCTCCAGTTCGCCGTCGCCGTCGATGTCCCAGGCGCGGGTGGTTTCGATGCTGCCCACTTCGGCGATGATATGTTCAGGCCAAGGCTCGCCGGGCTTGCCGGGGTTCTTCCGCCAGCGGAGCGTATTGCCCCACCAACCGCCGGTGATGTAGTCGAGATAGCCATCGCCGTCGATGTCCATCGCGATGGTGGAGAAGTCGTCGAAATACTCGCCCTCAGCGCGGATATCGCCGATCTTGAAGGCTTTCTTGAAGTCCGGACCTTTGTACCAGTACGCGCCCGATACAATGTCCAGCACGCCGTCGTTATCGACATCCAGCACCCCGGCCGACTCATAACGCTCGTCGGCAATGAGCACCTTGGTCCATTTCAGAGGCATGGCTTATTCCTTTGGTAGACCACAAACGGCTTCATCTCAACTGACATAAGCTTCACTTGGGACGCACGAAGTGCACCAAGGCTGTGGTAATCACAACACGGTCGGCTGGGGATCACTTCCCCGTCCACAACTTGATGTACTGCCGTGCCACCTTGAGGTCTTCCAGCGCCTCGGCCGCCTCGCACGGAGGCTTGCACAGACCCTTGATCGAATCAATGAAGTTCTGGGCCTGCTGTCGCATGGCGTGTACCCATGGGAGCTGGGGCACTGTCTCGATCGGCGCTACGCCGTTGCCCGGGTCGCAGTAGATCGTCGTCTTGCCCGGCCGGTTCAGCGCCACCGGGGCGGGCAGTTCGATCTTGACCCAGCCCTTTTCAAAGCAGACGAGGTACTGCTCCTGCCAGTCGAGGGTTGTGCAGTACGGTGACATCTCCAGGCTGACGGGAATGCCGCTGGAGGAGTGGCCCACCGCCAGCACGCCGGCCGGGTCGGCATAATCGAACTGATAGCTCTCCCCCAGCAGGTGACGGATCAGGTTGACCTGATGGATGTAGTAGTTGACGAAGGTGATGTACTTGTCGTTGGTTTCTTTATCCATGTCACTAGCGGGCGGATCCCACGGCAGGTTCGGCTGTGGATCGTTGCTCTGGACCATGTCGTTGAACCCGCTTGCAATCCAGTCACCGGCTGGCATTAGGGCCCGCACGTATTTCATCTTGCCCAGTTCGCCGGATGCGACGAATTTCTCGATCTGGGCCTTGGCGTAGCGGGTGGCCGGGTCCGACCGCTTGTGATACCCCACCATGTGCCAAGTGCCCGAAGCGGTCAGCGCTTTGAGTATCTTCTCGCCCTGCTCTATGGAGCCGGCGATCGGCTTCTCTGTGAACAGAGGTTTCTTGCAGGCCAGCAGCTCAGGCACCAGCGTGCCATGCCGCGTGAACTGCTGCGAGGCAACGATGCCATCCAATTTCTCCTTGGACAGCATCTCGCAAACGTCGGTATACACCTTGGGAACCAGGTATTTCTGCGCCACGCGATGACCCAGTTCCGGCCGCACTTCCGCGATGGCGACGACTTCACAGTCGCCCAGCGTCGCGTAGTTGCGCAGGTGCGCACACTGTCCCATTCCGCCAACGCCAACGAACCCGATTCGAATTTTCTCAGACATACAAGCTCCTTGTTCTTCGTCGCTTGGTGGTTAGATTAAAGACTAGTTATTTCGGACCTGGGCAGCGGCCAGCTCGCCAAACCGATTGGCAATCGCCAGCGCCGGATCCAAGGGAACATCGACGCCTTGTGTGCCGCTGGTGATGGCGACGGCCGGCACGGCTTTGATGCCCTTGCCGGCGAACTCCGGCAGCCACTGCCGCTGGGCTTCCATCAGCTCGGCCGCCATTTCGCGGATCTGCTTGAGGGTGCAGACGGCCGATGTGAGCGGGTCCATGGCGATCGCGGCGACTGCCAGTTCAGGATTGCCGCTAAACGCGGCCTCGACCGCAAGCTGCTGCACCGTCACGTTGCTCTGGTTCATCGCGGCGAGTTGCATGGGTAATTCGCCCACCGGCAGCGGATGAATGCCCTGCTTGTCCACATACACCGGCACCTCAACGCAGCATCCCTGCGGAAGATTGGTGATGTACGCGTCATTGCGAACATTGCCTTGCAGACGGAAGGGGTGACCGGTTTCGTGCGCTTCAAGGATGTACGAGCAGTACTCCACGCTGCGTTTGCTGAGCTTCGCATCCTCGCCGGCCAGGTAATCCACGCCGTTGTACTTGCTCACGATGTTCTTGGCGTAGTGGTAATAGGCACCCGAAGCGCCGCCGAAATCGGGCTGGTCGCAGTAGGTATCCAGGGCGGCCTTGTTCTTGCGGAACCAGGGGAAGTATTCCGAGAGGTGTCCGGTGCTCTCGGTCATGAAGTACCCGAAGTGCCGCATCACCTCGATGCGGACCTTCTCGTTGATGTAATACTCCGGTTTCTCGCAATTGGCGCGGAACAGCGGATACAGATCCCGCCCATCCCGCTTGTCCTTTATCGAGAGGAACCACGCCATGTGGTTGATCCCCGCCACCTGGTGGTCGATCTGATTCTTGGGCACATTCACATATCGGCTGATCAGATCCAGGGTCGTCTGCACGCCGTGGCATAGCCCGATCGACTGGATATCCCCGCCGGCCCGGCCGATTGCCGCGCAGCACATCCCCATCGGGTTTGCATAGTTCAGCAGCAGCGCCTTGGGGCACAGTTCGCGCATCTCGCCGCACAGTTCCGCCAGCAGCGGGATGGTGCGCAAGGCCCGGAAAACACCGCCAGGCCCCAGTGAGTCGCCGATGCACTGATCCACGCCGTACTTCAGCGGAATCTGGTAATCCAGCTCAAACGCCTCCAGCCCGCCCACCTGCACCATCACAATCACATAGTCGGCATCGCGAATCGCCTCGCGCCGGTCCAGGGTGGACCAAGCCGTAGCCTTCAGTCCATTGCCCGCGATCAGCCGCTTCACATACCGCTCCATGTTGTCCAGCTTGGGCCGGGTGCGGCTCATCAGCAC
>JANYKD010000468.1 GCA_025361735.1 Phycisphaerales bacterium
GCCGACCAAGACGACTCAAGAGTCTCGGCCTCGAGATGTCGTGCCGGGCCTTGAGTGAACGATCCTGGTCCGCCGTATGAAGTCAGTCCGTCGGCCCAGTTTCCGCCGATCCGCTTTGCGATCTGGACATGCAAGGGACGAAGGCACAGAGGCACGTAGTGACGTGCGCGAGTGGCCGAACCGCGAACCACGCTGCGGGCCGCCGCCAGCCCCGTGGCACGGGCGTCTCGCCCGTGCGCTGCGGTACTCCGCAGCATCGAATGTGCCTGTTTTTGGGAAAACGAAGAGGTGTCGGAGTACCGACACGCATGGGCGAGACGCCCATGCCACGAGATTCTAGCGTCCAGACACGGTTCCCGTAGACGCCTGAAGCGACTGTTGTCATGAATGCGGCAAGGCGCGAATTGCAATCATGTTCGACTGGCTGGAAAAACTTTTCGGTGGTCAGACCCCGGCACAATCACCGCAATCGCGGCCGGTCCCGCCGCCGCTGCCGCCCGTCCGCCCCGGCGCCTATTCCCCGCCGCCCATGACGGCCAAGCCGGCGTCGCCTGCACCTCCGCCGCCATCATCTCGATCTGCCCCGCGCCCGCCGCGTGCCTCACCGCCACCTCCCCAGAACAAAACCCTCAACCTCGATCCGGGCGCGTTCACGCCGCTCTCGCCCGAACAAGTCCGCGCCCAGGCCCGCGGCATCACCTTCAACTTCCTTTTCGGCCGCCGCGACCTCATCCCGCCTGTCACCGATCCGCGTACGCTCCTCATCGACCGCGCTATGGTCGGCCAGGGCCTCATCGCCGCGGACGAACTCCAGAGGATTCACGCCGTCGGCGAAGAGATGGACGCGGTCCGCCCCGATCTCGCCGTCATCCAGGAGAAGGCCCGCCAGGCCGTGCGCATGGACCGCGAGGCCCGCAGGCAACTCAAGGCCCAGAAGAAAGCCGAGGCCGCTGCCCGCAAGGAAGCCCACGCCCAGGCTGTCGCTCACCGCAAAACCACCGACATCATCTTCCTCGGCCGTGGCGTCTCCAAAGGACTGGCCGACCGGCGTGCCCACGTCGAGCGCCTCGCCGCGATGGAATTGTCCGTCCTGGCCACGCCCACGGATGTCGCCAAAGCCCTGGGCATCACCATCCCCAAACTCCGCTGGCTCGCGTTTCATTCCGAGGCGGCGTCGGTCACCCACTACGTCCGCTTCACCATCCCCAAGCGTTCCGGCGGCCGGCGCGAGCTGGCCGCCCCGCACGAGGATCTGGCCGCCGCTCAGGAATGGATCCTCAACAACATCCTCGCAAAAGTCCGCATGCACGATGCCGCCCACGGCTTTATCACCGGCCGCAGCACCGTCACCAATGCCACGCCGCACGTCGGCCGGCAGCTCATCGTCAATGCCGACCTCAAGGACTTCTTCCCCAGCATCAACTTCCACCGCGTGGCCGGGCTGTTCCGTCACCTCGGCTATTCCCCTGCCGTCGCCACGATTCTCGCCCTGCTCTGCACGGAATGCCCCCGACGCACGGTCATCTACGCCGGCAAGACGTATCACGTCGCCACCGGCGAGCGCGGGCTGCCGCAGGGCGCCTGCACGAGCCCGGCGCTATCGAACATGGCCGCCCGCGGGCTGGATCGCCGCCTGTTCGGCATCTGCGGCAAACTCGACTGGACCTACACGCGCTATGCCGACGACCTGACGCTCTCGGCCGACGGCGACGCCACCGGCAAAGTCGCCTATCTCATGGCCCGCCTGCGCCACATCGCCCAGGACGAAGGCTTCGAGGTCAACGAAAAGAAAACGCGCGTGCAACGGCCGAGCATGGCCCAGACCGTCACCGGCATTGTCGTCAACCGCCGCCCCGGCATCGACCGGCAAACCGTCCGCCGCCTGCGTGCGATTCTGCACCAGGCGCAGAAGACCGGCCTCGAATCACAGAATCGCGAAAAGCTTCCCCATTTCAAATCCTGGCTCCGCGGCATGATCGACTACATCCACATGGTCAACCCCGCCCAGGCCAAACCGCTCCGGGATGCGTTCATGGCCGTGGCGGGACAGTGAGGCGAACGCCATGCGACTCTTCACCGCCATAGAACTGCCCACCGAAGCGGTCACGCATCTGCAACACCTTGTGGATTCACTGCGTCCCATCATCCCCGGCGTCCGCTGGACTGCTGCGGATAATCTGCACATCACGCTCAAATTCCTCGGCGAAATGCCCGAACCCCAGGTTCCCGCACTTTGCGAAGCACTGAAACAGATGACGCTCGAACCGGCGTCGCTGCGCGTCGCCGACATCATCTGCTTCCCACCGCACGGCCCCGTGCGCATCCTCGCGGGCGGACTCGATGGCGATGTCGAAGCCATCGGCCGGTTGTTCGCGTGCGTCGAGGAGGCCGCCGCTCAATTGGGGTTCCCGCGCGAGACCCGCGGCTATCGGCCTCACATCACGCTGGCCCGCGCCCGGCATCCGCTTCGGGCAGTCGTGCGCCAGACACTCGAAGAGCAGCGCTACCAGTTGATTCTGCCCGGCCCGACTTTCACGACATCCGGCTTCACGCTGTTTGAAAGCAGACTCTCCAACGCAGGGGCGACCTACGTGCCGCTGCTCCATCGCGTCGCGTAATGCATCCGCGTATGGACGACCGCCATCTGGGACTGCGAGTGCAGGTCTGGTAACTGTGTCGCGGCGTTTGAATCCGGGACGGTTTTTCTCAGATATGAGAAGAACATCGCTCCGCCTTACCCATGGCTGGCAACCACCGATGGCTTGTACGGGGATGGCAAAACAAATTTGATTCCATCGCAAATGGTTGCGACCAATGGAGTTGCGCCATTCACGGCCGCTTCTTGACGGTTGCATTCCACTCCTGGTCGAAAAACGTGGTGTATACATTGCATGTCAAAGACGGTGAGGGGCAAATCCGCCCTCGGTTTCACCGTCGCCTTGTTTGGAGCCTTCGCACATGGATCTGGGTAGAACTTCACGCCAAACGGATCGCCTGTTGCGCCGACTGCTCATCGCGGCCGCGCTATGGGGCGCCCCCGCAGCCTCCGGGGCGACAGTCAACTGGACCAACGCCGGCACGGGGGACTGGAACACGGCCAGCAACTGGAGCAGCAATCCCGCGCTGCCCGGCTCGGCCGACATTGTCAACATCTCGACCGGCACGGGCGTTACGCACTCCACCACCGCCGCCGACAGCATTGTCAGCTTCACCAGCACCAAGAACCTGACGCTTTCGGCCGGTTCCCTGACCATCGCCCAGCCATCGACCATCACCGCGAATCTCACTCTTTCCGGCGGCACGCTCGCAGGCGACGGCGATCTCACCGTCAATGGAGCTCTCGCGTGGACCAGCGGTACCATGTCCGGCGCGGGCACGACCATTGTCCCCTCCACCCGAACACTCACCCTGGGGTCCGCCGCCAACACGTCGCAAACGCTTTCCCGAGCCGTGAACAACACCGGCACGGTCTCGGGCAGTTCATACACACTCGCTTTCCAAGGAGGCACGTTCAATAACCTCCTTGGCGGCACGTTCAACGCCACCGGCACCGCCAACTTCAACAACGATTCCGGCGTCAACGCGTTCAACAATGCCGGCACGTTTACCCGCTCCACCACCGGCACGACCACGATCGCGGTGCCGTTCAACAACTCCAGCACCGTCAATATCACCGGCGGCACGCTGGCGCTCACCGGGGGCGGAACCCAGACCGGGTCATTCACGCTTTCGTCCGGCACCAAACTGGTCCTCGGCGGTGATCATACTTTTGCCACAGGCGCGACCCTGAGCACCACGCTGAATCTGGATATCCACGACGGAAAGAGTGCGTTCAACATACCGTTGCCCGTCGCATCCGGCAGCACCCTGACGCTCTCCGGCGGCGAGCTTTCCGGCACGGACGATGTCACGATCAACGGCACGCTCGCCTGGACCGATGGCATCATGTCCGGCAGCGGCACGACGATCGTGCCCGCGACCAAGACCGTCACCCTGGTGAGCGACCTCTACACCGCCCAGGTGCTTTCGCGCGTGTTGAACAACTCCGGCACGATCTCGAGCAGTTCGGATGGGGTCGTCTTTAAGGGAGGCACGCTCAACAACCTCCCTGGCGGCGCCTTTAACGTCACCGGCACCAGCAGCATCAGCAATGATGCCGGTACCAACGCGTTCAACAACGCCGGCACGCTGACCCGCTCCACCACCGGCACCACCACGATCGCCGTTCCGTTCAACAACTCGGCAACCGTCAACATCACCGCCGGCACGTTGTCGCTCACCGGTGGTGGAACCCAGACCGGTGCGTTTGCCCTGTCCACCGGCGCCAAACTGGTTCTCGGTGGCAATCACACGTTCGCCGCCGGCTCCAGCATCACCGGGCCGTTGATGCTCGAACTGTCCAGCGGTACCACCACCTTCCCCTGGGCAACCACCGTCGCCACGGGCAACACCCTGACGCTGTCCGGCGGCACGCTGTCGAGTTCGTTCAACACGACCGTGAACGGTTCGCTTTCCTGGACCGGCGGCGGCATGGCCGGCACCGGGACCACCACGCTGGCGGCCGGGTCAACTTCCACGGTGAATACCGCCAACGGCCCGCTCTCCCTGGCGCGTGTTCTGGACAACTACGCGACCATGTCCTGGGTCGGCGCCACGGATAACTACAACCCCATCGGTTTCTACTCCGGCACGTTCAACAACCGCTCCGGCGCTGTGCTCACGGCCACCGACCGAACCAGCATCTACAATTACACCGGGGTCAACGCCTTCAACAACTCCGGTACGTTCAACCGTGCCGGCGCGGATATGACCTGGATCGACGTTCCCTTCAACAACTCCGGCACCGTCAACCTCCAGGCCGGACTCCTGGCGCTCTATGGCGGCGGTACGCAGACCGGCCGTTTCACCTTTAATACAGGTGCGCGACTCTGGCTGGGCGGCGACCACACCTTCGCGGCGACGTCGACGTTCACCGGCCCGGCCGGCGTGGAAATTGGCTACGGAACCACCGCGTTCGCCATGCCCATCGGCAGCCAATCCACGCGCACGGCCACCATCGGTGTCGACACGGGTGGTGCCGCGCAGTTCAATTCGCCCGAGCGCCTCGCCGGCCTCACGCTTGCCGGTGGCACGGCCGCCATCGCCCCCGGCGCTGTCAACGTCCTCGTGCTGGATTCGCTGTCGATCTCTTCCGGCGGTACGTTGGATATCGGGGACAACGCCATGATCCTGCACTACGCCGCCGGCTCGCCCGCGGCGGCGGTTCAGCAGTGGGTAAACAACCGCTCAATCTTCACGTCCGCCCCCACGGCCAGCGGTGCGCCAGCCGCATTGGCACTGGTGGACAATCATTTGCTCCACCTGCTGAGTTGGCAGGGTGAAACAGTCTCCAACGGCGCGGATTTCAACGAGTTGCTGTTGTTCTACACCTATACCGGTGATGTGAACCTCGACGGCAAAGTGGACCAGACGGACTACTACAACATCATCGCCAACATGGGCAAGACGGGCGCAGGCTGGTTCGACGGCGATCTCAATGGCGATGGGACCGTCAGCCTCGCCGACTTTGACATCGTCAGTACCCAACTGGCGGCCGGCGCCGGTTTCGCACCTTCTCTGGCCGCCGCATTCGGCCGTTCCTATGCCGTCGCAGTCCCCGAGCCCGCAAGCCTGACCCTCCTGGCAGTCGGAGCGCTGGCCCTTCTCCGCCGTCGCCGGTGAATGCATCCGGCTAGCGCCCCTTGCGATCGCCCGGCGGCTCGATCTTCTTGCCTTCGCCTGACCAGCGCGCCACGCTGCCGTCGGCCTTGGTCCACGTCAGTCCCACGGTGAGCTTCTGCCCGTTTACATGACCCAGCCACTGCGCGGTGCCTTCGCCTTTGCTGCTCTTGGCCTCCACGATAAACACCGTAATCTCCGGCCGGTCTTGCAGCTTGTACTTGGCCCAGTCAAACCCGCGCACCACCAGACCCTCAGCGCGAAACTCGCCATCTTTGAATGTCAGCGTGTCTGCCAGCGCCTTCTCGCCGGTCTTGGCCGAGGCCTCATCGGGCGCAAGCGTCACCTTCCAACTTCCCGGCAACGGGGCGGCCGGCTCCGGCTGCGGCTTGCCCATGACCGACACCACCACACACAAGACGCACGCGGACAACAATATCAGTTTCATGCGAATCTCCATGGGACCAAATCCAAGCCTCGCCGGCAATTCCCGGCCCACATGCATTGTAGTACGAGTTCGTAGTCCCGGCTTCGGCCAGTCTCAAAAACGCCCAACACCCAAAACAACCACCCCCTTACGCCGGTACTTGCTTGCATCATGACACGCCGAGAAATCCTTCAGACTTCTCTTGCCGGGCTGGCCGCACTTCCCGTCGCTTCGCAAGTTGCCGGGGCGGCCGAGCCGCGCAAACCCAACGTCATCGTCATCATCACCGACGACCAGGGCTCGGTGGACGCCGGCTGTTATGGCGCCAAAGACCTGGCCACGCCCAATCTCGATGCACTGGCCGGGCGGGGCGTGCGCTTCACGCAGTTCTACTCGGCCGCCCCCGTCTGCTCACCGTCGCGCGCCGCCCTGCTGACGGGGCGCTATCCTCTGCACGCCGGCATCGTGGGCAACGCCGCCTCGCAGCGCGGAGCCAATGGTGGACTGCCGCCGCAGGAATCGACCATGCCCGCCCTGTTCAAGGCCGCCGGCTACGCCACCGCCCACATCGGCAAATGGCACCTGGGCTACACGCCGCAGACCATGCCCAACGCCCGTGGTTTTGACTATTCCTTCGGCCACATGGGCGGCTGCATCGATAGCTGGTCACATTTCTTCTACTGGTCCGGCCCGAACGTCCACGACCTCTACCGCAACGGCAAGGAGATCTACGCCTCCGGCCATTTCTTCGCCGACATGATGGTCGAGGAGGCTGGAAAATTCATCACCGAAAACCGCGAGCGGCCGTTCTTCATGTACTTCGCGATCAACGAACCGCACTACCCGTATCAGCCCGACGACAAGTGGCGGGAGCATTTCAAGGACCTGCCCTATCCGCGGAACCTCTACGCGGCCTTCATGGCGACGCTCGACGAACGGATCGGCCAGCTCCTCAAAAAACTCGACGACCAGGGCCTGCGCGACAACACCATCATTCTCTTCCAGTCCGACCACGGCCACTCCACCGAGGAACGCGCCCATTTCGGCGGCGGCAGCGCCGGCCCGTATCGCGGCGCCAAGTTCAGCCTATTCGAAGGCGGCATCCGCGTCCCCGGCATCATCTCCTGGCCCGGCCACCTGCCCGAGGGCCAGGTGCGCACCCAATTAGTCCACAGTTGTGATTGGCTCCCCACGCTGGCCGAGTTGTGCGGGATCAAGCCGCCCGATGGACTCGACGGCACGAGCATGATGCCCGTCATCAAATCGGCCGACGCGCCCACCACGCACGGCGTCGTCCACTGGCAGGTCGATTCCGGAAAGAACGCCCAATGGGCCGTCCGCGACGGCGACTGGAAGTTGATCGGCAACGCCTGGGACACCAGCGCCACGGATAAGAAGCAGGAGCGGATCGAGCGATTCCTCTGCAACCTGCGGGATGACATCGGCGAAAAGAAGAACCTCGCCGCCGACAAGCCGGAGATCGTAGCGCGACTGACGAAGTTGCATGAGGAATGGGCGGCGCGTCCGTAGGCGCTGTAGAACAATAACAGTAGCAAATCAGGTTCGGCACACTCCCTCGCCCGGTACTCCGGGAGAGGGCTGGGGTGAGGGTCTGCGGCTTCTATCTTTGCATCGGTCATTCATCGGCGCGTCCGTAATGCCTGCCGGTGCCCGCATCATTCCTGAATCCAGAAGGTCGCGTCCTGTGTACGTGCAACAGGGACGCTCGTGAATCCGTCGATTGCGAATGCCCTTCCCTCGGCCGCGCGAATCGACAGATGCCGACCGGTTTCGTCGAATGTCATCACATCGCCCATTTCTCTCACACTCACCACGTTTCCGATTTGACCAAAGAAGCACATCCGATCTCCGATGATCATGAGGCGCAACATGTCGAACCGGGCGAAGTCCGAGACGCATCCCCCCAATCGCCCCCACGCATCGTCGGACATTCCATGAGTCCACAGCCCGGCCGCCTTCGCAATGCACTGATGCAGCCACGACTGGACGACCGTGATGTATTGGCCGTAAAAGGACAGAGGGGCCGCCGGCAACCCAATGGTCTGAATAAGCAACAAGTCCAAAGTGGCAGGCTCAACAGTGAGAAATAGATCGGGACCGAAGTGATTGGGAAGCACGTTGCAGACCACAGATTTGATGTTCACGTCCTTGAGAGATTTGCTTGTGAACGAGAGGGCGAAATCACGATTGAATGCCTGTGGACCCTCTGGCGGAATATCCCACTCCTCGGCCTTTACCAGTTCAGGAAACATCGTCAGTTCCCGGCCGAAGTGCTTCGCGAACATGGCTCCGATGGCCGCCTTCTCATGAACGCTGAGTTGTTGCGACATGATCATCTCCATCTCAACCGTTTTTGCTGGCGGCGTTTGGTGTGCTGAAGCACAACCTACCGCAAAACCCGCGTCGGCTTCCGCCGATCCTCCCCGACAACGACCACCGCACTCCTCGGCAAAACGTGCCGCTGGCGCACCAGCGCCCCGTTGCAGCGATACTCGCACAGTCCGCACCCAACACACAAATCCGCACGAACGAACGGTGCGTTGATCCGCGACATCTCCTCACGCTCCTCATCGGAGACGGCGCCCTCCGGAATCTCCCCGGTCTTCAGGGCAATCTTCCGCATCTCGATCGCGTGATAACCGGCCGCCTCGCACTCGTCATAACAGAGCCGGCAATCGCTCTCTCCGCGGTGCGGCAGACAGATGGCCGGGTCAACAACGGCCAGTCCCATCGCAGTCTTGCGTTTCTCCGCGATGGTCAGCGGCGCGATGGCGCCGGTGGGACACACCAGCGTACAGAAGTTACAGTCCTGATGACACCCGGCATGCGTGGGCACGGCCACCGGCGTCCACAGCCCCTCCAGCCCCCCTGCCAGACCGGCCGGATGCAGCACCGGGCCGGGACATACCTTGAAACACTCGCCGCAGCGGATGCACAAATCGAGAAACCGCTGCTCATCCACACTCCCCGGTGGCCGCAGAGGAAGGTGGCCAGGATGCGACGCCGCCCGCGTGCCCATCGCGGCCGCCGCGCCCCCGAGGACCGACAACACCACCCCGCGCCGGGAGATTGCCCTTGTTGGTGGCACGGGCATCCTACCTGTGTCTTGCGGTACACCGCCGGGCAAACCGTTGGCCGGCTGATGTGCCGGAGTACCGGCACCACGGGCTGGAAACCCGTGCCACGAGAACCTGATCGCCCCCGTCGGACACACCCCACCGCACGTCTGGCAGAATGTGCAGTCCAGTTCCCGCGTGCTGAAGTCTACCTCAATGGCATCGAACGGACACGCCGCCACGCACCGGTTGCAGTTGATGCAGGATGACTCGACCTTCCGCTCGCCAATCCGAAACAGGTTGGCCACTGAGAACATCGCCCCGCTCGGGCACACATACCGGCACCAGAAGCGCGGCCGGATCAGGCCCAGCAGGAACACGCCGGCAAACATCCCCAGTGACACCCACACGGCCGGCGTGACCCGGGCAACCTGTCCCCAATTCTTCATCAGCCCGAGCTGCACCTGCCCCGCGCTGAACATCAGCCCCCGCGTCAGCACAGGAATGGCCGACACGTAGCCCGACAGCAGCACACCGAACGCGGATGCTCCCAGCACGCCCGCCAGGATGTAGTATTTCAGGCCCATCCACCCGCGACGGCCGGCGCCAACCGTAGGGTCCGCTTCAGCGGACGCGGTCAAACCGCTCCGCCGCGGAAGGCCTTTCCTCCACCCCAGCCTCCCCACCACCCAGTCAAATAGATCGATCATCGTCCCCAGCGGGCACACATATCCGCAAAACCCGCGCGGAAAGACCACACACACCGCCAGGATCACGCCCATTCCAACCAGCGCCACATTCCACGCCCGGGCCGCGAGCGCCGTGGACAATCCCACCAGCGGATCGATCCACAGAAACGTTTCCAGTGGCAGCCATCGTTTGTCGGGAATCGTCCGCGCCGAAAACCGCTCCGAATACGGCCACGCCACATAGAAGAACAACCCCAGAAACACGCCCAGGCACAACGTCTGTGCAATGCGTCGCAGCGGCGCCGCCCGCCATGTCGGCCCGAGTCGGCGGAGCCATTTCCCCATCGCCCCGTTTACCGTGGCCGGGAGAAACAGATTCACGCTTCGCCTACGCCGGTTGCCATCCTTCACTCGAGCCCCGCCTGTTTGAGCGCCTTGAACGTCCCGTCAATGATCCCCTGCGAAGTGACCGTCGCTCCCGTCACCGCGTCCACCTTGAGGCTCTGCTGCGTCACGATCCGCTGCGGGATGATCCTGCTGGCCCCGAGGTCGATCTTCTCCTGATGCGCCACCTTGATGTCGGCCATCTTCCCACCCTTGATGGTGAGCGTCACGGTGATTTCCTTGCCGTCCGCGTATCCCAGCGCGTTGGCCGAGTACACGCCATCGCGCAACTTCGCCGTCGACAACGCCGCCAGGCTCATCATGTCCAGCTTGGCCTGCACCATCGCCACGCGCCGGGGAATCAACTGCCGGCCATACGGCTGCTCGGAGGTCGGATACAGCCGGATCGCTTCCGCGTAGGCTTTGCGTGCCTTCTCCGCGTCGCCCATTTTGACGTAGACGTCGCCCATCTGATTCTGGATGCTCGCCATGGAATTGGCCCGCCACTGCTGGGGCGGCAGATCTTTCAACCCCTTGCCGAGAACCTCCAGCGCCTGCGCGTACTCGCCAAAGTGCGCCAGGCACGATGCGTAACACACGTACTCGTGCGTCGCGCCCTTGCCTTCCACTGTCTTCATATGCTTGGGATATTCCAGCGCCGCCCAGGCATAGTTGCCGCTCAGGAACAGGTACATCGGCAGCTCATGTCCATTGCCGATATCGCCCTTCTGCGCGTAAAGCCACGTCAGCTTTACCCCCTGCCGCACCTCCGCCTCGGTCCCCGCCGCCAGCAGCCGGCGAATCTCCAGGCGGCCGTCCTTCCATGGCTTGTTCATGTCCCAGGTGATGGCCGTCGTCTCCATCCACGCCGGCGGCACCTTCAAGTCCGCCAGCGCCTGCTTCAGCGACGGCGCCGCGTCCGCCTTCTCGGCCGCGCGAGCGCTGCCCGTCATCCCGGCGAGACACACGAGCACCGAAGACAACACCAGCGCACACCACAATCCAGACGTTCGCACGAATTGATTTTCCACGGGCTCTTCTCCTGCTCCAGCTACCCCCGAGTTCGCGTTCGCGTTGCCGCGTTCTCCCCGGAGTGACCACTTCGTGCCTCCGTGCCTCAATGCCTTTGTGCCTCACTTCGCCAACTGCTCCGCCACCGCCCGCGCCAGATCCCGCCCCAACGCCCGCGCCGACTCCGCGTTCACTTCCTTCCCCAGCGCATCGGCATAAGCGATTTCAATCGTCGTGATCAGTCGTGCCTCGGGAAATGCCTCACGCCCCCACTGCGCCGCCGAACGCCCGGCCGTCGTGTTGGCGGCCGTGTTCCATGCCGTCCCGAATGCCAGGCAATCCTTCGCCCGAAACACCAGCGGCCCGGTCTGCACGCGTTCTAACGTCCTGGCAAAGGCCAACTGTCCCTCCCACACGGCCGGCGGCTCTGCCCCGACGATATACACGCGGTCGTTCCATTCGCCACGAATGTGCGGGCAATGCAGATCCAGCATCGCCGCCACGCGCCCCTTGATCCCCACGCCCAGTTTCATCAGCGCGGCCGTCTCCGGATAAATCGGCTTCTCGTTATAGTCCCGATTGTGATCGTGCGGATCGCGATACTTCCCCTGATCGCCATCCTCCACGCCATCCTTGTCGATAAACGGAATCGCGATCACCTGCCAACGTTCGCGCCAACGCCGCCCCAGCTCATCATCCGCCAGCACGGCCGCCAGAAACCCCTCCATCGCATACGTCGCCATCGTCTCGCAGCAATGGTGCCGCGAGGTCAGCAGCACAATCCCCTGGGCCTTTGCGGTATCCAACTGCCCGGCTCGTATCAACTCCACCGCACGCCCCTTGCGGCTGCGACAGAGTTCCTCGACGCGCGGACTCGAGCTCTGCTGATGCCCCTCGAGAAACGCCTGCAAATGCGACTGGTTATACGGCGGACAAAACGCATACCGCACATCGACCGCATCTTTTGGCACCACCGCCGCAAACGACCATGTCGGCTTGCCATCGATCTGCGCCGACTTCACCGCGCTTGCGCCCAGCCATCTCCAGGTGACCCCGCTATCCTCGCTCATGGCCGGCCCGCGCACGCCAATCGGATTCTTCCCGGTAAACACAACATTGGCGCTCTGCCCCGCCGTCCCGCGCAGCCGGAAGCTCCAGTAAAACCACCACTGCCCCTTCTGCGTATCGCGCTGATCCGGCGCCACGAACGCGGTATCCCCGTCGATCCGCTGCACCACAATATTCCCGCTCGGATAGTCCGCGTCTATCCGCACGCCCTTCCCCGGCTCGGCACCCAGTACGCCAACCGCAACCACCAGCCACCCCACCACCGCCATCCAGCCACCGGGAATAGTCGTGCGCATGGTGAAAGCGTAATCTTTGTGGCCGCGAAAGAAAGAGCCATTTCGCACGCCGTCGCTGGCATCCCCCGCCAGCCATGGTTCGCGCGTTTGGACTCAAGTCACCCCAGCACATGGACCGATAACACTTCGGTACTGCGGATTTTTCGTATGCCTGTATTGCACGGAAACAACCCCAACGGCCCGGCCGATCTCAAGCGAGTCCTGAAGCTCGAGGTCCCGGTGATCGTCAAGCTGGCCGAGCGCAAACTCACGCTGGGCGAGGTGATGCGCTTCGGCGCGGGGGCGATCATCGAGTTCGTCAAGAGCAGCGACGAACCGCTGGAACTGATGGTCAACAACCGCACCATCGGCCTGGGCGAAACCGTGAAGGTTGGCGAAAACTTCGGCCTGAAGATTTCGCAGATCGGCGATATGAAGTCGATCATCCGCACGCTGGGCGGGGGACGGTAGCGAGTAGTTGATAGTGGGTGGTTGATAGGTGATAGTTCTGCATCGCACCTTCTCATCCAGTCCCCGGTCCTTTGATCTGTTTCACTGTCGCCGGCGGCAGGTAGTTCTGCCCGGTGACCACGTTCTGGCCGGTCTTCTGTTCCAACTCCAGCCGGGCCTTCTTGGCGATATTCCCGCCGGTCTTGGCGGCGTCCTTGTTCTCAGCCATCCCGGTGGCGTTGCTGGTTTCCGCGATCTGCCGCGTCGATAGCTCGGCCAGCGCGGTGAAGATCAATTCCGCCTCGCTCATGTGGTCGCGCAGGTTATGGTTCTTCAAGCCTTTGATGGCCTTGTGATCCTGCACCGTAACACCCGACCATTCCTGATGGATGATGTTGGTCAGGATGGCATACTCCTCACCCTTCTTGATCTCGTGGCCGGCCCAGTAATCGGTGAGTTTGTTGCGCGTCTCCTGGCCTGTCATCCGCTGCTGGATCCACTTTTCGCTGCGGCCATGCTTCTGCCACGTCTCGCGGGCACGATCGATGGCCTGGGCCGGATCGGCCATCTCCTGCATCCGCTCGTAGCCGACCTTGGCCAGCCACAGCTTGATGGGTTCAGCCTTCGGACTGGGAACGCTCTGGACGAGACGCAGGAGGGTTTCGGCGCTGGCGACGTCCGTGAGGTAACTCTTGCCATCAGCGGCGGTGAGTTTCAGTCGGTGACAGTTTGTCACCGACTGACTTCCTTCCTTCTTCAACCGCTCTTTGAGCTTATTCCAATACTTTCTGGCCGTTTGAAAATCCGCCTGCTGAGTCAGCACCTGAATGATATCCACGACCGAGAAGTACCATGTCTCATTCTTCTCATCATAAACCCGACGGATTTCACGTTCTTCAAATACGACCGGCAGAATCTTCATAAAGGCTCCTTGATCTTGACCGACACCCCTGCCTTCTATGCGTCATCGGACCATTCAAAAGTGGAAAGCATTCAGCAAAAGCAAGAACCGATTAACTTAACACAATGCTAACCACTGATGACCGCCATGGCAAGAGACGGACCCATCCGCGACATGTATCCTGGTCCGCCGCCAAGGCCGCCATTACCCACTACCCACTACCGACTACCCACTACCGACTACCTGCTACCCGCTTCCTCTCTGGCAACTCCACCCCATCCACGCCATAATCCCTGCTCCAACATCCAAGGAGAACCACCATGAGCCCGCGCATCGTCCGCCCATCATTCGCCATCGCACTCTGCCTCCTGTTCGCGGCCATCGGCCACGCACAAGAGCTGCTGGTTGCACCCGAGAACGGAACGGGCATCTGGCAGCCGGGGACCGTCCGTTGGACGGTGCAGGTGAAGGGCGCCGATGTCGCCGACGCCGCGTATGTCGTCAAGAAAGGCGGCATGACCGAGATTGCTAAGGGGAAGGCGGTGCTCACCGATGGCAAGGGTCAGATCGAAAGCAGGCTCGATGAGCCGGGCTGGATCCTGGTCGAGGTCAGCATCAAGGCCGGGGACAAGACGATCAAGATGAACGGTGGAGCCCTGGTCTCGCCGGAGAAGATTCAGCCGGCCATTCCCCGTCCCGACGATTTCGACGCCTTCTGGCAGGCCAAGCTCAAAGACCTGGCGTCCGTGCCGGCCAACCCGAAACTGGAAGCCGGCGAATCAGGCAAGCCGAACGTGGACTACTGGAAGATCACCATGGACAACATCCGCGGCAGCCACATCCGCGGACAGATCGCCCGTCCCAAGCAGGGCGAGAAATTCCCCGCCATGCTCGTGGTGCAATGGGCCGGCGTTTATGGCCTGCCCAAGTCCTTCATCACCGGCCACGCGTCCGAAGGCTGGCTCGTGCTCAACATCAACGCCCACGACCTGCCCATCGACGAACCCGATCAGTTCTACAAGGACCAGAACGCCAAGGCGCTCAACGGCTATCCGTCCATCGGCAATGATGATCGCGAGACCAGCTATTTCCTGCGGATGTATCTCTCCTGCTACCGCGCCGCCCAGTATCTGGCCGAACGACCCGACTGGGACGGCAAGGTCCTGGTCGTCACCGGCGGCAGCCAGGGCGGCCTGCAGTCGTTCGTCACGGCCGGCCTGCACCCCAAGATCACCGCCGTGCTGGCGAACGTCCCCGCCGGGTGTGATATGCACGGCGTGACCGCGGGGCGATTGCCGGGCTGGCCGATGTGGTACTGGCAGACCAAGGACAAGGACGAGACCAAGGTTCGCAACGCCGCGCGGTATTACGACGTGGTGAACTTCGCCTCGAATATCAAGTGCCCGGTGCTGGTCGGCGTCGGCCTGATCGACACCACCTGCCCCTCGCCCGGCGTTTTCGCGGCGTGTAATCAGCTCAAGGGCCAGAAGGAAGTCGTCGTGTTGCCCGTCGCCGAACACGGCGAGAAAAAGGGTTCGCACGGCCCGTACTACAACCGCTTCAACGCGTGGCGAGCGGCGCTGGTCAAGGGCGAAGCGGCGCCGGTGAAGTAGCTGCTACTCCCCACCCAGCCGCCGCACCAGATTCGCCAGCAGGTCATCCGCGCCCTTCGTATCCCCACCGGCCATGCGGATGCGATAGATGTCGGCCGTGAACGACGCCAGGCGCTCGGTCGCGAAGGGTGCGCCGTCCAGCGGCGTCGCCAGCGACGACGCGACGCCCGCCAGGCCTGTCGGCATCGAGGCGCATTGGTCGCGATAGGCGCCATCGCGTACGAGCATCGCCACCAGCGGCCGATAGCGACGGTCAATCTTCTGCCACTGGTCGATCAGTATCGGCTGGTCGCTGACGAATCCGGAGAACGCGTCGGTCATGGCCTGTGGGTAAGGCAGCATGATCGGCTTGAGGTCGGCCAGCGCCAGGTGCCAGTCGACCCACGCCGCGAAGGCGTCGGCCGACGCGGCCAGCACCGTGTCCAGCTCCACCGCCTGCTTAAGCGCCTCCAGCAGCGTCAGTGCCTGTGGCAACCGGGCGAGTTTCGCCTGGTCCGCATTGCCACCGAGCGCAATTGCCGATGCCATGTCAGACACTATCTGCCTCCACTTGGCATCGAACATCGCCAGCCGGCCGCCGGTCCAGCGTTTTTCCAGCCCGGACACATCGCCAAGCTGGAACGATGACAGTTCCTCGGCCAGGCGCGCCAGGCGGGCCAGGTCCGCGATGATCGCGACCGCATCGTTGCGCGCCGCCGATGGCGCGGCGTTGGACGCGGCCAGCGCAAGCTGGGCAATTCGTTTATCCAGAACATTCCCGCCGCGTGGCTTGAATGCCAGCAGCGTTTCCACGGTCTTGGGCATGCCGTCGAGCCGCTCGATCAGGTCGCCCAGGCGCACGACCTCGTCGGCCAGCACGTCCAGCGCCGCCGGGATGTTTCCTCCGCCCGCCTGCGGCAGGCTGACTGCGCCGTCGGTAAAGCGGTCGGCCGCCAGGGGAAACTGCTTCTCCAGTTCCGCCAGCGGCTTGGCCAAACCCTGGATGGGGTTCGGAGCCTTGGCGCGCCCGGCGAAGCGCATGCGGGCGTTGCCCACGCGATCCAGCCCTGACAGGACCTTGATGCTCTCCTCCGGATGTTCGCCCACCCAGCGCAGCAGCGGCGAAAGGTGATCCATCTGCTCGCGCGAGAGGTTCAACCGGCGAATCCGGCTGACTACGACGCGATAAGTGTGCTGAGCCTGGATGCGGTTGCGTCCGGCGTCGCGCGTGCGCGGATCCAGATAGAGCGCCACACCCTCGGCCAATCCCGCTTCCATCTGCTGCCGTTCGGCGGCGCTGACCGCCAGGTTTGTCTGCAGCGCCTTGGCCGTTTCCAGGCAGGTCTCGAGCATCGGCACAAGCTGACTGTCCGCTTCGGGTTTGGTGACGGCCGCGCCCAACGCCACAAGCTGCATGCGCAATTGCGGCGAAACGGCCAGTTGCGACGCCTCGGCCGCGAGTTCCGCCGGCGTTCGCTTCGCGGTGTTCTTGGGCGCGCGTTCCGGCCGGATCATCTTCGGCCGCATCGACATCAGTTTCTTCTCGTCCAATCCGGCGAGCAATCCCAGCGCCGTGCCCGTGCGCCGGCAAACGTCGTCCATTTCCTTCGCGCCGGCATTGGCCGGCAGCGTGAACGTTATTTCGTGAATCTTCGCGGCCGCCGTAGCCTGGGCAGCCGTCAGTTTTCCCCCCTGTGCCTGGGCCATTTCCTCAACCAGGGCGATCGCCTCCTGCAGCAAGTGCGCCCGCAGCCTCGCCGTAACCTGCGCATCGCCCGACGGCTGGGCTGCCGCCGCCACGTTACACGCCCAGCGGTGCAGAATACGCAGGTCGATGTCCATCTCCAGCTTGGACAGACGGTCGGCCGACATGTCCGGCCGCAGCATCATCCGCTGCGCCGCTTCCTTCTCCGATTGCGCTGCCTCATCCTCGAAGATCGCCTTGAGCGGCACCGCGTCCACCGCCGGCGGTCTCTGGGCCGCGTATAGCGGCGACCCACACAACAACACCCCACCGGCGAGCCACACTCCCCATCGTTTCGTTACAAGCATCATGAGCGGTTTCCTGGTGAACGAACGTATCCACAAATCCACAAATGGTGTGACGGAACACGCCCCGCACGTTCTTCGCGGCGTGGTCGGTTCACCGACCATGTCAAGGGCGGGTATTGCCCACCGTGCGAGCAAGCGCGTCGGCGTAGACCTTCTCCAGGCCATCCACCATCGCCCGGGCCGAAAAACGCCGCGAGGCAAACTCTCGCCCCGCGTCACCCATGCGGCGGCGCAGCGGCTGTTCTTCTGTAAGTACCGCCACTCTCGCCGAAAGTTTTCCCGCATCGAACGCCGGAATCAGAAATCCCGTTTCGCCGTCGATGAGCCCTTCGCGGTTGCCGTCCACGTCGTATGTCACCACCGGACACCCCGCAAGTTGTCCCTGCGGAATCGCCCGCGCCAACCCCTCGCGCCGCGACGGGTGCACGAGGATATCCATCGCCTGCGTCAGTTCCGGAATCCGCGACGGCTGAACCAGACCCGTGAGAATGAACCGATCCTGCAATCCCATCTCGCGGATCCGCCGTTCGAATGCCGGCCGCAGCAGCCCATCGCCCACCCAGAGAAACCGCAGGTTGGCGAACCGGCCGCACAGTTCCGGCGCTGCGTCCAGCAGGTCCTCGTGTCCCTTGAGATGGAACAGTCGCGCGATCGTGCCGACGGCCACATCCTCCGGCGCAAGCCCCAGCGAACGACGAATCTCCTCGCGCGGCACCGGCGGTGACAGAAACGGCTCGATCTCCATGCCCGAATAGACCGTCACATACTGTTCCGCGCGCCCGATGTGCGCCGCCAGGCTCTGATCGCGCATCGCATCGGCCACGCACACGATGCGCTGGCACGCCGGCGCGGTCCAGCGTTCCAGCAGCTTGTAGGCGCCGTTGACCATCCGGTTCGTCGATGCCGTGAACGCCAGGCCGTGAATCGTGTGAACCACCGCCGGCACGCGCGCCCGTTTCGCAGCCCAGCGCCCGATGATCCCGGCCTTGCTCGAATGCGTATGCACCACATCCGGCGCCAGCTCCCGCAGCAGCGACACCAGCCGCGTGTAGGTCCGCCAGTCCTTAAGCGGCAAGATCGCCCGGCGCATCTCATCCACTTCGATGATCCGATACCCGGCCCCGCGAGCCCGGTCCATCAGCGATCCCTCCGGCCCCAGCGACGGACCGGAGATGAGCGTAATGTCATGTCCCAAACGATGCTGACCTTCGCAAGAAAGGAGTGTATTCTCCTGTGCTCCGCCAACAATCAGCCGAGTGATAATATGGGCAATCTTCATGTCTGCGGACAAGCATAACTTTTCAAGCCTGGGATGAAAGTCCGGTGTTCAGCGACAGTGGCTCGAAGTCCGTATTGCCCCGGCAATTTGCAGGTGGTCGGGAGTCATCAATGTGTGGTAAATACAGCCTCCAACACAGGCTATGGATCTCGGTCCAAGGCCCGCCGGCCACGGCGCCCCGACTCCCACTTCGGGCTGATCGGCGTTTCAGGCTTTCTTCTTTGTCTCTGCGTATTTCATCGGGTATTGTTGCCAGGTCCGGTAATCCACTGGGTTCAGCGTGGGTAAGCGATGGCGACAGACATCAGGCCTGAAAATCAGCTTCAGCGCTCGCTCGCCGCCGCCGACGAGACGGGAGCCCGCAGCGCGCGCCTTGTTGATGACGCCCTGCGCCTCTGGAAACGCCTGAGCCGGTTCATCGCCATGGGCCTTGTCGAAGTCGATATCGACCGCCCGGCCATCGAACTCGCCTGCTTCGCCCTGCAACTGCCGCTGCGCCAGGGCAAGCCCGCCCGTGGCCGCCAGACTTCCATCGGCCTCCGCGACCGTGCCCAGCAGTCGGCCGAACTCCTGCTCGCCAACTTCGCCCAGACCTACGAAGCCAGCCTCCTCGAACGCACGGCCGCGCTCCTCCGCGAACTTCCCCAGAAGACACCTGCCAGCATCGAGGCCCGTCTGCTGGCCGACGCCGTCAACCTCGATGACTTCGGCGCCATCGGTTTTGTCACCCAGACCATGCAACTCGCGCGTGCCCAGGGCTCCATCCCGCACCTCGTCGAGGCCTACGAGAAACGCGAGGAGTACGGCTACTGGGACGCCCGCCTCAAAGACGGTTTCCACTTTGAAGTCGTGCGCAATATCGCCCACAAGCGACTGGAGACCGCCCGCTCCATGGTCGCCCGACTCGCCGAGGAACTCCACGAAGACGAAATGTGAAGACCACTCTCACCGCAAAATGGATCGCGCCCGTCTCCCGCCCGATCATCGAGGATGCCGCCATCGTCATCGAGGCCGGCCGGATCATCGACGTCGGCCCGCAGGCTGACGTCCTGCCGCGCTACGCCGCCACGCCCGTCACGCCGCTCGGCCACGTTCTCGTGATCCCGGGCATGGTTAACGCCCACACACACCTCGAACTGTCCGACACCGCAGGCTATGACGACTCGACAAACCATTCGCATCCGCCCGCCGGCGACTCTCCCGATCCTTCGGAACACGCTGCTGGCCGCCAGAATCCCGTGGCATGGGCGTCTCGCCCATGGTGTCGGTACTCCGACACATCCTCCGTGCCCGCCAAAATGGGCGAGCCCACTATCGAGTGCCCCGGCAATCCATCTCCACCCGCATTCGTCGATTGGCTCAAGCAGATGATCGCCCGCTCGGCCGCCCAGCCGGACCAACTTGCCGCGCGCTGCTCCGCCGCCACCATCCACGGCATCGCCCAGTGCCTGCGCTTCGGCGTCACCTGTGTCGGCGACATCACCTCCCGACCCGCGGCTACGCGCCCCGTGCTGACCCGCTCTCCGTTGCGAACCGTCAGTTTCGGCGAAGTCCGCGCCATGGGCGCCAACCGCTCGCTCCTCGACGAGCGCATCGCCCTGGCCACAAGCGGGTGCGTGTCCCGTCGTCCGGACAACACCGCCGCCCGGAGCAACCTCCGCATCGGCCTCTCCCCCCACGCACCCTACAGCGTCGAACTTCCCGGCTACGCGCGTTGTCTCGCCGTTGCCCGCGAGCTCGGCATCCCCTTGACCACCCATCTCGCCGAAAACCCGGCCGAGGCTGAGTTCCTCGAACACCAGACCGGCCCCTTCCGCGACCTCTGGAACTCCCTCCCCTGGTGGGACCAGCGCATTCCCCGCTTCACCGGCGGCCCGATCCGCCTGGCCCATTCGCTGGGCCTGCTCGATTTCCCCACGGTCCTCGCCCACGTCAACTGTTGCGACGACACCGAACTCGATCTGCTCGCCGCGGGCCGCGCCTCCGTCGTCTACTGCCCGCGCACCTCCGCCTGGTTTTGCCATCCGCCGCACCGTTTCCGCGAGATGCTTGCCCGCGGCATCAACGTCGCCCTCGGCACCGACAGTTGCGCCTCCTCGCCCGACCTCAACCTGCTCGAGGAGGCGCGTTTCGTGCATCGCCTGGCTCCCGACGTCCCTCCCAATACCCTGCTGGAAATGATCACGCTCAACGGCGCCAAAGCACTGCAATGGGACACCGACCTCGGCTCCCTCGATCCCGGCAAACACGCCGACCTGGCCGTCTTCACGATCACCACGCCCGATCCCCTACGCGAGATCCTCGAAGTCTCCCTCCTCCCCGACCGCGTCCTGATCTCCGCCCGCGAACCATCGGACCCGGCCACCTCGGCCCAATGACGACATACGTAGAATACCCCTGCCTCAGACACCAATGCGGCGTGCCCGGAATCTCGGGGAAGCGTATCTGGACGCCAGAATATCGTGGCATGGGCGTCTCGCCCATGGTGTCGGTACTCCGACACTCGACATGCTCCCTCTCCCACCGGGAGAGCGCCGGGATGAGAGTATTCGTACCACAAACGTGGTCGCACCCGCGGCTCGCCAGTTGTCAGTTGTGGATGCCAAGGCAGCTCATCCAGAGCGTCCTGAAGCATCTCCGCATTCCGCAAACAACGGCGTTCCCGACCCTCCGAAACTCGAATTCCGCACGACGCCGCCAGCCCGAATGGCGAGGGCTGTTGATCAGCCCGCCGGTCATTGGTCACCGCTATGTTATGTAGACGTATGACCCGGATAGAGGACGGAACGGGGGGAATGGAACGGGGACGCACTAGCCCTCAAGCAAGCGTAGTCTGTCAGATTCTTGCTCTGGCCATAAAAGAAAACACTCAAAACGCCTGTCTTTTCCGCATCGGCGGGGTCTGTGTAGTAGTCAAACACTCACAGCAAGGAGGCGTTT
>JANYKD010000524.1 GCA_025361735.1 Phycisphaerales bacterium
GCCGATCGCTTCGAGGATCGGTCCCGCCATGCTCTCCTTGATTCCCGTCCACAGTGCCGCCCACCCCTGTTCGACGATCTTGAACTTCTCTCCGTACTCGCTCATCTTGCCGGCGTCGAGTCCAGCGCCCAGTTCCTTCATCCGTGCGGCATACTCCCTGATCCCCCGCGCCCCGTCCTGAAACATGAGGATGTTGCGGTTACCACTGCGTCCCATCAGGTCCATGGCGAGTGCCGTCCGCAATGGCGCGTTCCCCATCTTCCCCAGGGCATCCGCCAGATCGTAAAACACAGCGCCCGCGTCTCGGGCCGCTCCGTCGCTTTCGGTGAAAGCCACGCCCAGCCGATGGAACGCGTCGATCTTGGGCTGCATCCCATCCATCGCCTCGGAAATCGAGCGGTTAAGGAACATGAACGTCATGCCCACGTCCTCAAGGCCCATGTCCTTGAGCTTCGCCATCGGCATGACTTCGCGCAGCAGACTGATCTTCACCCCTGCTGCATACGCCGCCTCACCGATCGCCTCATACTTATCGGCGGTCGCCGCGACCGCCTCGCCAATCCAGTGCATCGCCTCCACCACTCCGTGCGCCACCGACTTGGCCAGGCTCGCCACGCCCAGTAGTGGGTTGGCGATGAACGCGGTCACCGTAGCCGGAAACACCTGGGCAATGGACGTCGCCTGCATCATCCCCCGCGTGTACTGCGAGATGTCAAAGGTCATTCCACCCGTGATTGAGCCTGCATCGAACGACATACTAAAGACCTTTCTGCCTCTTCAGAAAATCGCGCAACTGTCCCATGTCGCCAATGTGCATCTCGCTTCGTCCACCGCCCACATCTCGCTTGGTGGGACAGGTATTCCTGCCTGCCATCCCGGTGTTCCTGTCAGCCTGCCTCTTCGCCTTCTCCATCACCGATCCTGTCGCCCGCATCAGTTCGCTCGCAAAGGCGGCGTCCATCTCCATGGCCTGCTCGGGCGTGATCGCCCCCTCCATGGCTCGCACCAGGAGCACGACGATCTCTAATCCGCCGAAGGTCTCACTGCCGCCGTCGTCGTCGTCGACAGCAGTGTCTGCCGGTTTTTTCGGAGATACTCCCCGACAGCCGTGCAATACTCGCGGGCCACCACCGCCAGCAGCGCCGGATCCCAATCATCCATGTCCGCCGGCGGCTTCACGAAAATGTGCCGCACGAACTCCAGAATTCGCTCAGCCGTAGTCAGGCCTTCCCGCGCCGCATCGATCGTCACCACCGCCGCCACGTTCGGCCGCTTGATCGCGTGCAACACGTCGCCCACATCCACGGTAAACGTCCAGGGATGCAATAGCTTGATGTAGTCATTAAGTTGCATGTCGATTCCCGGTTGTTGGTTGCCAGTTGTTGGTTGCCAGATCGATTCCACGTCGCCCACTACACGCCTTTGATCCCAGCGAACGGGCTGGCGATTCCGGCCGCGAGCTTGGTCAGGTCTGGGTAGACGTTGAAGATGATCTCCCACTTGTCCGGGTCCTTCCCGTTGCGTGGCAGCAGGAACGACTGCACCGGCACGGCCTTCCAGAACAGCACGTCTTCGGTGGTGGTCGATCCTTTGTCGCGCGGGTGCAGCGTGAGCTGCTGCGCATACTGTTGCATACGAGCGCCGATCGGCGGCGTCAGGTCAAAGGCGCCACTAACTGCTGCCCAGGGCATAAGCGTGCGAATCAGGGCGAGTTGCACCTCGCGGACGATGACCGAGACGTGCGAGTCGTCGCTGATGCCGCGGTACACATCGTCCAGCTTCACGTCTCCCGTCGACCCGCACTTCAGGGCCTCCCAGATCAGCTTGAGATTCGGCTTGACGTCGTCCACACCGCCCAGGTCCGTGCTGCCCCAGAGCACGTCATACGGAATGCCAATTCGCTGATTTCCAGGTGTCACAGTTCCGGCCATATTGGCTCCTTAAATTGATCGATCACCACACTCACACCACCTTCACAAACCGCACGTCCATCGAAAACGCGCACATTACGCGACCCTGCTCGTCAGGCCCGCCCACAAATCCCGGCGGCTGCACGAAGTCGGCCTTGATCACGCGCCACGTCCCATCCGCCGCCTGCGTCGTCGGCACGATTCCCGCGATAGTCGCAGACCGCCAGGGGCGCCCATCACTCGCCCGCAACGCCTGGTATACCGCCCAGGCCCGATCGCGGACCGCGTCGCGGACCGTACCCATCGTCGCCACCTGCACCGCGATCTCCGTGGCCTGGTTGAACTCGGGCGCCGATCCGCCGTAATCCACCAGCGTGGTGAACGGATCCGTCGCCAGCGACTCGATCGCCTCCCCCGCCCATATCGCCGCCTTGTGAGCCGCGTCGATCGTCCCGGGGAACGGGATCGAGCACGCGACAGCGATCGCCTTCGCGAGTGAGTGCAGGAAGTTGGTCACGTTGACGGGCATCATAAGGGCTCAAGAGTACAAGGGCTCAAGAGTTCAAGGGATCGAGGTTCACTCTTGAACCTTTGAACCTTTGAACTCTTGAACGTTTCCTATCCGACGGCTTTCCCAAACACCTGGCAATGGCTCATTCCGCCATCCTTGACGACCGTGATCACATGCACCACCTGGTACGTCACCGCCGTCAGGCCATCGATCACCGCCGTCACCAGGTCCAGCGGTTTCACCGGCACTCCCGAGAGCTCATCGAGCGGCACGTAAAGCACGATCGAAGCGTCTTTGATGGTCGCTCCCAGAGCCCACCGTTGGGCCGAGGACGGATCCGCCGCCGTGCAACGGATCTCCACGCTCACAGCGGAGCGGACAAGCTGCCCCGAGCCGGTGGCCCCGGTGACGCGGGAGTAGCTGATCATGTCCGCATTCTCAATCACAAACAATTCCTTCTCAACACAGAGATCACAGAGGACACAGAGCCAATACCAAATCAATTGCGGGCCGCGAGTTCCAGTTCGATGCGCTTGACGGACAGGTTGAACCATCGCCGATCGATCTCGATGCCGATGAATTTACGCCGGCTACGCACACACGCAATGCCCGTGGATCCGCCTCCCATGGTTGAGTCGAGCACCACATCTCCCTTGCGAGTGTGCAGCATTACGAAGTGGGAGGCCAACTGCCACGGCTTTGGAGTTGGATGATCATGGCATGTCGGAATGATCTTCTTGATCTGCCCGGCCCTGATGATGTTTTCGACGCGGTGACTACGATCGTA
>JANYKD010000534.1 GCA_025361735.1 Phycisphaerales bacterium
GTTCAGAACCTTCCATCCATGCGGAACTCGGGGGTGTCCAGCCATAACCCGATGTTCTGCACGCTATCCAGCTGTGCCTGCAGGGCATCGTACTGGGAACTCTCCTCGAGGATCATCTTGCCTATCAGTTCGATAACTTCTGGATCGTGAATATGCTTGGCCATTTCCTTGAGCAGATGAATGGCCCCGTCCAGGTTCCCGGTGGCCTTCAGGATCATCGCCTGATTCCCCAGGCAGACTTGCAATCCGGACGGGATGTTGAGCCGTCGGCAGATCGCTTCCTCTTCCTTGTGCAGGCGCATAGCCCCGTCCAGGTCCCCGATGGCCTTGAGATGCAGTGCCTGATTTCCCAGGCAGGGTCGAAGGCTTGAATCTTGTCCGGTCCGGCGAAACTGGTCGGCGAAGAAAGACCAGACTGCAACAACCGACTGGCCGTCCCCGGATTCCTGCAAGAGCAGCCCGACCTTCCACACGGCGCCGCTGTTGTGGTTTGCCGGGTTTGCCAACGGGTCACGGTAGGCTGAGATCGGCTCCAGCCCGCCCACGGCCTTCACCAGCGACCAGGCGGTCCGCACCTCGAACTGATTCGCCTGCCAGGCCGCATCGAAGAATGTGAGATCTCCGAGCAAATCGAATAGCTGCTGCCAGTCTCGCATTTGGGCCAATTGCCAGGGGAGTTCGTCAATGGCCCGCGCACTGAGCCGATTCGTCTCGAATTCTGCGAGCAGTCGTTTGCGCGTTTCCTGCTCCGCTTCCGTCGGCGCGCCGGCCGGCGGTTGCCGCTCCGGATTCCACCGTGCCCAGGGATCGCGTTGATCCTCCTCGTGGTACCAGCGCAAATAGCGGACTTCGACCGCGCGCCGGATACTCATGTGGTAGAAGTCGATCAGCCCATCGCGGACCTGTAAGTACGCGCGGAGTTGCCGCAAAACGGGGTAAAGGTCATCGGCTTGCTCACCCAGGTATTGTGTCAGGGCCTTCAGTTCCGGCTCGCTTAGCCCGCGCCGCGAGCAAGCCAGCAAACGCAAGGTCGCTTCGACCAGCGGTTGGTTGAACTCTTCTTCAAGCCCCACGAAGACCTGCTCGAAGAGTTGCGTCACCGTATCGCCTTCGTGGGGCAGTTCGGCAATCATCCGGTTGAGATGCTCGAACGAACCGTAGCCGCGGAGTTCTTCCAGTGCGACCATCAGGAACAGCGGGTTGTTCGAGGCCGGGTTGGCCAGCAGGGCATCGATCTGCTTGTCGTCGAGCGTCTTGGCCACCAGCTTCGGCACCGCTCGGATAATCGCCCGGCGTTCGACATCGCTGAGCGGCTGGAGCGGGACATTGGCGCACTGCCGCTGGCCGAAGGCGGTCAGCACGCCCGGCGCCTTCCCCTCACCCTTACCGCTCCCCTCAGGGGAGACGGAAGGGTGAGGGGTGGCGGCACTGCACAGCACGCGCACATTGGGCGGCAGTTGCTCCGGTAACCAAACCAGCGTATCCGCCCGGCTGTCGGCGTCGAGTTGGTTCAGGGCGTCGAACACCAGCACCACGCGGGCCGACGCCGGCACGCTGGCCAGGGCGACAGCAAAGGTGCGGATGATCTCGTCGGGCGTTTCGGCCGTGGACAGCGTCAACTGGAACTTCCGTTGGAACTCCTGGGTGAGCCGCTGCAACATGCCGACGAGAGAAGTCGTCCGCGGACTGGCCCCGACGAAGTGGGACAGCACGAACACGTCCGGGTGTTGCTTGCGGAAATCGCGGACAAAGCGGGCCAGCGCCGCCGACTTACCCAGGCCGCTCGCGCCGGTCAGCAGCAATGGGAACGTCCCCGAGCCAAAGACGAAGTCGTGCATCCGGCGATAGAGGTCGTCGCGACCGATGTATATCCGCGTCCGCAGCTCGAGAAAGCGCTCGTGCAGATCGGCCTCGGCGTCCAGCGGAGCGACCTCGACCGGCGTGTCCGGGAGCTTCAGTTCCGTCTTGATTGCCTGCAATAGCCAGCTCTCGACGTGCTTGCCGAAGTCGTCCAGCCCATCGAGTTTCCCCTCGGTTCGATTGGCGCGGTCGAAGCGCGTGGGATCCCAGTTCGCCGAGTACGGCTGGACCGAGGAGGGGCAGGCGTGCAGCGCGCGCTTGAGGGCCACGAGCTTCTGCTGCACGCTCGGGTCGGTTTCCACATAGTCGCGTTTACGGATCGCCTCGGGGATGTTGGCCATGGAGTGCTCCTTGCGGAGCAGGACCAGCGTGTGAACGCCTTTCGGATCGAGCATGAACCCGTAGCGCAGCTCCAGTTCGGTGACGCTGACGCCGGGGAACCGCTTGATAAAGGGGAAGCGGTGCTGCGTTTCTTGCGGCACCTGGTCGGGCACCCAGCCGTAACGATGGCCGACAAAGGCGAGGAAGAAAGGCCGGCACTCGTCCACCTGGTCCAGGCAGAGGCCGATG
>JANYKD010000566.1 GCA_025361735.1 Phycisphaerales bacterium
TCCCCGCTTCCCCGGCGTGGTCGATTCATCGACCACGTCCCCACACCAACCAATGTCACCAGGCGCGTGCAGCCCGGAGGGATCCCCACCGACCTCGGTCGGTGGGTCCCACCCGTTTCTCCGGTCGCGCCCGTTCTTACATCAACACTCCCGATCCCCGTTTCCCCGGCGTGGTCGATTCATCGACCACGAAGCCCCACGCGCTCGCCCCCATCATCCCAGCCCCAGCGTGGTGCCAGGCATTAGCCCATGGCGTACGCCATGAGTAGCCATATGCGTATATACTCAAGCTCCGGATGGGCGACAGAAGCCTACTTTCGCCCGACCTCGTTTCTCTGTTGCGTCGGCCCCTCGTCATTATTTGACCCACCCGCGTGCTGGCGTTGAAACAGCCTCCGGCGGAGAATGCGGCGACTTCGAGGGATTCGAGAACCTCTGTCGACTGCTGGTTGACGGCGTTCGAGTAAAGCAGTCGTGTACGACAGAAGATGATCCGGCTGATTCTCGCAACGCCAAGAGCACCAAGCGTGGCCGCCTGCGAGCAAAGGAAAGAGCCCGGCTCGCGCGCGCATTGGAATCGCTCCCCAAGACCATTCGGTACCTTCGGGAACCGATTCTGGCAATCGCAGACGAAGATCAGGATTTGCTCGGCGAAGGAGAGGCCGACACGACATTGCTCGCCCAGGCAATCAAACAGCAGGGGTCGATGCACTCGGAAGGGTTCGCCGGGGAACACGCCGAAGCACTCGAACGGTGGTTGCAGGATGTCGCAACCCCGGAAAAGGGCTGGGCCGCACCTGCGTGGTTTGTACAGGCATTTCTGATGGGCTATGAGATGTTCGATATGGAACGGGAACAGGGGCAATAAATTGCCAGATTTGGACCATGAGACGTATGAAACTCATCGCAGACAATACTCTTATGCGTTTCGACCCACGGCGAAGCGCGCTAACAACATCGTTTTATGTCTCACCTCCGCTCCTAACAACCCCTGTGTACGCCTCACCCCATCGGTATAACGACATGGCCAAAACCATCCCTTGCCGCCGCCGTCACTCCTTCTTCGCCTGAATCTTGACCAGTCCCCACCACGCCGACTTGTCGGCCGCGCCGGGGCTGGGAATCTGCACGAGCTCGAGTTTGATCTCCTTGCCCGCAAACGATGACAGATCGACCGAGATCTCTCGCCAGCCGTTCAGGCTCGTGTCGCGATTGACGGGAGCCTTGTATATCTCCTCGCCATCGGCCCGGACCGAGAGATCCCACGAACCTTTGTCCGGGTGGCCGACGACCAGATTGAGCGTCGTGATGCGACCGGGCGGAACGCCCTGCTGCTTGAAAAGGACGACGGTGTTCTTCGCATCCAGCGCCGTGGTCACCAGGACATTCTCGCGGCCGGCGAGTTGTTCCTTGACGCCGGGATCATTGAGCTTGAAACAGCCGGCGCCGGTCCAGCCGGGGGCGAATTTCTCCATGGATTCGGCCAGATTGAAAGCCTCCGGCTTGGGCGCTTCGGGCGCCGGTGCCGGCCGGACACCGGCGGCGTAGAGAAGCGCATAGCTCATGAGTTGCGACGCTGACGCCGGCGCATAGCCAAGGATGCCATCAACGGGCTGGCCGATCAGGCCGGTCGAGAGATCCTCGGCACTGAAAATGATCGCGGTGCGTTTGTTGACCTCCATGCCGCGCAGGCGCGGCGTCTTCAAGCGGCCGTAGTTGCGAATGAAATACGCCCGGTAGGCCACCTCCGCAATGGCCGGTTGAACGGGGCCATAGACGGGGCTCTCGGACTTGAGGAGATCGAGCTTGGCCGCGGGGTACAAATCGTGGATTTCGGTTTCCGCGGCCAGGGCAAACTCCCTGCTGCCACCGCAGGCGTCGATGATCAGCGTGCCGCCGGCTTCGAGCCACTTTCGCAGCTCGACCCTGGAGAGCGGCGAAAGCGTAAATGCCTCCGTGCCCGTGAGGTGGGCGACCTGGATGTCTTTGTTTAGCTTGTTATCGCCGAGTTTGAGGACGGTGATGGCCACCGGCGAGGCGTACGTGTTGTGCATCACGGCCGCCAGGCGCTGCCAGCCGTACGGCTCCGGATCCCAGTTGCCGTCATGCTGGATGCGGGCGACCTTGATCGTGCGGACGGGCTTAACGTCGGGCTTCTTCTGGATGAGGAAGGGCTCGCCGCGATGCCGCAGGTTCTGTTTGTCGACGGCGTAGAGGAAGATGTTGGCCATCAGTTGGGCAAGTGGCTCGCGCTCGGGGCCCAGGAACGACTGCTGCTGCCAGTACCGGGCGGGATCGGCGGTGGGGAAGATGAGCATCAACTCGCGGGCGCCGTTGGAAAGCCCGAGCAGTTGCGGCGGCGTCTTCCAGTTGGCGCGCTTGAACACCTCATCCTTGTAGATGGTGTGGTCCGCGGGGAGTTCGCGGAACTTGTACGGCGCGAAAAGCTCCTCGCCGATCTTCTTGAACGAGTCGGCAAAACCGGCCTTGCCACAATCGGCATTGCCGAGGATAAGCCCGCCCTCCTGAACCCACGACTTGAGCTTCTCGCGATCTTCCTTGTTGAACGTCAGTTCCTTTGATCCGGAAATATACAGGACCGGCGCATCGTGAAGGTCCTCCAGCGGAGCCTTGAGATGCACGACCTGCCAGTTGAGGTCTTTCTCGATGGTGCGCCCGATCCAGCGGCTGATGTTGGCACAATCGCGCGAGCGCTGATTCCACGCGGCCGGCACCATGCGCGGGTTCTTGCCGATGAAATCCTCGGGCGTGTAGTCGAGCTTGCTCATGACCAGCGGCGAGCGGCCGCGGACGAGGAACAGCAAGGCGAAGGAGGTGTCAATGACGCTGTTGCCCCAGGAGCCGTTGCCCGTCTGCCGGGCGAGAATCCACTTGGCGCCGCGGTCGTACCAGTCGATGTTTCCAAAGAACTTCATGCCCGAGGCGACGCCGACGCGTTCCACGTTGTAGAGAGCATAGAAGGGCCAGCGCTGTTCGAAGGTGTCAAAGTTCTGGGTGATCCACTGGATGCCGCGATGGATGTGCGGGTCCCAGGGGTTGCCGACGCAGCCGATGCCCTCCATCGCATGCGCGTAGTCTTGTGTGATGAACAGCGTCGCAACGCCCGCCGCTGTCATGGAAACCGTCTGTTTGGAGCCCCCTTCGGACTTGTCGTCGTTGCGATAGGACCAGCCGCCTTCCTCTCGCTGATGATTCCGCCAGCCATCCTCAAAGGCGGACCAGTGCTGCGGGCTGATCTCGTAGTTCTGCTGGGCACACGCCCAGAGACCCAAGACCCCGTAATTGCTGCAACTGTGGCAGTAGTCGGCCGCGCCGCTGCCCTTCCAGTAGCGGAAGAGTCCGTGGGCCTGGCCCTTGGTGCGCATGCAGGCCAGGAGGGACTGACCGTCCTTGGTCACCAGCGCGCGGGTCTCGGGGTTGTTCGGCAGGTAGTACCAGACCTGGCAGCGCAGGCCCAGCGCATACGTTCCTTGAAGTTCCGCCTTCTTCAGGAACTCGATGGCCTGCTTGAGACGCGGTTCCTGGTCGCTCTGTCCCGAGGCGAGCAGCGCGTAAGTCGCCAGACTGGTTCGCCCACCCCATTGCCGGCCGTTGGGCTCGTGGTCGGCGCCGGCCGGGGCGGAGACTTCCTCCCAGGAGCCGGCCTTGTTCTGTTCGAGAAGCCATTTGACACCTTTCTCGATGGCGCCCTCAACCTGCTGCTCAGGCGGAGCGGCGAATGCGCTGGTTGCGGCGACAACGAGAAGTGAGCGCAGGACGCAATGGCAGAGGGTACGGGTCTTCATGCGGCACTACTCCGGCTGACGTGTCAGACGCATATGTTACGGAACCGTAACCGACTAACGCAATAGCTTGAGCGCAAAACTCCGGAAATCGGGCGCGGACGTGTCAGGGCTTCTTCTCCTGAGCCGCATTGGGCTCCTTCACCACCAGGGGCTTGTCATCGCGAATGATGTCGAGCCGGATCGGTTCCTTCGACTGCGCCAGAACCTCGCGCAAATCCGTGATCTCGCGGATGTCCTTGTCGTTGCCTTTGAGGATCGTGTCGCCGGGACGCAAGCCCATGACGGCCGCCCGGGATCCGGGGATCACCGCCTCCACCATGAGCCTCGACTGGCCAGCGCCATCGTCAATGGTCTGGCACTGAATGCCCAGGCGCGCCTTGGCCGGCGGCGGCAGGAAATCGCCGCCATCGAGCTTCATTTCCTCGAGCTTCTTGCGCAACACGTCGCTGCCTTCGAAATACTGTTTGAGGCGCTTGTCGCGGGAAGCATCATCTTCCTGGGGTTGACGTTCGCGGAGCTTCTGAAGCGTCGTCAGCTCATCAAGGACCGCCCGGCGCTTGTCGGGAGCGACGCGCTGACGCTGCATTTGCAGATCAAGTGTTTCCTTGAGGGCGTCCAGGGGATCCTGGGCAATCATGCCGGCGTTGGGGCCGATGACCACCACGCCGCCGTTGAGGCGAAATTGGCCGCCGGCCGCGTCGCGGATGAGCCGCTGACAGATCGCGTACGCCTCGGGGCTGTCCTTCTGGAGCTCATCGAGCGAACGGGCCTCGTAAACCTCATCGACATCCTGGCCATCCACCGCAGTCCGGACGGTCAGTTCCACACCGGTCTCACTTTGGCGCAGGCGGAAGTTGCGCGTCGCCGTCGCTGCTTCGATGGTGCGGCCGGAGACCTCATTGCGGTTGTTGATGCTGCGGAAGGGCTCATTGACCAGGGGGCCGCCCGGAATGGGTGGACGCTGGATCAGCTTGATGAGCCGCGCGGCGCGGGAGGCGATTTCAGGATCGCCTGCCTTGGCGGCCTCGCCGAGCATGGGCAGCGCGGCTTTGCCCAGACGCCGGAGCTGAACCTGGGCCTGCTCGCGCCGGTCGGCGACGGGATCGCCGAGTTGCACCACCAGGCGCAGGATCTCGTCGTCGGTGGGTCGCGTGGCCGGCAGAGTCTGCGGCGCGGCCATCGCGGACCAGCCGGCGGCGATGAACACGAGATGCAGGAGATACGGACGGGCCATCAGCTTCTCCGCGTTCGGAGTTCACGCTTTAGCGTGTCTTCCGGCGGACATGCCCGCAAGCCACGCTAAAGCGTGAACTCCGGATATGCCCGCGATCCGATGCCATATCTTACACCGTCTGCCTGTATCGTGTAGCTGCAAAAGCCTATAATGCCATTCAATGGAACGACATACCCCAAGTGGCCTGACAGGTTCATGCGTGGACGACCCTGGCGAGAACGCCGCGGTGTTGGCGGGCAAAGTGGACCTGGCGCGGATCGAGCGGGCGGTCAGGGAGATTCTGTTTGCCGTTGGCGAGAATCCCGACCGGGAAGGGCTGACGAAAACTCCGAACCGGGTCGCCCGGGCGATGGCCGAACAGCTTGCGGGCATGCACGAAGATCCGCGAGCCCACCTCAAGACTGTCTTTCACGAGCGCTACGATGAGGTGGTGATCCTGCGCGATATCGAGTTCAACTCGATGTGCGAACACCACCTGCTGCCGTTCATGGGCAAGGCGCATGTGGCGTATCTGCCGGACGGAAAGGTCGTGGGGCTGTCGAAACTGGCGAGACTCGTCGACGGTTACGCCCGGCGGCCCCAGGTGCAGGAACGGATGACCACGCAGATCTGCAATGCGATCATGGAGGAGCTTAAGCCGCTGGGTGCGGCGTGTGTGATCGAAGCGACGCACACCTGCATGACGATCCGCGGGGCGAAAAAACCTGGCGCGGTGATGGTGACCAGCGCATTACGGGGAATCTTCAAACAGAACCCGGCGTCGCGCCAGGAAATCCTGGCGCTGATACACGGAGTGTGAGCCGCAATACAGTCCGCTTAAACGAAACAATGCCGCCTTGGCGGGCCAGGAACCGCGATCAACGATCGCGGCGACAGCGCAGGTGGAGGGAAGTTGTTGGCGCGCCTAGAGTCGTGCGTTGCCAACGGAGATTGCTGATGTTGCTTTCATTGTCGCATGCACCTTTCGCCATGCCCGCAGATGCCATACTCGTTGAGTTCCAGACCCAGCAGCATCTGAGCCCTCACCGGCCGCTGGCCGAGATGCTGGAAACGGCTGGTGACGACGTCGGGTTCTGCCGCAGCGCGGCCCGCCGGGCGGTGCGGTCGCTTGGGCTGGACGGGGCGGCGAAGATCGGGCGCCTGAACGAGACGGAGCTTGTCGAACTGTCGCAGACGATCCGGCAGCTCGAACGCGGGCAACGCAAGGTGACGGTTCCGGCGTCGGTGGCGTAATGTGCTGTTCACGCTGCGCGACAATGGGGGCGTCGCCTGGCCTGCTCCCGGCGATTGCTCGCGGCAACAAACGACAGGGGTTTTTCCTGGCGATCGGGCGGCACAACCGCCGTGACGCTGGCACCGAACTCGTGGAATGCAAAGGACGGAGGTTCCGGGCAATGGTCGGCCAGACGGAGCAGGCCCTCGGGTACGTCGTCACCTGCGGGCGAAGACGTCATCCGACACGAAGACAGGCCGACGGGTGTGATGGTATTCATGTGGCGATCTCCTCTGCGAAGCTGACAGAGGTGATGTACGATTCAAACGGCCGCCAGGCAAGTTACCGCATCGCGGTTTTTACGACACACTGAAACAGAGACGGAGCATCGTTATGGGGATGCTCCGTCCGAATATGGCCGGGTTTTGCGACCGGATTACGCGGCGCTCGAATAGTCGTAGAAGGTCTTGATCGTCTTGCGGTAGTAGCCGCCGCCGCGGGCTTGAACCGCATTGAGCACGACGCCGAGGTGTTCGGCGCGGACTTTTCGCAGTTCCTCACACATGCGCTGGAGCTTGCCGCGGCTGTCGGCGTGAGCCCGGACAACCGTGACGACGCCGTCAACCTTGGCGGCCAGGGCGGCCGCTTCAGAGACCACCAGCAGCGGACCCGAGTCGAAGATGACGTGGTCGTATTCCTCGTTGGCATGATCGATGAAATCGGAGAGGAGCTGGCTTTCAAAGAGCTCGGTCGCGTTCATCGGCTTGGCGCCACTGGGCATGATCGACAGGTTGGGGATTCGCGTCGTGACCGAAACGTCGTGAATGGCGGCGGCTCCGTTGAGGACGTCGCTGAATCCGCGATTGTTCTCGGCGCCGAAGATGCGGTGGATTTCCGGCCGGCGGAAGTTGCTGTCCACGAGCAGAACCTTGCGGCCGTTGAGCGCCAATCCGGCGGCTAGATTGGCGGCAACCGTGGTCTTGCCGTCAAGGGGGCTGGGGCCGCTGACCAGAATCGACCGCGTGGCATCGAAGGGGGCAACGTGCTGCAGCCGCGTCCGCACCTGGCGGAACTGTTCGGCGGTGAGACTGTGCGGTGCGTCGTAGATGGCAAGCTGGGCGTCCGCGACCTGCGGATCATCGGATTCATCAGCGATGATGCCCAGGACGTTCATGTGGCCGACCCGGGCGATGTCGCGCGGCGAGCGAACGGTCTGGTCGAGGAACTCGCGGAGGAACGCCAGACCAAGCGCCAGGGCAAGGCCGATAACCAGGCCGGCGGATACGAAGGCTCGCAGTTGAGGAAAGCTGGGCACATCGGGTGATTCAGGCTGGCCACCCCGCGCCCACTTGATGCGCATCTGGTTTTCGGGACTGGCCGAGGACTCGATTTCCCGAAGCTTGTTGTCGACTTGCGTGCGTTGTTCGCGGAGGTCCTTTTCCTCCTCCAGTCCCTTCCTGAGAACCTCGGCTTCCTTGCCCAGATCGGCAAGGTCGACTCGCAGCGCCTCGACCCGTTTGTTTATTCCTTCAAGGTTGGTCTTGGTCTGGGCCGCCTGCTCTGCGGCTGTTTCGGCGAGTACAGTTGTATACTTCGCCTGGAGCTCGGCTTTACGGGCGCTTAGTTGGGCCTCCGTGAGTTCGATACTGCGGTCGAGCCGTTTCACGTTCGTGTGTTCCTTGCCGTATGTGTCGACGGTGATGTCACGTTGAATCTTGAGCGTGCTGACATCATGCACAAAACCCGCGACCGATTGATCGTTCTCAATCGCCTTCGAGATTTCGGGCGGGAGTTCGCCCTTGGATTGCTGAGACCTGACGCGATCGTAGAAGTTCTGGGCGGTGCTGAAATCGCTGCCCGCCTTGATCTGTGCGTCGATTTGCAGATCGAGTTCGCGTTGCTTGCTGGAGGCGGTTCCCGCGGAATTCCCGCCTTTGGTTGTCAGCACGACCTGCTGATTGCTCACGCGATCGGAAACGCTCTTAAGTTGGGAGGCGAGGCTGGCGCGGAGTTCGCGGAGCACCTTGGTGCGATTGTCGAGCCGGCCACGGGCGTCTTCCATTTGCTTTTCAAGGTGGATGCGGACAAGTTGCTCGACGATCTTTTTGCAATCGGCGGGAACAGAATAGGTGAAACTGACTTTGAGCAGCGCCGATTCCTGAATCGGCGTCACGACGATGTTCTCCTTGAGATATTCCTTGGCCTTACGCGTGTCGGGCTTGGCGCGATCGCCGGCATACTGTGTGAACCAGGCGGTTTCGCGCACGACGTCGCTCTGGAGCAGGTCCGAAAGCGCGCCATCAGTGGCAAGGAGGGTCTGCTGAGTGCGTTGCTCGTTGACAAGAGAAAGGGGCGCCAGTTCCGCATCGCCGCCGCGGACCGGATCAATGTTCGCCGGCGGCTGCACTTGCAGAAGTCCTATCGCGGTGTATCTCGGCGCCGTTCGTTCATAGTAGATTTCAAGTCCCCAGGCAGCGCCGCCGCCGAGGAGTGTCAGCAGGATGATCCACCAGATATTGCCGCGGATCACGCGCCACACGTCGGCGGGGCTCATTTGAATTCCCGTGGCCGCCGTGCTGCTCTGCATCTGCGACGCAAACGGATTCAGCGGCGTGGGGCCGGACGCTTGCGGAAGCCTTGATGTCGTTGTTTGCGGTAACGTGGTCATTTTCTCAGTCCTCGAATAAAACGCGGAGCCTCATCTATGGATCGAACCGTCCGGGGGCTCTGCTGAGTACGAATCAGGGATTCTTCTCGCTGGTCTTCGGGTTAGCGGACTTTGTGGCGTCCTGGATTTTTTTGGCAACGGCCTCGATGCGACCTTCCAGGTTTGGGTCGACGAGGGTGCCGGGCGCCCTCGCTTGTTTGAGCAGTGTGCGAGCCTGGTCGACGCTGGCCTGCGCCTCGTCGATCTGGGATCGTTTGAGATATGCCTCGGCCAGATGGTAAAAGGTATCCGGGATGGGCCGGTCGCCGGTGGTCGCCTGCTGAAGGATCTCAATGCCTTCGTCGAGACGGTTATTGAGAACCAGGATCCAGCCGTGAGTATCGGCGATCACCGGGTTGATGTAGTTTGCCTTGACCATCAGGTCGTAGGCACGTTTGCTGAAATTCAGGGCCTTTGGGAGATTCGCCTGGGGGCCTTCGCCGAAAAGAAAGGCAAGGTTGTTCATCGCGTCAAGCTGTGATGCCAAGGCGATGTTATGGCGCTCCGCATCTGCGAGGAATTGCGTGTACACCTGCTCGGCTTTGCCCATGGCACCAGCGACGCCTTTGGAGGTGGCCATGGTATACGTCGTACCGAGGTAGCTCATGGCCTTCAGCCTCTCGGCCGGGCTTAGGGAGTCAAGAAGCGTGGTCCGCAATTCGTCGGCGACGCCGACAGCTCTATCCCACTGACCGGCCGAGGCGTAAATGCGGATCAGGCACAGGGTCCAGCAGGGCGCTCGACGAGCCTTGAGCTTCTCAGCGGTCTTGTCCACACCGAGATTCTCAGCCATGACGTCACTGAGGCGTTCGGCCGCGGGATTATTCCCGGTCGCATCAACACCCGCGAGAGCCGACTCGAAGGCAACCTCGGCCTCGCCGAAGCGCCCCTTACCCTTGAGGGCAGCTCCCCGGCACATCCACATCCACCACGGTTTTTCTGTGCCGCCATCGATGATTCGGTTGGTCACCCCGATGATCTCATCGAAATTCTTGTTGCGAAGATTGATGTCAAGATACGTGTAGTTTACATCGGGGTCGGCCGGGGCAAGATCCAATGCCTTGCGAATCGCGGCCATGGCTCGCGCGAGGTCACGACGTTCTACCCACATTTGGGCCTCAACCTTGCGCCAGTGCGCCTCCCCGGCCAGTTCGGGAATGCGCTTGGTTTCCTCAATGACGCGCTCAGCCTGCGCCCAGCGTTTCTCGTCGGAGTACACGGTAAGCAGTTTCTGGCGAAGATCGCGCCGCAGAGGACTTACCTGAACCGCCGCCTCCAGCTCATTGGCTGCATCATCGAACTGGCCGCGGCGCTTCAGGGCGTCGAACAGCCCGCTGCGAATGTCGACATTGTCTGGGGTCAAGTTCCTGGCTGCGGTGAGGTCGGCAACCGAACCCGCCAATTCTCCGCGGGCAAGGTGGATCATCCCGCGGTAGTAAAGAGCAGAAGCATTCTGCGGGTCTATCTTGAGTGCCTGCTCAATAAAACCGACGGCCTCATCGAATTTGGGCGAGTCTCCTGGTTTGGCGGGCGTCATGCGGATGTAGGCCAGGAGCGAGAGCATTAGGGCGTCGCCGGGGTTCTTTGCCAGAACCTCACGGATTATGGCCTCAGCTTCCGGAGCGCGTTGCAGCAATATCAGGGTCTCGATCAGAGTCGTCCGAATTTTGGGGTCTTTGGTTTCGTCGGCAAGCGCCTTGAGCAGGCCCAGGCCTTTATCGGTCTGCCTCCATCGAAAGTAGAACTCCGCCAGTTGCTCGCGGATATCGAGGCGGTTGCCGGAAAGCGAAAGTGCTTTCTTAAACGCCTCCTCAGCTTTCTCGGCATTCTGCGCCCGCATGTGGTTCCGGGCGATCATAAGCCAGGGCTCAGGCGTGTCCTTCCAGGCATCGCGCGCGGCGAACGATTCGAGCAGCCGGAGCGAGTCAGATCCCTTGCCCTGCCGTTCGTACAGTTCCGACAAGCGATCAACCACGACGCGATCATCCGGCCACTTGCCGAGCATTTCCTGGAGCTTGGCCTGGGCGCGGTCGACGTATTCCCGCGCGCCGGCCTTGTCGTTCTTGCCGACAAGCTTGTCCGACACATAGAGGTAATTCATCACCAGAGCCAGGCAGTCGTCGCGGGAATTTGGGTTCTCCCTGGCCTGTTGCTCCCGAACCGCGGTCACCGACCTGGGATCGCCATCCGGACGAAGCTCCTCAAAACGACGATCGAGATCCCGGAAATACGCGGCGTTACTCGTGCGAATTCCCTGTTGTAAGTAGTTCTTAGCGTTGGCGAATTGGCTGATGGCCACGCTACAGTCGAACAACCCGCGCAGGGCCTCGAAGTTGTCCGCCTGACGCTCCAACGCGCGGGAATAACTGGCGATGGCGTTGTCGAACCGGTTCAGGCCCTGCTCGGCCTGACCCTTCACGACCCAGGAACTGGCGAAAGACTCGAGTTTGCGGCAGAGCTCGGTGGCGTCCTCGAGCGCGGCGTTGAAATTGCGGCGGGCCAGCTTCAGCTTCGTGCGGTAGTACAACCCGTTCGCATGGTCCACGTCGAGCTTCCCCAGTTTTTCAACGTAGCGATCCGCATCATCCGGCTTCCTCATCTCCAGGGCGAGGGCAAAGCGCGCTGCGAGCAACTGCGGATCGTCTGGGTTCGTGTCCAAAGCCGTGGTCAGGATCTTCAGGGCCTCATCAAACTTGCCTCGTTGGCGGCACCCTTCCGCCCTCTGCAGCGCGGAAGTGGCGGGCGGCGCGGTGCCGAAGCCGCTCTCCCGGCTAAGTTCATCAAAGAGGCCCCCAAGTTCGTCGGGAGACAGCTTACCTTCGAGATCGCGCTCGACAATCTTCAATCGTACGGAGGCGGGATCCTTGGCCCGCGACTCCGCGACAACCGTAATGGCTTCCTGCCTTTTCTTGTCCGCGAGCAGAGAGCGAACCAGCATCCGCGTGCCGGCATATCGCTTGAGTTCCTGCACGTCCCTGGCCGTAAGTCCCTTGCCTTCACGCCGCAGTTCCTCGTCGTGTGCTCCGCGCATCAGTCTCTCGGCAAGATCACCAAGTTTGGCGGCCTGTGCAGCGGCCGCTTTGTATAGCCGCTCCGAGCGCGTGGTTTCGGGAAGAGCTTCGACGAGGGGCTGCACCTTGGCGGATTTGTCCAGGCCGACCATCACGGCAATTCTGGCACGAATAAGATCAGCGTCGTCCTTGTTGGTCTTCTCGATGATGGCGATCTGAGCCTGGGCCTGTTCGTACTGGCAATCCCCGATCAGGATGGCCAGAAGGAGTTTGCGGGCCAGCGTGTCGCTGGGATTCCGTTCGAGCAGCCGTTGGAGATGCCGACGGGCCTCGCCGGGCTGGCGATCGCGCGGGTCCGGCGTACGGATATAGGCGAGCGCGAGTCGATACTCCAGATCCAGATCAAAAGAACCACGTTCCTCGCCGCGCTTCACCGCATCTTCCATGAGCCGAATGGCGTCGATGAAGGTCTTGCGGTCGCCGTCAAGCAACAGCGCGTAGCCTCGAAGTTTCAAGATCGTTGGGTGCTTGTCGCCAAAGCCTACGCGCGTGATGTCCTGAAGGCGCTGGTCAATGACCGCACGGAGCGACGCGCGGTCCTTTTCATCGGCCGCAGCGCATGCATCAACCTGAATCACAATCAGATCGGCAAGCCGCTGAAATTCTTGCTGACTCCGGATGTACGCCTTGTACCCCTTGAGGGAAGGGTCGTCGTCCAAGCGCCCATCGAGCAATTCAATGGCCTCGTTCCGCTTGTCTGGGTTGCGCCGGAGAAGCTGGGCGAGTTGGAGCCGGACGCGGATTTCCCCTGGATTCTCTGCCAGCAACTGGCGGAGATAATCTTCGGCCTCGTCAAGTTGATTGAACCGCTGCAGCGACTGGGCTTGGGCAAGCTTGATGAGAAGATATTCCTTATGGCCCCTGGTAACGAGTTGAGCCGCCCTGGCAAATGTGTCGCGAGAGACCCCGGCCTCTTTATCCTCGATCCGGCCGTCCCCGTTCACATCGGCGGTAGTGCGTTGCACCATGGCGTACCGCAGCAGGATCGAAGGATTGTCGGCCTGCGTCTTGAGCACCTCATCAAATGCCGCAATCGCCTTTGCCCTCTGCTCCTTGGCGCCTTCCAGGTCGCCCTGGGCCTGGCGGTCACGCGCCAGCCGCCGTCGCGTATCTGCGATGGTGGATACAATGACAGTTTCGTCCGGTTTAAGTTGGAGCAATTTGCCCAGGTCCGAGAGATGTTTCTCGATCTCGGGTTCCGGCGTGGCACGGCCGGCCCTGAGCCACTCGTTGATGCTGGCCGCATGTTCGTACGCTTTGGCACGGAGATTTGACGGATCTGCCGCCGCGAGTTTCTTCGCCTTCTCGCGCAGGGTGGCCCAGTTGTCGGCACTTTGGGGAGAGAGTTCGCAAAGGTCGATCACCGCATCCATGACACGTTCCAAAGCGGGCACATATTTGGGATCGAGTTCCAGTGCCTGCCCCCACATGCGCACGTCCTTGCCAAGCTGATCCGGCTCGGTGCGGGTCAGTTCGGTGATGCAGTCGCCGGCCTTGAGGAAAAGCTCCTTTGTGGGCGCGTTGCGCATCGCCTGCCCGTATTTCTCCAGCGCCTTCTTGTATTCCTTCTGCTCGAGGAAGCGATCGCCGGCAGCGACGTACTGCGCCGTATTGCCCCGCCGGAAGCGCCAGGCAAGCCCCATCATCAGCACAACACCGCACCCAATGGCGACAGTCAGCAGGATCAGAAACTGTTTGTTAACGCGTTTGGCCATTCAGCGACCTCGAAATTCCGGCAATTCACCGCGATTTGTACTGGGACCAGTCGGGAAGAACGCTCTCCACTCTTGGCAGCAGCGGGGCAAGAAAGTCCTTCATGGCCGCCTCGGCCTTCTCGGGCTCGGGATGAATGCACATCAACTCGACTTTTGCATAGTAGCCATACCGGTTGAACAGGTTCTGGAGTTCGGCGCGCACGTCGAGGGAATTGCAGGTGTACTTGCCGTTGACATTGAAAAAGTAGGCCACGTTGTAGGGTACGGATTGCGCTCTGCCCTGGTTCCGAAAGACGATACGCCGGACATAGAGACCGCGATTCAGACCCCACTCCTTGTCCTCGGTGACCTCGGGATCGAAACCGTCGCCGACGTAGCAACGTTCGGGGATGTGCGCCACCGTGTCGGCCTTGCCCGTGTAGTACGTCAGGGCAACCACAAGCACCGCGGATGGATCGCGCTGGCGGTAAGCAGCCCCGTTGAGCACATCCCTCTGTTCCTTGAGCGATTTGCCGGCAAAGTCCTGGCGAATCTGTTCGGCGCTCTTGCCGAGTTTGCGCGAGTTCACGTAGGCGCAGAAGAGATACTGGTCGGTCGCCAGAGCGCTGAGCATGTCGGGCTCCAGCGTGTCCTCGCGCGCGACCTGCACCCACGAACCAAGCACTTCAGGAATCTGCTGAAACGACCCACGCATCGGTACGGGCGATTTCTTGAAGTGCAACTGGAGATAGGAAATCGCGGTGTTCATCCCGATGGCTGCCAGCGACAAGACGAGGAACACCAGCAGGAAGCCGCGCGAGGCGAAAAGCCCGCTCCGCTCGCGAGGGACATCGGACAAGATGTTGCCGTTCGTAATGGCCGCGGTACTGGAATTGATGCCCTGGGTCACAGGTTCTCCTTCCTGTCGACGGTCGCCGGAGCGGGCCGTGATTTCATCGCAGTTCCGCCGGGTTGGAGCGGTACAGGGCGGTTGCCCCGGCGAATCGTCTGGACGTTGCTCAGCCGTTGTGTTGCCGCGACCAGATCCCCCGGCACCGGCGACGGACCCGATCCAGCCTTGGGTTCCGTCCCCTTCGCACTCCCGCGCGGAATCTCGATGACCAGACTCTTCTTCGTTGAAGACGGCGTCCTGGAATCGCCCAGGAACGAGCGCCGATCCACCTCTTCAATGAACAGGTTGTCCAGCAACCAACCGACAAAGAGGATCATGAAGAAGGCCGGAATGAGCATGACCATGCCCACGAACTGGTGGGCGAATCCGTCGGAAAGCTTCTGCGAGAAATAGGTGTCGAGCAGCCCCTGACCGGCCACGCGGAAGACGTTGCAGAGGATGGCGATGGGCACGGCCGACGCGACAATCAGCAGCTTCTGCCACAGAGCGCGATGGGAAAGGAAACCGACGGCGGCCGCGACGGTGATGAAGGTCATCAGGGATTTGAGTCCGGCGCACGCTTCGGCAACATTGAGCGCACGGCCCGGCTTGCCGGCCACATTGATAATGATCTTCGTGCCGTCCTTGACTGCTTCGACGCCGCTGATCTTGAGAACGGCGCAGGCAACGTATGCGGCAAGTTCCTGGAGCGGCATGGCGATCTTCGCGTACATCAGCCCGGGCCAGGGAATGGCACAAACGAGAAACAGGATCGGAAACCAGGCAATTCGCATGATCCGCCAGCCCACCAACATCAGCGTCACGCCGAAAAGCACGGCAACCATGGCGACGTCTTTAAAGAAGTCGTTCTGGCCGGGCCAGATCCCCCAGGCATAGAACAGCAACCCCCACAATAGAATGTAGAACCCAAACCACTGCGACGAGCGATCGGCCAGGGTGGAGAAGCGGTCGCGGACCCACCGAAGGACTTCATCGCTCAAACCGGGAGCCAGATCCGGTCGGCGATAGTCCAGCACCTGCTGGTGCGGCGGCTGCGCGCCGGCCGCCTCCAACACGGGTTGACCACTGTCCGACTGTTTGCCCGTCGACCGGTGCTTGGAGGACTGGAGGCGAGCGCGCAATGAGCCCGGTGATGTGCTCCACACGGCCAGGAACAGCACGACGACGCCGGCTGCTAACGGAACACCGACGAGTATGTACCGCAACCGGCTCTCCGCGGAGAACAACGACTGCGCATAGACATAGACAAAGAACAGCGAGCCCAGCAGCATTGCCTGAACCTGGACCCAGACCGCCAAGGCTTTGCCGCGCAGGCCCCATTCCTTCTGGCGATGAGCGTTGAACAGCAGATCCCGGTTGAGGTAGAGAAAGTAGAGTCCCAGGGCCGGAACAAACGGCGAGTGAAGCCAGTTCGATTCGCCCGAGAAGATGTTGGTCTTGAGCCAGAGCCGCCTCAGGTTCGGCCAGAACAGCGCACACATCAATGCCGCGACGATGGCAATGCGGGTCCAGACCACCGCCGTCAGACCCAGGTGGCGCGTTTCCGGCCACTCGGTCAAAGGCTCGCGATAACTCACCGGACTCGTGTTGCCAGTTTCTGTCATCTGCTGCTTGCTTTCAAACCAACCGACGCACCGGTCCCCCGGTGCAGGCCGGGTTAATTCGCCACTTTCTGCTGGGGCGAGAAATTCCGATCATAGATAAAGCCAAATCCGTATGAGAATCGGAACGCGGTCCTGAGGGCGATCAGGAACGACGGATACCAGTCCGTTCCCACGGTGATCACGTCGTTGGGCTTGATATACACATCCGGCTGCCTGCCCTCAAACACACTCATCAGGTCCACGCGAAGGAACAGCTCATTGTCGCCGATCCGCCGGATGATGTCCGTCTTCTGCGGGATAGCGTAGGGGTCCATCATGCGGGCGGCAACTACCGCCTGCTTTAAGGTGATCTTATTGCCGTTGAGCCCGTAGGCGCCGCTTCCGCCGACGTGTCCACCCATATAGTAGATGCCTATGGTTGGGGTCGGCACGATGATCTTGTCACCCGGCCGGACGACAATGTTGTAGCGCAAGTCACCGGTGCGAATCTGCTGGATGGGCACGCGGATGACCCGGAGGTCCTCATCTGCCTTAAGATCCTGACCGAACTCATAGGCCGGCTGGCTGACAGGCGCGGTTGCCGTAGACACGGTCGTTAGCGCCGCGTCACCAGGATTCGTGGTCGGCTGATTGATGGGCAGATTGTTCGGCCCGATCAGTACGGGCTTGCCGTCGATAATTATATATCGTTCCTGCCCGTCATTCGTGGGAGCCGGGCCATCGGCCTTGGGCTTGTCGGCAGCGGGCTTGGGATCTTCGACCATCGCCAGCACAGGCGACCTTGTGCCGTTGGCACGAGCACCCGGCGCTTTGGCATCGTCCTTCTTCTTCGGCTCTTCTTTCTTGGGCACCTCCGGTGTCGGCACCAACGGATCCGATTTTGGAGCCAGAGGATCCACGCCCGACGGTGTCTTCGGCGGCTCCAGGCCACCGGAACCCGTCCCTTTCTGGTCGGGCTGCGTCGTGGGCGACCCCTGCGCGGCAGGTTGCTCGGATTGCTTCTTGCGGATGATGTACATGTAGTCCACCATCGTGGTGGTCACATCGCCGCACTGAACCATCGCGTCCAGGATACGGAAGTCGGAGTCCAGGATTGCATACTGGCCCGGCTTGCCGACCATTCCCAACGCGCTGAATGTGCGCCCGCGAGCTTCCAGCACAGTGACCGTGACCTGCGCATTCTGCAACAGGCCCGCATCCTTATACTTGGCAGAAATGGCCTTCTGCAGTTGTTGCTCGGTCATGCCAACCGCCAGCACAGGCTCGTTCAGAAGCGGCAGAGTCAGCATGCCCGTTTCCGAGACCCGCGCGGTTCGGGCGTTCTCAACACCGGCACCTCCCATGAGGTCCATGACCGTCACCTGCAACATGTCGTTGCGGCCGATAACATAGTCGACCGCGAAACCCTTGAGGTCGCCGGGCTTCACATCCTCGGCACCCGCGAACTCGGTCTCGGCTTCATCGATGGGATCAATACTCTTGAGGATGGGCACGAGCAGCCTGTGGCCCTCGTTTCGCACCAGTTCCGAGGGGTCGAGCAAGCTCTTGAAGCAACCTCCTCCTATAAACGGAAGACATGCCATCGCCGCGACCGCGGCCAGTTTCTTCAGCATCCGACGTGAGTTCGACACCGTGCGCACTATGCGCTCCTTTCGAAAAGGTGGAGCTGTGTGAATCAATCCCCATTCAAGCCGAACCATTCAGTCCGGCCGTCGTGCCACACCTTGTCCAATTTGTGGCCGCTTGGGGATTCACTTCTGATAGGTTGACATGACCGGCCGTCGCGCTGCGAACCACTTCGCAACACGCGCCAAACGGGAGCCAATGCCCACCGAGCACTGGGGCGACCCGAATCTGGGGAACCACCGACCACCGCCAAGACGCGTGCCAAACGGCATAATCGTCCAAGCGGACCCGCACCGAGAGTTCCTTCCGGAGGCCAACAGATGTCGGCCTTTGGGTAATCTACAGCCGGGATGCGAATTTGCAAGTCAATTCCCACGGCCACACCTAACCTTCAATGTGGCGGGGAACCATCCCCGCCTGTCATGGCGACTTGCATCTGTCATCGGATAGCCCGAGTCATTCCTTCACAGCAATCTGCTTCCCTGTTGGATTTCCTAACGAATAGCCGATAAAAGAATTACGTGCCAATCTATGGCAGGATTGCCGCCACACGGGTATCCTGTTTTAACAACTCATGGGCCAGATGACTCTTGAACAGATCGAGCAGAACCATGGCGCTAATCCTCATCGCGCCGAGTTGATCAAACAACTCCGTGAGGAACTCGATTATTGGAAGGCCATAAGTTCATCGCTTCGCGCCTGGGTCTATGGGCCGTTCCTGGGCATGGCCGAGGCGCCTGACACGATTAACGTTCTTCTGATCGCGGTACTCAAGCCCGCCGACCCCAACGCCCCTCGCCGCATCCGGCGCCCGCAGATACAGGTGCATTTCCGTTTGGGCAAGGAACTTGTCGACACCGCGGAAATGGTCCGCACCTTCAACTCATTGCCGCAGAACATCGAAAACAACCTCAGACTCGATCCCGAGCGCGTGGTCGAACTGGTTCTGCAGTGAATCTCAGCGCGCCGTCTCCCATCGCAGCAGTTCCGTTCGCGTCACCGTCGGCTGCTTGCCCCGTACGACAATGACTTCCCGGACAACCCCGCCTGGGATCTCGTCGCTCCTCCACACGGTCGTCTCAGTACTCACCCCGCCGCGATCCTCGACCCGCCGGGTCCGATAAACCCGCAGAGTCTTGCCGCCGACCTCGATTGATTCCTCGGCCTCCTCCAACACCCGCCCTGCGGGGAGCTCCCCGGCGGCGGCCTTGGCCGGAATCTCCTCGCGCTCGGCCGGCAGCTTCATCCGACTGTCACCCGCCTCCATCGATCCGGAGTTCTCGATGACCAACTTGTCAGGATTAACCTCGATAAGACGACTGAGCGTCTCAACATCCGCCTGCTTGGCATTCCCCTGCATTGTCACGGTGGACGTCACAACGATTGTCCCCGCCTTGAACCCGGCCCAGGCCCGGTACGCGGGATTCTCGCGCAGGCCCGCGGAATCTCCGCCGGCTGCGGCCAGCGCGAGACAGATTGCGAGCATCCATTTCATCGCCGCCATGGTGGCGAGAAGGTAACTCTATTTGGAGACTCTGTCGAATACGTTGCCTTCTACGTTGCCTTCTAAGTGAGCGCCTTGTTGATCGGTACGTTGATGCGCTCCGGCGAGGTTGTAGGTGAAGAAGTATCCTGAATCAATGAAGTCATGCCTGCCCCGTTTTCCGTGTCCGCAGCCTCAATCACCATATCGCAGCACGCCGGTCAATCTGCGGGTATCATTCCCGCTCATGCCACGACGCCTTCTACTCCCGTTGTTGTCCTTGATCATGCCCTTCATCTCGCTGGTGACAATGGCCGCGCCGAACCCGGGCGAGGCGGAGCTCTTTCGCCGGTCACTGGTCAACGCTGGCGATCCGGCACGGCTGCAGCAACTCATCGCCAGGACCCGCGCTGGCGGCACGATCACCGTCGCTGTTATCGGAGGCTCCATCACCGCCGGGGCCAAGGCCACCACGCCGGAGAAGCGTTATGGAAACCTGATCGCCGATTGGTGGCAGCGCAAGTTTCCCAACGCCAAGGTGCAGTTCGTCAATGCGGGGATCGGGGCGACCGGTTCCAACTTCGGTGCGCTGCGCGCCCGGCGCGATCTGCTTTCCAGACAGCCCGATTTCGTGGTTGTCGAGTATGCGGTCAACGACGCCAACGATCAGGCGTCCGCCGAGGCACTCGAGGGACTATTGCGCCAGATCCTGAGCCAGCCAAACCGACCGGCCGTGATGATGCTCTTCACGATGAACAAGGCGGGCGGCAACGCCCAGGAATGGCACGGCAGGGTCGCCGCGCACTATGGTGTGCCGATGGTCAGCTTTCGTGATGCCCTCTGGCCCGAGATACAGGGCGAAAGGCTGAAATGGGAAGATGTCGAGGCGGATGAGGTGCATCCGAACGACCGCGGCCACGCCTATTGCGCTGCCTTCGTCACCGCCGTGCTCGATCGACTGCTCGACGCCGCGCCGCAGAGCGCCCCGCCCGAGGTCAAACCACTGCCCAAGCCGCTGCTGAGTGATCTGTTCGAGCACACGGCGTTGTTCGAGGCCGAAGCGCTCCAACCCGTAAGCAACAAGGAATGGGTATACGACCCCAAGCTTAAGGCATGGAAGAGCGACAAGCCGGGCAGCGTGATCGAGTTTGACGTGACCGGCCGGCTGCTGTTTACGATGCACTACGTCGTGAAGGGACCCATGGGCAAGGTCCGGATCAGCGTCGACGGCGGCACGGCCAAGGAACTCAACGGCTGGTTCGACCAGACCTGGGGTGGCTATCGCCAGACCAACGAGATCGCCCGACTTCCGGAGGCTGGCAAACACCGCCTTCGGTTCGAGTTGCTCGACGACAAGAGCCCGGGCAGCACGGGCACTGAGTTCCGTCTGCTGGGAATCGGCGCGGCGGGTGTGCCGGTCCCGTGATTTAAGCATGGCAAGGAGGTACTCCGAGACCACGTTCACGGCCGAGGGCACCTACCGCCTGTGGTCCGGCCTGGACCGTTGGGAGCTATACCAATGGCTCGCCCCCGGCTGCCAGATGAGCGCGCGGCTGTACGAGATGAAAGGCAAGCTGTCACCGCAATCCCAGCCGCCCGACCGTTTCTTCCTGAGCAACCGGATCACGCCTCTGCTGCCCGCCAGCGACTTTTCCCGCTCCGCGGGCCTGAAGCAACTACAGGCCGAGTTTCTGAATCCCGACGGCCAGTGGAACAAATATCCGGGCACAATTGAGCAAAGTAGCCGTAGGGGACTGAGAGGGTTCCCGAGCCGCCCACGGCTGGCTTGCGCTCCACAGCCGGCCATCGGCGTTGTAGTTGTAGCCCACCGTCTGCGCCGTCCCGCCATCGGTCTGGATGACCGAGCTCGTCCGGCCGAAGATGTCGTAGTTGAAGTTGTACGTCTGCTGGCTCGTGTTGAACCGGATCCACTGCACGTCACCGGTGGCGTTGCTGGAGTTCTGGTAGTAATCCAGCGTCTCGACCGAGCCCGGCCGGGTGATGTTGCGGAGCAGGGCATCCTTATTGTCAGTGCCGTAGCCGTAGGCGATGTCGCCCGAGCCGCTGGCCGTGCCGGCGTAGGATTTACTCAGCATCCGGCCGGTGGCGTCGTCGTAGGTCATCACCGGAGTGCCGTCATACGTCACGTCGCCGCTTACCCGGACGGCGCGTTCTCACAGAACGCAGTAAACCTCCTCGCCGCAAGGGCTCGCACGCGGCGAGATGTCTCCTGTTGACTTGTTAAAGATCTCGACCGGCCCAATTGGCCGGACGCCCTCATAGGCTCAACGCGGTCCTATCTCGCCCTCGGCTTCTGCTCGAGCCAGATACCATTCCAACTCCACAACCGGATTGGCCAAGCTTGCACATGCGCGCATGCCAGCGAGGCACTCGTCCTCGCCACCTTCGGCGCGCTGCTTCGCGGCAAAGTAGAACAATGCCTGCACCAGTTCGCGGCGCTTCCCGAGATCGCTCCGGGCGTCGATCATTGCCCGTTCAACATCTGTCGTTCCACAAAGTGCCCGGAGAATTGTCGTGGGCGATTTCCTTCCAAGTACGAACAGCGCGGCTGGCCCCGGCCAATACTTTATTCGCGGTTGTTTCGCAAGTTTGCGAAGATAGCTCAAAGCGTGGTCACGAGCCGTGTTGTCGCCAGCAGTCACACCAGCATACCATAGTAGCAGTCCCTGGGTGACCCCACCGGCGATATCGGCAAACTCGATCGAGCCATCTGCTATGCCGTCAACGGCCGATCGCAAGATCTCAATGCTTTCTTGATGACGTCCGTGAAGCCACAAGGCAACGCCAACATGTTCGACGTACGGTTGAGAGCCTCCAAGTGTCTCGCTCTCGATAGCGGTGGCATGTCGATAGCAGTCGGCAGCCCGCGAGAATCGCCTAAGGCACAGCATCGCATCTCCATAACACGCGATGGTACCGGCATCATTCGGGCGTTTCTTGATTCGCGTTTCGTAAATCGCGGCGGCTTCCCTGTATCGCCCGGCAACTAGCATTTCTGATGGGCTCATATTACTCCAGTTACGTGTTACCAGCCGATGTAGATGTTGCCATCAGCATCGTAGGTGATGGCCTTTACCTTGTTCCATGAATTGACCTTTCCCCCCTTGACCCAATTCCGAACCTGTCGCGTCATTGCGCTCTGGCCTGACGTACTCCGAGGTTTAATCTCAGCAAACTTAAACCCCGTCTGACGCCAACCGTCCTTTAGGACGGTCACGTCAACGCCCCGCTGATTGGGTTTCACTTGAAACTTGAATTCCACATTCACGCCTTTGTACTGCTGCCTCAGCCAATCAGCAATCAGCTCGTGGGTGGCATTGCCAAACGGCACATTGGGTTTCCCATCAGGGCCAAGCAGATGTGTTGGCGGGTCCACCTTGCCGATTCGACCGGGAATGTCGTACCGGCCGGTTTGCGGATCGTACCAGCGACCGTCTGCGTTCAACTTCAAATCCGCTGGTCCGACCTTCCTGCCCAGCGCCACCCTGCCACTGCTCTTCAAGTTGCCGTACAGCGCCGGGTTATTCCGCCCCTGCGGCTCCGTGGCAATCTCTTCCGCCACGGCCGCCAAGAACTCGTTACCGGCATTCGCCAAGCCGCGTAGTGCTGGTCGGGCCACGGCCATGACGCCCCGCGCCAGCGGTTTGGTCACCAATGGTGCGGCCTGGAACGCGCCGGTCACGGCCAGCCGATCGGCAAACTCCTCATCGGTAATCGCACCGGAGCGATATTCGATGCTGGCCTTGAGTTGATCGGCCACGCCAAACGTGTAGGCATTGGCAAAGGTCTCGTGAACGAAGTGGCCGTATTGGGCGTTGAAGCCAAACTTGACATCGCCACGGTCGAACGCCTTCTCCATGCCACTGAGGTGCCCGCGATAGCCGATTTCCCCGTCGGTCAGGACATAGGCGGCGTCGTTGAAGCCGTCCGCGACCATGAATCCCAGTTCCTTGACAGCCCCGCCGATGGCCTTGCCACGGCGGCAGGCCGACGCGAGCGTCTCGCCGCCAATGTAGCTCCAAGCACTGGTCGACGCATCCGACGCCACGACCTGTGACGCATTTCGAACCGGAGCATTCGTTGGGTTGCCCGTCCACAACTGCTTATTGGCCGGGTTGCTCTCGTTGAACGCGTAGGCGTTCGCCTCGTCCGTATGCCGACCAGACACTGCTCAGGCCGTACGCCGGCACATCCGTCAGCTTATGTCGGCTGAACGGTCTGACCACACTGCTCATGGTTCGGCTCCCAGCAGCATGGTGTAGAAATCGGAATACTTCTCACCGCCCGCCAGCGTCGCACATTCTCGGGCAGCGGCTCTTGCGACTCCAAAATCATCACATCCAATCTTGCCACTACCGCGATCCTCCAGGAATCTTGCCGCTACCACCAACGCCGCCAGAAGGCTAGCTGTGTCGCCTGCGACCTCCCAGAGAACATGGCCAGCGACGCCAAACTCCTCCGTGAAAAGTCCTCCGTCGGCGTTGGAGACGATCAGCGGATCGGCTTCAACCACGCCGACCTGGATACCGATTTGCGACTTAACCGGCTTATCCAACAGACGTAGTGCGCCGATTTCAATATTGTGGGTGTCCCAGTATTTCATGAGTTTCAACACCTCATTCGAATCGGAGATCGGAAGCGGGATCTCCCGCTGAGGACATAGGAATCCTCGGCACACACGAATTGCAGTGGCTTCCGAAAGCCCGCGGCGTCGAAGGGCGTCGATAGACGGAGCCGTTTCCGTTAGAGCTTTGACAAAGTCGCTTGCAATCATACATTACCTTTCTGGGTGTAGGGTACCGTGTCCCGCTCGATGAATTCGTTGCGGGAGACCGCTGGCATATCGGCCCTGTCTGATATGGTGGTGAATGAGGACATCGCCTTCCAACGATTCGCCTGCAAACGACGCATGCTTTGGATTCGCTTTGATCCAGACATCATCCACCATTGGGGCTCTTCCGCGTCCGATCATCTCTCTATTGGTCTCGCTGAACATCTCTGGATACTCCTTGAGCATTTGGCGCCAGAACCACGGACTATTTCGCGCATATCCCGCCGCATTTGTTCTTGAGCCCGCTGGGGCGTTGTTCATATCGATGACATTATTCGCATCAATATACGATTTGAGATTCGCGACATTTCGCCGCCCAACATATTTGAGCGGCAGCCGCTGCATTCCTAGAGTCCGGAATGGTGGCTCAACGTCATAGTTTAGGGGATTCAATCGGCTTGCGACAACGCGCCCTATCGCCTGCACCGTGGGATTGGGTGCATGACAGAATCGGCGGGCATGTTTTGAGGCTGGCATAGCCGATAGAGGGAATCATCAACTTCAAGGAGGAAAGGATGCCGGCACGGACGACGCGGGCAGACGCTCGCCGACGAGTGATTGAAGCATTTATGGCGT
>JANYKD010000131.1 GCA_025361735.1 Phycisphaerales bacterium
CCGGCCAGATTGTGCTTCAGGCGGCTTCAGCCGCGTGGCAACTTTCAGTTGCTCCTCAAACCCACCGGCTTTAGCCGGTGGTCGTTTAGTACGGCCTGGTCGGACGCGTACGACCAGGTCACCGAGGATACGTTCAGCAACGTCATCAATCCGGACGACCCGAACGAGATCGACAACAACAATTACAAAGCCCGGCCGATCACGGTCGTACTGAGGCCGCCGGCCGATCTGGAAGTCGCCTCGGTCAATCCGGTGGCGACGGCAACGGCGGGTGGACCGTTTACGTTCTCCTGGACCGTGGCAAATAACGGCGCCAGCGAGGCCAATACGGATTCCTGGTTTGACCACGTCGTGCTCTCCGACTCACCGACGTTGAATGCATCGGACTCGCACGAGTGGGATCTGGGCGAGTTCCCCCACAATGGGGTGCTTGCCGCAGGACAGAGCTACACACAGACCCAGACGATCGATCTTGCGCCGACCCCGCGTGGCGTGTTTCTGATCGTCGTCACCGACTCGCGCGGCGGAGTCTTCGAAGGCCCGTTGGAGCAGAACAGCGCCGGCGTCGCGCCAACATCTGTTGGAATCGCCCCCGCAGACCTCCAGGTGACATCCGTGGCGGCGCCGGCCCAGAGTTTGTCTGGCGAACAGGCGATGATCAGTTGGACGGTAAAGAAGCAGGGGGCCGCGGTCTGGAGCGGGACACGCTACTGGTCGGACGACGTCTTCATTTCACCCGATCCGACATTCATTCCCGGCCGGGCAATCGTGATTGGATCAGCCGTTCATTCCAACCCGCCCGGCTCCTCGCTGGCGTCCGGAGAAAGCTATACGTCGCAGCAAATCGTCACCCTGCCGCGAGGCATCGGCGGCCAGTACTACATCTATGTCTACGCGGACTCGGACGACGTCGAGCCGATCCGGGGCAGCAACACGTCCGATCTCAAGACGTTCTCGCACACCGTTTTTGAGGGAGGCGCGACCGACAACAACCGCGGCTCGGCTCCCATGCCGGTGACCTATCGCGAGCCGGCCTGAAAGTCACCAACCTGGTGACACCGGCGACGCCGCCGCTGTCGGGCGCGACGATTCCGATCTCGTACACCGTCAGCAACATCGGGACCCGGGCCACACGCGAATCGAAGTGGTACGACCGCATCTACCTCTCGGCCGATCCATCGCTGGATACGAGCGACCAGTTGATCGGCACGGTCGAACACGGCGGCATCCTGGCCGCCGGCGACAGCTATACGCAGTCATTGCAGGCGACGCTGCCGGACGGGGTCGTGGGCGACTTCCATGTGCTGGTGTTCACCGATTCGAACATCACCGGCTCGCTTCCTCCCGGTGGGCCGGGAGTGGATTTCGAATTCGCGGTCGACCAAACCATGGCCCGCGTGGGCGAATTCCGCGATGAGGGGAACAATATCACCGCCGCACCGATGAGCATCACGCTGGCCGCGCCGCCCGATCTGCGCGTGACGCAAGTGCAGATCCCGCAGAGCGCCCTGGTGGGGCAAACCGTGAACGTGAGTTTCACCGTCACCAACAGCGGGAGCGGACCGACGCCGGCGTTGCAGAATCAGTGGAAGGATCAGATCTACCTCTCGCGCGATCAGTTCCTGGACCTTGCTTCCGATCGGTTTATCGACGAGGTCGGTCACACCGGCATTGTGAACGCCGGCAATTCGTACGTCGTCAATGACACCATCACGCTGCCGCGGGATCTGTCCGGCGCGTTCTATGTATTTGTCGTCACCGATCCGGTGCGATTCAACGACAGGCCCAGGGCGGACGTCTTCGAGGGCGACAACGAGCGCAATAACGCCTCGCCCAGCCCGCAGCCTCTGTTGATCGAGTTGCCGCCGCCGTCGGACCTGCAGGTCAGCAGCATCGTCATCCCGGCCAGCGCGTACAGCGGCGATCCGTTGACCGTCACCTGGACCGCGACCACCGCGGCGGGCTTCCCTGCGGCGGGCTCCTGGAGCGACGCCGCGTATTTGTCTTCCGATGCGGTCTGGGACATCGGCGACAAGCTGCTCGGCAAGGTACGGTACACCGGCCAGAAAAATGCTCCGGCGCCCGCCGGTCCACTGGCGGTGAATGAACTCTATACGTTGACGCTCAATACCGTTCTGCCGCCGACGACGCCGGGAACGTATCGCGTGATCATCCGGCCGGACATCCTCAATGAAGTGAATGAAGGCGCCAACGAGGCCAACAATCGAACCGCCTCGGCGTCGTCGATGAATGTGACGGTCGATCCGCTGCAGATCGGCGTACCGCTGGATACCGACCTGGACACGGCGCAGGACCGGCTGTATGGCATCGATGTTCCGGCCGGAGCGACGCTGCGTGTCGATCTCACCACGGCCGCCGACACCGCGGCCAACGAACTGTTCCTCCGCTACAACGACGCGCCCACGGCGGCGGTCTACGATGCAACGTACACCGGCCCACGGGCGCCGAACCAGACGTTGACGCTGCCTACAACGCTGCCGGGGACGTATTACCTCCTCGTAAGCGGCGACGCTGAACCGACAGCCAACACGCCCATTACGCTGTACGCGGATCTGGCCCCGCTCTCAATCACCGATGTTTCGCCCGACCAGGGCGGCGACAGCCGTTGGGTCACCATGACCGTTCGGGGTGCACAGTTCTCACCCAACGCCATCGTCAAGCTGGTGCGCCCCGGCATCGCCGAACTCGAGCCCGTCGAATATCAGGTGATCGACAGCACCAAGATCATCGCTATCTTCGACCTGAGCACCGCGCCCCACGGTCTTTACGACGTATCGGTCATCAATCCCGACGGGCAGGAGGCCGTCGTGCCCTACCGGTATCTTGTGGAGCGCGCCCTGGAGCCGGAGGTGGCAGTCGGGCTGGGCGGGCCGAGAGTCATCCTCCCCGGCGATGTTGGCCTTTACGGTTTCTCGGTCCGCAATCTGACAAATGTCGACCTGCCTTATGTGAACTTCACATTCGGTCTGCCGGAACTGGGGACGAATCCCAAAGTCTTTGGCTTGAAGTATGTGGTCATGAGCACCAACCTGCGGGGGACGGCGAACGTTGGGGATGTACCGTGGGCTGACATCACTTCGCAAACCAATACCACGGGCGAGATCCTCGCCCCCGGGTACGCGGTGGATCTTCCGGCGGAGCAATTCGCAGGGCTCAGCTTCACTGCGTTCACCTATCCGGGGCTCAAGGAGATTCTCGCAGCCAATCCGCATGCGCTGGATGATGCGTTTGACGAGGATGTTTCGTTTCCACATCACCGCCTCGGCGACGCCGCTGACGCGTGATGAGTTCATCGCGCAACAGACTGCCTCGGCGGAAGGCCTGCGTTCGGCGATCCTGGCTGACACAACGGCATCGCAGGCGCTGCAGGTGCTGGCGTCGGATCCGGTCGCCTGGGATTCGCTGTATCTCATGGCGTTGGCGCAGGCCGGCTTGTTGCGCGCGGTGGACGTGCCGCCGACGGTGCGTGAAGATCCGACGGTCATCAGCTTGATGGCGACGCTCTCGGCCGGCATCCTTGCTGGCCCGGCGGGACAACAGATTATCTCCAACGGCGATCTGCCGTCGTTCTTTGCGCAGGCGCGCAAATGGTACGGCAACAACGACGCACTCCTCGGCTCAGGTGGCGTACCGGATGCCGGGCTCTTCGATTTGCACGAGAGTCGGCGCACGGTCTTCGAGGCGTTCAACATCTACGTGCCCTTCGGCAAGGTGACATTCGATCCAGGTCTGATCGACGCGCCGCCGCCGGAATTCCTGCAGTTCCTCCAAAGCCTTACGGATGGCGGCCATCAGGCGACGGTGATCGGGCCGCTGGGGTACGGGACGCAGCAGTTCCTTCCCAAGGACCAGGCCCTGCCCTACACGATCAGATTCCAGAACCCCTCCACGGCTTCCTCGGTGCCCACGGAGCTACGTATCGTCACCCAGCTTGACCCGAATATTGATCCTCGCACCTTCGTGCTCGGGGATATGCAGATCGGGGATATCTCCATCCATCTGCCGGTCTCGCGCGGTGTGTTCCAGGGCGATTTTGACTTCCGCAACGCCAAGGGGTTCATTCTCCGCGTCACCGCGGGCGTTGATGTGCAGTCAAACGTCGTCTCCTGGCTGTTCCAGGCCATTGACCCGGACCCGGGCGAGGTGATGAACACGGGGCTGAGCGGTCTGCTCCCACCCAACGACGCCAGCGACGCCGGTGTGGGATTCGTCACCTACAGCGCAACGCCGCGCACCGGCTTGGCGACGGGCACTCACATTTCCGCTCAGGCTCGCGTGATTAGTAACACCTCCGCGCCGGAAGACACCCTGGTGCTGGACCAGGTGATCGACGGCGCCGCCCCCGCGACCACGCTGACCGCCACGCTCCTTTCGCCAGGCTCGGCCGATTACCTGGTGAAGTGGAACGCTGTGGACGATGCCGGCGGATCGGGCGTGAAAGGGGTCACCGTTTATGTCTCGGAGGATGGCGGCGATTTTGCCATCTGGCTGCAGCAATCCACCGACTCACAGGGGATCTACAACGGTCAACTTGGACATACCTATCAGTTCCTGGCGCTGGCGACGGACCTGGCCGGAAATCGTGAACAGCCGCCGCTCGGTACCTCCACGCCGGATGACGGCTCTGGCGCCAACCTCGGCGGTTTGCCGTCCGTCGATGCCACCTCACAGGATCTCGGCCCGCCCGCCGACGCGAGTCCGTCGCCGTCGACCAATCCGATCTTCACCCAGACCCAGAACCAGGTGCCCGCGACAGCACCGCTGACGCGGCCACCGGAGTTCACCACAGTATTCCGGCCGTTCACCGCCCAGTCGTTTGCCACGGGCATCACCCCCTCGCATGCGGGGATCGCCTCCATGGCGATTTTGCCCATGCCCGACGGGAGCGTCATCGCCAGCGGCGGGCTCAATCGCGGCAGCCTGTATCGATTTGGCGCCGAAGGCGGCCCGGCCGGTAATCCAGTGACAACGCTGCCCTATCCGATCTTTGATGTGGCGCTCGATTCCCAGGGACACATTTGGGCCGCCACCGGCGGCGGGCCGCTGCTGGAGATTGATGCGGCCACGCTTGCGATCGTTGGCCAGTTTGGCGATTCAATCACCCAAACAGTGGCAATTCATCCGACGACGGGCGAGATCCACGTCTCTTCCGGCGATGGCATTGAAATATTCAATCCGACCACGAGCACGTTCCGGCACTATTCCGATCTGCGCGTGGGCAACATGGCATTCTCACCCGCGGGCGAGCTCTGGGCGGCTGTCTGGCCGCAGCGCGGCGACATTGTCCGATTTGACAACAAGGCCGATTTTCATGTGATGCTGCACTTCGCAAGCCCGGTCGATTCGCTGGCGTTCGGCCTCCCGGGCACGACGCTGGATGGCCTTCTGTTTGTTTCAAACAACGCCGGTTCGCGGCGTACCGCGCCCACCGAGCTGATCATGGTCGACTTGGCGACACTTCACACGGTCCCCGTTGCCCGCGGCGGCACCCGTGGTGACATCGTGCGCACCACGTCGCGCGGCCAGGTTCTTTTGAGTGAGTCGCACGACATTGATGTGCTCAGTCCGCTGCTGGCACCCCATGTCGTGAGCGTCAATCCGCCGGATCTGGCGCTGGCGGCGCTTCCACTCACGTCCATCGCCATCAGCTTCGACCGCGACATGCTTGCCGATACGCCGGACGATGACAATTCCGTTCTCAATCCGGCCAACTACGCCATCACGGGCAGTGCCGGGACGTCTGTTGGCATTGCCTCAATCAGTTATGACCCGGCAACGCGGACAGCGATCCTCTCTTTCCAGACGCCGGAGCCCGACCAGTTCACGATTCACGTCAGCCAGCAAATTGAGAGCGCCGAATCGCTTCCGCTCGAGACTGATTTCACCTCGCACTTCACGGCCATCTCTGATTTTTCCAGCATCGTCCGGCTGGAATTCTTCAACAGCCGCTCCGATCGCGCCAACGGCACCGTCGCCTACGACGTGCGCGTGACCAATATCTCCACCAACGATCTGCGCGTTCCGCTGACGCTGGTGCTTGATCCGGTCAGTTTCTTTGCCGGACAACCCATCGGTGCGCTGCCTGGCAACAACGGCCTGTTCCTGCTGGATATCGGGACCGATCTGGCCGGCGGTGTTTTCAAGCCAAACCAGGTCACCACGACGCGTACCATCACCATCCCCAATCCCGCCGGCGGCCGGGCGAACTTCGGTTACGGCGTCTTTGCGCTGCCGACGGCAAACGTCGCGCCGACGATCGATTCTGTTCCACCTCAGAACGCCACCGCTGGGCTGCCGTTCAGCTACCAGGTTGCCGCACATGACCCCGACGGCACCATCATCACCTATTTTCTTTATGCCGCTCCGGACGGGATGACCATCGACCCGGCCACCGGCCTGATCCGATGGACGCCCACCCTCGCCAGCCCCGAGCAGGCGAATGTGATTCTGCGCGTCTACGATGGCCGCGGCGGCTATGCCGAGCAGGTGTTTACGCTGGCAGTCGCCGGCGTGAACCGTGCGCCGCAGGTAAGCAGCGGGCCGACCACTGTCGATGGCAGGGAAGGCCAGTTGCTTGAACTGGTGCTGAACGCAACCGATCCCGACGGCGATCCGCTCATCTATTGGGCCGACAACCTGCCTCCGGGCGCAGTATTCGACCCGGCTCAGCATGTGTTGCAATGGACTCCCGCCTTCGACGCCGCCGGCACGTACCCCGATGTCCGGCTCTTCGTCAGCGACGGCCTGCACGACGTCAGCCGGTCGTTCACCCTGATCATCGCCCCGGGCAACCAGGCGCCCACACTCACGCGCCCCGCCGATCGAACCGTTCGCGAAGGCGATCTCGTGCGGATTCAACTGGCCGCCCATGACTTTGAAGGCGATCCCCTCAGTTTCAGCAGCCTGAAGCTGCCATCCGGCGCTACGCTTCATCCGACCACCGGCGTCTTCGAATGGACGCCCGCCTTCACCCAGCACGGCGTGTACGAAATTCCATTCACGGTCAGCGATGGAAAGCATTCCAAAACGCAGACGACAACGATCACCGTGCTGAATGTCAACGCGCCTCCGACCTTTGAGGCGATGGGATCGTTCCAGGCGTTTGAAGGCCAGCGGCTCGCGATTCAGACGTTCGCGTTCGACCCGGACAATCCCCTCTTCGACCCGCCTGCTCCGGGCCTGGTGGGGAACGTCGACCCGGACGCCGTGCTGCCGTCGGTCAGTTATACGGTGACAGGGCTGCCCCGGGCGCCACATTTGATCCGCAGACGCTTGTGATCGACTGGACGCCCGGCTATTCGCAGGCCGGCAATTATCTATTGCATGTGACCGCCACCGACAATGGGGACGGCACGGGCGTACCGTTGACGGCGAATGTGGATGTGCCGCTCACCATCTCCAACGCCAATCGGCCCCCGGAAGTCGCGCCCATCGCGAACAAATCCGTCGACCGCGGCCAGACACTCACAGTAAACGTCAGCGCCAACGACGCTGATGGCGATCCGATCGTCTTGAGCGCTTCAGGTCTGCCCCATTTTGCCTCCCTCGTCGATCATGGTGATGGAACTGGCACGATCACGTTCAATCCAGGCCCGAATGATCGCGGCAATTATCCGATCACGGTCAGCGCCACGGACAATGGGGATGGCGGCGGACCCAAGGCCGCACTTTCCGGGACTGCGAGCTTTGTGCTCACGGCGAACGCACCTAATGAAGCCCCGAAACTGGCGGTCATCGGCGACAAGGTCGCCATCATCGGACAACCGATCAGCTTCACGGTCAAAGCGTCCGATCTGGATCAGGATCCCCTCATATTCAGCGCGCTCGGCCTGCCGACCGGGGCAACGCTCACACCGTCGCCGATCTATGGCCAGGCGATCTTCTCCTGGACGCCGGCCGTTGCCGATGCGGGCACGTACACGATCACATTCCACGTCAGCGACAGCGGCAACGGCGTGTCGGCCAACGTCGCTTCGGATGAGCGGACCATCCACCTCGCCGTCCGCGCGGTCAATACATCCCCGGTGCTCGCGCCAGTCACCAGCCGGCAGATCGCCGAAGACCAAACGCTGGCGATCCAGTTGCAGGCCATCGACCCCGACGGAGATCCTCTTACGTATGACGCAACGAATCTCCCGGCCGGTGCGGCGTTCGACCCGGCAACCGGGATGTTCACCTGGACGCCGACTCTCTTTCAGGCCGGCCTCTACGCCGGCATTCAGTTCAGCGCCACCGACGGTAACCGCGCCGTATCCGAGACTATCAGCATCACGGTAACCAACACCAATCAAGCCCCGGTGCTCACGCCTCTGGTCCCGCAATCCGGCCGGGAGAACACACAACTCCAATTCACCGTTGTGGCAACAGACATTGATGTCGAGTCCGTCGTGCTCTCAGCAGCCGGCCTGCCCGTGGGGTCGAGATTTGACGCCAACACCGGACAATTCCTCTGGACGCCGGACTTTACACAGGCCGGCGACTATACGCTTTTGTTCACAGCGACGGATCCCGGCGGCCTGAGCGACAGCATCAGTGTCCTTGTCCACATCGACAACGTCGATCGAGCCCCGACGCTGGAGGTCTCCAGCCACAGTGTTGTGCTTGCCAGTACCCTGGCGTTTACGCTCGCCGGCGCCGATCCGGATGCAGGCGACACACTGCACTATTCCGCAGCCGGTCTTCCGCAAGGGTCGGTGCTCGATCCCGACACCGGCTCGTTCCGGTGGACGCCGGGCCCCGGGCAGGCGGGAGAATACGCCGTCACGTTCAGCGTCAGTGACGGCGAAAGCGTCACCAGCCGGCGATCGTCAACGTGCAGAACATCCAGGCCAATCCGGGCAAGGTTACGACAATCCACGCCACGATTGACAACGCGCCACCGCCCGGTGGCCTCGTGACGGACGCTCCTGCAATCGACGAAGCCTCGTTCGCGTTTGACGCCACGGACGGCCCCGTGGTCACACTCACGGGTCGACGGTTCACCTATGCCAATCCCTATCCCGGCGCACCCGCGGCCGGTTCCAATATCAACGATCTGCGCGTCATCTTCCGCATGCCAGCCGGCGTGACCGTGCTCGGGACCATTCTCCCCGGCGCGACACCGACAACGATCCGCGTCCGCGTGCCGCAGGGCACCGTGCTGGGGCTTTCGCGGATCACGGTCACGCGCCCCGGCTTCCGCCGCAACAAGGCAGGCGCCTGGGTCGTCCCCAACGACAAGGCGAGCAACCCCGTTTCCGTCTCCGTGCCGGCGGAGTACGTTTTCTCGCCCCTGGGCACGGCCCAGGGGTGGCTGTGATTGATGCGGCGCCCACGGTGCCCGGACCCACGCCCGGCTCGCTCATCGCCAACCCCAACCTCAATCAGCTCGTTGCCCGGATCGGCCTCAATCCCACGACGCCAGAGGACGACTCCCGCTGGTCGGCCGTCACGCCGGACACCACTCGCGTCTATGTCACCGAGCGATTCACGCACACCGTTGCCGTGCTCGATGCCCAGGCACTGCAGCAGGTCGATGCCGACCGCAGCACGCCCGTCATCGATTCGATTACCTTGCCGGCGGGCGCTGCGCCGTTCGCCATCGCCATCGAACCCACCGGCCAATACGCTTTCGTCACCGACGGGCAGGGGGGCCGCATCTATGTCATCGACGTTGACCCGACTTCCTCGACGTTCAACCAATGGGTCAGCACCATCAATGTTGCGCCCGCCCCGCAAGGCCTGCGCGGCCTCGCCGTCAGCCTCACCGGCAAACGCCTCTACGTCGCTGCCCCCGCGCGGACAATCTTCAAGCGCGATCCGGCCCTGGGCAACGGCAAATCATCGTCGTTAATATTTCCGGCACCATCGACACTTGGGCACAAATGGCCACCGTCGATGGCGGCGCTGAAACCTACGGCGTCTCCACCTCGCCGGATCGAAATCACATTCTCTACACCGACCGGCTGGTGGACGCCACTGGCTACAACGTCATCACTGTGGACGACGCGGAAACCACCTTCACACTATTGCCACCCACACCGATGACACTGGGGACGATCTTCGACAGTTTTGATGTCAACGATCCGGCCGGCGTGGTGGTCACACCCGACGGCACGCTCGGGTTCGCATCAGCTTTCAATCGCTACGTTCCCGACGATGACTCGCACGACCCCGACATCGGCAATTTCAAGGCTCCCGGTTACCAGCCGGCCGGCGGAAACATCGGCATTATCGTCGATCCGCTTGGCCTCAACGGCGGGCCGAAGCTGGTCGCGGCCACGCGCATGATCCCGTTGAGTTTTCTCAGCGAACTGGTCCTGTCCAACGATGGCAAATATCTCTATGCCGCCTATCGCGGCTCCAGTGCGGTTTTCATCTTCGACGTGAACGAGATCCGTCAGACCGTCAACAACACGCCCGCGGCAACGCTCATGAAGCTCCCGGTCGACGATCTGAATCCGGCGATTTACGCCCGCGCCAATTTCCAACTTGCCCGCCAGCCCAATGGCCTGCCGGCCCTTGATGCCGGTGGCAATCCGTTCTTCCAGATCCCGCCAGGCGCAACCAACGGACCGATCGGCACCACCGGCCTGCCGGGCGGGCTGTCCATCATGCCCAGTGCCATGCCTCCAGTCTGTTCGGCTAATCTGGCGGATCACTTCTTCGTCAACGACGCGGGCTCCTTTACGCTGGATTTCGCCAACAACACTCCGCTGCTTGGCGATGATCCTTTCAGCAAGCTCGTCTTCGTCAAGACACTCGCGGACGGACCCAATTTTGCCAGCAACAAGCTCAAGCTCGCGTTCGTAGGTCCGGTCGATGCGCAGTTGAACGCGTTCGCAACCACCGCCAACACGGATTTCAAGTTCAACAAGGTAACGGCCACCGATTACGAACTCGTCTTCGATCCATCGCACCTGCCCGCCTTCGGTTCCGTCGAGCTGCGCCAGGACACCGCGGCGATCGTTGATCCCGGCCCGGCGGCGAACAAGATCGGCCAGATCACGCTGCACGGTACCGCCATCCCGCAGCAGCAGATCCTCTTCCCGTTCGCCGGATTCCGTGATTCCATCAAGGTTCTGGTCGATCGCGATCCCACCCAGAAGTTCAACGTTAACGGCACCGACAAGACGATCACCAAATTCGTCGGTGCGGTTCCTGCCGACAGCGCCGATCCGGGAGACCTTCGCAGCGATGAGCCGGGGTTTCTTCCCCTGGTGCAGACCTTATACGACAGCATCAAAGCCCAGGCGCTGGCGGTCTACGCCCTGCTCAACCCGGGCGGAATCAACCCCATCGTGTTCCTTGATTCCGCAACCGGCGTCGGCATTCCTTTCGTGTTTGACACGCCGTTGATAAATGGAACCACGCCCCTCACGCCCTCGTCGGCCGCCGGAAACAGCGTCGATTTCGAGAAGACAAAATTCCTTGCGGACGTCGCCACCAGTAGCAGGACCTCAGTGCTGCAGGAGGAATTCCGATTCGCCAATGAGATCAATAACAGCTACAGCGATCCAGCCGTCGGTCCCGGTTTCCCACCCTTCGGCGGGCTGGTCTTCAACATGGATTATCAGGCTGCGCGCATCGCACCGAGTGCCTTGGCTGTAACAGACGTCTTCCCGATTCGCGTTGCCAACGCGATGGTACACGAGCTTGGCCACCTGATCGGCATGATGCACATGCGTGGCCCGACCGACACGAAAGCTGATGAGTATGTGTGGGGTGATGGCGACGTCATGGGAGATGCCAACACCAGCCTGACCAGTGTCGCGACTTTCCATACCCTTGCCGGTGCGGCCAAGCTCGCGCTGGGAACCGGACCCACCGATGCCGAGTGGACCGCCGCCTACACGCACTACAGCACGCTGATCAGCCTCGAGCACTACGCGTTCCGCGAGGAAGGTGTTCCCCTGGAAGACCGGGATCCCGCCACCATCGCCGGCGTGCTCTCTGTTTACGACCGGCCCGTCACCCTGAATGGGTCGTCGCCGGTCCGTGTCGCTTCGGTTGCACTGCCGCGGACCATTGCCGGCGGCTCAGCCACGACGGCCACCGTGTATCTCTTCAATGACGGCGGCCAGCCGCTCACCATCGACAGCATTGAACTGCTGGGCGCACCAGCGGGCGTAACGATCCAGAAGCTGCAGGCGATCCAGTTGCCGCGAGTGCTGCCCGCCATCGATATCGATAACCCCGATCCCACCGCCGCCACGTTTGCCCTGACTCTCTCGTTCGACCCCGCAACCGTCGGGAACTTCACCGGCTCGCTTCGCATTGTCAGCACGGGCGCATCGCAATCGATCATCACGATTCCGATTACAGCCGCGACCATTGCCGCCGTTCCCGCGGCATCCATCGACATGCACGTTGCCAATCTGGGTGCGTTCGGCATTGGCAGCACTCCCCGCATCGCGGACAATTTCGCCACGATCACCAATACCGGCGGCGCGCCGCTCCATATTTACCTTGTCAGGAACCAGGAGAATTCGAACGAATTCGCCCTCGCCGGACTTCCGTTCTTCGGCCCCGCCAATCCGCTTACCATCGCCGCGGGACAATCGCTGGACTTCGATCTTGCATGGGCTGCTGCGAAGCCCGGCCTGCAACGCGGCACTTTCCAGATCGTCACCGACGACCTCGCCAACCCGCTGCTCACGTTCCATGTCGTGGCCACCGGCATCAGCGATCTGCTCTCGCAGGCGCAGATCGCCAACAACGCCATCGCTCTTGTCGATCCGTTCACTGGCCAGCTTCTCGCCCGAACTAAAGCCGACGCCGCAGGCAATTTCGCTCTGGACGTTCCACCGGACAAGCCGTTCGAGATCATCTACTTCGATCCCGCCAGCGGCCTCGTGTCACATCAATGTGGCACAGCTTCGTCGCAGGGCGAGGTCACCGACCTGCCGCTCCCTTCTTACACCGGCTCCACCGCGCCCGACACCGACAACGACGGCCTCCCGGACGACATCGAACTGGCCATTGGCACCAATCTCAACGACACCGACACCAACGACGACGGCATCGACGATTTCGTCGCGATCCAGACCGGCGGCGAGCCGATCCTGCACAATTTCGACAATCCGAGTGCCGGAGTCACCGGCACCACATCGCCGCTTGTCGTATCCCCGCCCACGGCCTCGCCGATTCCGGCCTTGGCGCCGAACCCGGTTCCGGTCGCCGTGCCTGCTGACGACAAGCCGGCCGCAGGCTCAACACCCAAGACGAGCAGCGGCGTCAGCGTCCAGGCTGATCCCGTCCCTTCGCTCGTCAACGGCAATTTCTCGGTGAGCGATCCTGCTGCAACTGGCTTCGGGTGGAATGCCAGGGGCAACACGTTTGTAGACGCCGCGGGTCGCGCGGTCCTGGGCGAAGGCGGCACGCTCGTCGCCGGTCTCTCACAGACGTTCACACTTCCCGCCGGTGCCCGGCACCTCCGCTTCACGCTCAGCAGCGCCGCTTTCCTCGCCAACCCCAGCGGTCCGCCCGATGCGTTTGAAGTCGCGCTGCTTGACGCCGTGTCGCTCGCGCCCGTCGCGGGCGTCGCCCCTGCCTTTGCCGGTTCGGATGCGCTGCTGAATATCCAAGCCTCCGGCCAGGCCTCCTTTGCCGCGGGGATTCTCCTCGACGGCAAGGCCCCCGGGGGCACTATTTCCCTCCAGCAACCTCACCTGGTCGACATCGATCTCTTCGGCATTGCGGCCGGGTCGCAACTCACCGTCTATTTTGACATGCTCGGCTTCGGCGCCGATGGCTCATCCGTCACCATCGACGATGTGCAAGTCATTGGCGATGCGCTCCCCGACACGACCCCGCCGCAACTGCTGCTCCCGGCCATCATCAACGACGGCCTGATCCAACATTCGTCGATCTTCAAGGTGCAGTTCAGCTTCAGTGAGAACGTCGCGACTTCGCTTGACCTCGCCGACCTGCAACTTATCCGCGTCGGCTCCGGTCCCGTCAGCCTCGCCGGTGGGTCCATTTCGCTTGATGCCGACGGCAAGGTCGCCACCCTTGTGCTCTCGGGAGTCGCCATGCCCGATGGTGACTATCAGCTGCGCATTCTGCCGGATTCAATCACCGACCCGGCCGGCAACTCGCTCGATGTCGATGGCGACGGTATCGGCGATCGCGGCACCGGAAGATTCGCGGCGGTCGGCTTCTTCAAACTTGCCGGCGACGCCGATGCCAGTAGCCAGGTGGATGCCCTGGATATGCTGGTCGTCCGCAAATCTCTCGGTTTCACCAGCGGCGATCCAGGCTTCGATGCCAATGCCGATCTCGATGGCAACGCCACGGTCAACACCGATGATCTCGACATCATCGTCGCGAACCTGACGCATGCGCGAGACGGCTCGCAGGGCCCCACCTCCGTGGTATCGCCGTTTGCCGTATCGGACACGCCCCATCCCTCGCCAGTGGCGCCGCCGCGCAGCGATGTAACTGCATCAGCTTTTGCGAATTCCCGGCCAATCAGCCTTCCGCCGGCGACGGCCCCGTCGATCGTCACGGGAGTTCCCCCGTCCGTCGCCAAGCATGCCGCACCGCTCAAGGCCAAACCCAAACCCAAAGTCAAACCCAAGGCCAAACCAAAGCCGCAGCCCAGGCATCCAGCGCACGTCACCAAGGCTCGTGCTCAGTTATTCAATCACCAACGACCGATCAAGCGTCCCGCGGCTCACGTTTGATGTCCTGACGATGATTGGATAGCCTCAAGAACAACCGCGTAAGATGATGCACTATGATTCCCATCCGCGCATACAAGCCTCGCGCCTTTTCCATCTCCCGCCGCTCGTTTCTCCACGCGTCCTTCGCCTCCGTTGTCGCCAGCGCCGTGCTGCCCCGGCTTGCTGGCGCTGCGACACCGGCCGGGGCCGCACCGAAGGTTGACGGCGCCCTGGTGACGCTGCCCAACAAAGGCACGCTGTACATTGCCAACGACTTTCATACCCGTCACGCCGACTTTGCCCGCTGGCTCCAGAAGACCGACCTCGTCGCCAGACTCAGATCCACGGACGACACGTACGGTCTGGTTCTCGGCGATATCTGCGACAAGAAGCCGCTGGACACCGAGGCTGAAGATGGGGGTGATGTCCGCATGCTCGACAAGGTCCGCGAAATCCAGGCCGGCCCCGGCGGCGACCGCCTGATCTTCATCCTCGGCAACCACGAATACGAAGCCATCCGCATCCACGACGCCATGAAGAAGCAACTCGGCCTCACCCCCGAAAACCAGGCCCGCCTCGTCCGGGCCCTCTACAACAGCGCGGACGGCGACTTCTTCCGGCAGTGGAACTGCATCGAGCGCATTACCGACGAACATGTCGCATACCTCAAAACCCTCCCGTTGGCCGTTTCCTGTGCCAACGGCCTGCTCGCGCTCCATGCGGGCCCGGCGATCAGTGCCAAGACACCCAAGGACATTGCCCAGCGCGACGCCAAATCCGAGGCCGACCTCGTCTGGCGCCGCCCCATCCCCGACTACGACCATGCCCAACCTGAAGAACACGCCTACGACTCCAAGGACGTCGACGCCTTCCTCAAGCTGATGAACAGCCATGTGATGGTGGTCGGCCACACTCCTCTGCTTTCCCTCCCGAAGGCTTGGTGCCGAGACGGTCTGGCGCGAGTCGGCGAGCACGCCGTGGTCATGGCTGCGAGTTACGGCAGCCTTCCCCAACAGAAGAATTACCTCAAGATCGACCTCGCCACCCCATACACATCCAGCACCGATCTGAAGGTCAATCGCGAGATCATCCCCAACATGTAGAGGCGATTTCGGCCATCTTGGTAATCAGGCGGCGATATTCGCCAGCACTTCGCATGGCTGCTATTTGGCGTGCGTTTCAGTCATTTCCAAACCAGATTGATAACGCCGACGTTGATCGCTTTGCGTGAGGCTAACGAATCCGAACTGGTTTGACATCCGCCTCCTCCAGCGAGACTATCTCAACGCATTTCGCGCTCCAAAGACGTTATGGCCACAATACCCCAAACAGGCAGACCGGGCGAAGCGACGTCGGCGTACAATCGACTCTGGCTGGAAGCCAGACTGCGCGAGGTTGAACCATCGCTGGTACTCGTTCCCGCATGGCTGCTGCAGAACATCATCGCACTGGATCGTGGATTTGCTGTGGGGGCGTTCGCTGTGCCTCATCGCGAGATTCACCTCATCGATCGCCGGCGACTTCTCAAACTGGCCCAGGATGACAACCTGCCGCTTTCCGCCGATTTGCCCGACGTTCCGGTGCTGATCCTGCTTGCCCGCTCCGAATTCGCCGGGCGTGAGCATCAACCAACCGCCCGCGTGCTGCGGCACTATTGGCAACTGCTTTTCCACGCGCGCCTGGATGCGGAATTCCAGCGTGCGCTGTCCGCCTCATCGTGCGATGTCGCCGCTGTCCACGCTCGAATCGAGCGAATTGGCCGGGGCGTTTTCAACGAGGCCCGCTTTGTCCTGCATCGCGAACGATATCTCGGCCACGGTGCGGATGAGCGGGAAACCTACCGCGAGTTCGCGGCGGTCTACTTGGAGTTCCACCATTTCCGCCCTGATTTGCTGCCCGTCTACTTTCCCGCAATCCAGGATCCATCGGCCGTCCTCGCCGCTCTGTCGGCCGACGTGAATTCCGCACAACTTCTGGAACAAACCCGAGCCGCCGGTGCCGATAATGCCGTTGCCGAGACGGAGTTGCTGCTCTCGTCAAAACTCCAGGCCAGCCAACTTCCCGACCCCGTCGCGGGGCGCCGTCGAATTACCCGCGATGCCCGACGCAGCCCGCAACTGCTGGCCAAAGCCCGGCACGCCGCGTCCGCCGGCAATGATGTTGGTGCCGCGGTTCTGCGTTTGCGCGTGTATCGCACCGCATCCCATGACAAGGCGATCTACAATTCCGCCATCGAGGATTTGCATCGGCTCGTCGACCGGCTCACGGCCGCTCTGCAACTGGTACCGGAGGCGGCCAATGGTTGGCGGGAGGTTCTCACCGTCATCCTCGCCCATAGCGCCCGCGGTTGGTGGAATCCACAAGCCAGACTGCTCTACGACCTGCAGAAGGTGTGCGTCTACCACGAGAAGGAAATCTATTCGGTCGGCGTCGTGCTGTGGCTGCTGGAGTTCGGCCGCCGTCCACTGTGTCGTCCCCAGCCCGGGCAGCGCCTGGTGCTGATGGGCAAATCCCTGCGTTCCGCCCTGGGCCGGGTTTCCAGGGTGAGGCTCGCGCCACAGCAACGACGCGAGTTGACACAACTGCTCCACGATGCCTTGGAACACGTCGAATCCCGCCTGCGCCAGGCGGCGCGTCCGGTCATCAACGAAACCCTGGATGCAGGCGGGTTGCATCCCACGGACGCCGTCGAAGAGGTGGCTCGCCAGAAGCTGACCGAGGAACTCATCGATCGCCTGGCCGATCGCGGGTTTCTCACGTTCGGCGACCTTCGCGATGGCATCGCCCGCAACCAGATCAAGTTCGATGATGTGTCGCGATCCCTTCGCAGCTTCGGCGGCGATCCTTTGCTCCGCATCGATCGCCGCCTGGCCGATTCCCTGGATGGTGTCTACCATCGCGCGGAGGTCTACCTTCGGTTCTTCCAGCGCGGCAGCTCTCTGTTCTTCGGCACGCGCCTCGGTCGCTTTCTCACTCGAACCCTCCTCATGCCTGTGGGTGGATCGTTCCTGATCATGGAGGCGCTCGATCACACCATCTTCCTGGTTATCCGCAAGCTGACCGGCCACGAATGGATCAGGATGAGTTGGCTGGAAGAGTATGACAGCGCTCCGTTGGGGCGATTCCTGATCGACAACGTCAACGTCCTGATCCTGGCCCTGATCCTGGTCGGGGTCTTGAACTGGCCGGCGTTTCGAGCCGTCACCGGCCGCGCATGTCGTCTCGTCGGGCATGCCCTCTGGTCCATCTGCATCGACATCCCGTGTCGCTTGGCAAAGCATCCCTGGATACTCTCGATTACCAGAAGCCGCACGGTCCGGCTGTTGCTGCGCGGCATCGCCAAGCCCCTCTGCGTCGCACTCTTCGTTGTATCGTTGCTGCCTCGAACAGCGTCGCCGAGCACGCGCTGGATGGTGGCCAGCGGAGTATTTGGCATTGCGAATATCCTGTTTAACATCCGCGCCGGACGCGCTCTCGAGCAGGCGGTCATTCACTGGCTGGGGGGGCTGGCCAATCGCCTCTCGGTGGAAGTGATCGCCGATCTCTTTCTGCGCGTCAGCCATTTTTTTCGGCGCCGGCTGGAAGATTTTGATCGCATGGTCTACGCCGTCGATGAGTGGCTGCGCTTCCGCGCCAGGCAAAGCAACACCGCGTTCATCGCCAAGGCTGCGATCGGCGTCCCCTGGTTCTACTTTTCCTATTTCACGCGTTTTGCGGTGAACCTGCTGGTCGAGCCGCAGATCAATCCGATCAAGCATTTCCCGGTCGTTACCGTGTCGCACAAACTCGTGCTTCCCCAGGTGAAATTGGTGGCCGATGGGTTGCACCAGCTTGGGCTGAACGCCGTGCGGGCCGGCTCCATGGCCGCTACGATCGTCACGGTGATCCCGGGCATTTTTGGGTTCCTGGCATGGGAACTCCGCGCCAACTGGCAGCTCTATCGCGCCAATGCCTCTCCTTCCCTCAAGCCTGTTCCCATTGGCAGCCACGGCGAAACGATGCGACGACTGCTGCATCCAGGTTTCCATTCCGGCACCGTTCCCAAACTCTTTGCCCGCCTCCGCCATGCCCAACGCCACGCCCATGACACCGGTCGCGCGGAGGAGGCGGCTCATTCCACCATTCACAAACAACTGGAGGCCGCCGAACATGTGCGCGAGGCGGTCGCCCATTTCATCGAACGCGAGTTGATCTCGCTGCTGAACCAGCATCCCGCGTGGCAGAGCGCCCCCATATTGCTGGAAAGCGTCAAGGTGTGTTGTACACGGATCAGCATCGAACTCTTCTGCCACGCACTGAGTCCCGCCAGCGCGCAGCTGTCTTTCGAGCAGCACAGCGGGTGGATCCTGGCGGGTATCGACGTACCCGGGTGGATGCTTCACGCCTCCGCTGGGCAGTCGCAAGTTCTCAGCGCGGCCCTGTTTGGGCTTTACAGGCTCGCCGGCGTGGACCTGGTGAAGGAACAAATCGAGCGATTCGTCGGCGAATCTCCAGTCGCGATCGAAATATCTGAGAAGCGTCTGAGCGTCTGGACGGGCGGGCGACTGGCCGAGCCGCGTGTGTTCGATCTAACTGGCGAGGATAGCTTCCCATCACCCGTTGGTAGTCGGCCGATTCTGTTCCGATCGCTTCCCCTGTCCCGCGACCAGTGGCGCCGGATCTGGACCTCGCCTGCTGGAATCGAGCCCAGTCTCGGGGTCGGCCTCACCATCGTTGGCACGGCTGGCACAGTGATGTCCGGAGATAGTGGAGACCCATTCGACATTGAAACTGTAGTTCGTCGGTAAGTAGGTGGATACCCCACCGGAACCCACCGCATGGGCAACGGCAACATCCCGGACATGAATCAGTTGGAAGCTCGCATGTGGTTCTTTTACCTGTGCAGCCAGTATATCGATGTGGGCATCGAGGCCATTCACTTTGGCCAGATCGGCCTGATGGACCAGAATGACCGGCAACACGTCGGCTGGGTGGATATGCTCGACCGGGTTCGCGCCTACGCCCATACGCACGCCCGCCGGCATTTTGTGATTTGCGATGCCCACACGGCCAACGGCGTTTTTTTGAAAGATGGCAAGCTACTGTTTGATGCCCACGCCTTCCCGCTGCGCATTGCCCAGGACGGCGATCAGCCGCTGCAGGGCAAGCTGCAGGTTGGCTACACGGACGCGCTCTTCCTCAAGAGCAAGGGCGGCATTACCCCGAGCGGCTGGTCCGGCGAACACCTGCCCTACCTGGTCGAGTTCGACAACTTCGGCGGCCGCAATCAGGGCCAGTCGAGCGCGGGTACGATCTTCGCCTGGGGCTATGACGAGATCACCTGGTTCTCGGTCCTGCCCGAGGCCGAACGCAACCAGTGGCTGAACTATGCCTGGAAGTGGATCAAGGAGACCGATCCAAACGGCCATCTGGAGATGCCCGGCAGCCGCGTGATAACTCCGGCGCGGAACAGTGGCGGGCTGCGCTGGTATTGGGCCAACACCCGCAGCGACGCCTGCCCCAATGGCTCCAATACCGAGCAGACCATCAAGGAGATTTGGGCGGCGGACTCCGAGAGGAAGTAGCATTAGCTGCGTCGCTGGCTCATTGCCTCTACAAACCAAAAGTAGGTCACATGGACTCGACAAGCACACTATTCCAGGGCATCCTCATCCTCGCCTTGCCGCTCACGGCCTTTGGCCAGCCCAATCCGGCCGCGCCGACCACGATGCGCTCCGGCACAGGCCAGTGTGACGTCACCCAGTTCGGCGCCATGGGCGATGGCAAGACCGACGCGACGGCCGCCTTTCAGCAGGCGATGGACAAGGCCAGCGCGGAAGGCGGTGGTGTGGTGGCAGCACCTCGGGGCAACTTCCTCTTCCGCGGCCATCTGCGCGTTCCCAACGCCGTCACCCTCCGCGGCATTTGGGAGTCGGTTCCCTCTCATAACGGAATCCGCGACCGCGGTCTGCCCAAGCCCACCGACGACGGCACCACGTTCCTGATAACCGAAGGCGCGGGCAGCGAAGATGGAGACCCCTTCATTACGCTCAACACCAACAGCACCGTTCGTTTCCCCAACTGTGCCTTCTGGGGCCCGTGTAACCAGATCGCCGGGGTTGCCGGCCGCGGGCCCGTCGGCTTCAGCAACTGCACATTCGTCCAGTGGGACCTGAAAGCCCGCGACGGCCGGGCGGCCCTGCAGATTCAGAGCGGCACTGTTCTCGTTCGCGGCTGCGAGTTTCGCCAGGCTGGCGCGCAGATATCGCTGGGCGAGGCCGTCCGCCGCGCCGTGATCACCGGCAATGTCATCACCGGCCCCACCCGTATCACCAACGCGAGCAAAGGCAGCGTACACATCTCCGACAACGCCGATTCCCCGGCCGTGCCTGGGCCTGCCACCAGGCCCGGCTCACCTGGGTAGTGATATCGAATCCGATTCCGCTTTACTTCTGGCTCAGGCGGAGGGTCGAAGCTAAGGTATACAAGCATGAAGATGATCCAGTTACTTGCGGCGGTCGTGGCGTTCTGGAGCTGCGCCGTGACGGCTTGGGCACAGGCCCCGCAGCGCCAAGGCGGCGAATTGTCTCTGGAGAACCAATCGCTCCGGATCACGGCGACGCCCGGCCAGGCCAGCGTCGGGCTCTGGACCAAGACGGCTGGTGTTGCCCGCCGTGTGGAGATTGTGTTGCAGTCGCACGGGGCCGCGCAAAGCGAGCCCATTGGCAAGGCACAAGTGGTTGAAGACGAGACGGGTGAGAAGGTCCTGCGGGTCACTGCAGGGATTGCCCAAGTGGAAATCACCCTTGGCTCCGGCCCGTTCGTCAAGATCACCCCGGTTCGGGACGCAGCCAGCGTCGAGGTCAAAGCCGCCACCCGCTACGTCGCCCTGCCCGACTTCTTCGCCGACGACGTGATCTTCGATCCGGTGAAGTTCAAGACTCCCAGGCTCGGCGTGCCCGCGGAGAACTTCCTGTTGCAATTCCTTGAAGGGGGCGACACGATCGTGATGTGTATCTGGCCGGGTAGCCTGAAACTGCCCGCCCGTGGCAAGGCGGCCGCGCCTGGCGGCAAGGCCGTCAAGGAAGGTCCGGACCCGCAGGTCGACCTGTTGCTGGGTGGCGAGGGCCAGGCCCGCCGTGTCTCCGCCGCGCGGATCGAGTTCCAGAACAAACCGGTCTACGTCGGCATCCTGGAGCAGAAGGGCATCTGGCACGATGAGGAAGTGAGCGGTATGCCGGGCTACAAGCCCGCGCCCATCGCCTGGAAACCGCCCTTCGAGGCCCGCTGGCGCGGCGACTTCATCGTGGCCGATGGCAAGACCCTGTCGGACTGGCCCACGCGGCACCAGTCCTTCGACTTCCAGAGCACCAGCAACCCAAGGACCAACCGATGGTGGGAGCGCGGCACCGATCCGATGGACGCTCGTTTCGCAGCCGCTACGAGCAACGTGCGGCCCGAGAACTGGTGGGAGCGGGGCGATGAGAACGCGCCGCAAATCTGGCAGGAGTCGCTGGCCAGTTTCTTCATCTATCCGGCCGTTTTCAAAGGCGATGAGGCCCGCCTGTGCCTCTACGTGGACAAAGCCAAGCGCGACAAGCGGGGCGACGGCCAGAGCGGCAGCAAACTTACTGCAGTGACCATGCCACATGTCTACGAGCGGGTCATCATCTATCCGATTGGCCGGGTGAGGACGACGCCGCTGGCCGCGTACACGCCGGTGGACCTGATGCGGGAGGCGCTGGGGACGGGTCCGTGCGAGTACGTGCTGGACCTGGCAGGCGTCAAGCCACAGCCGGCCGGCGGCGATCGCCCGATCCTTTCCTACGCCACCTGCGGCCTGTGGAATGACCACATCTCACCGATTACTCGCCAGTTCAAGAATCGTCCCGACGGCGGGAACGAGCCGCTGGATGCGAAGACCAAGGCTCACTTGATCCAGGCGCTGGAGGAGATGTGGTACTTTGTTCACGCCGTTCACGATCGGTTGCGCGAGTATCGCACCTGGGGCGCGGACATGGCGGCCTTCTGCCAGCGGGAGGCGGCGGGCAGTGGCAGCGTCAGGCCGCTGGCCGAGAAGGCTCTGCTGCATGTGCAGCGGCTCAACGCCGACATGGGCCGTCACAATTTCGACGGAGCCGGCTCAGAAGTCTATTGGAAGGAGCGTATCCCGCAGTTGATCGCCATGGTGCAGAAGGACCAGTATTCCGAAGTCGCGACCATCGGCAAGATCCGTGACCTGGGCAACGACCAGGACGAGCGGGTCTCGCGATGCCGGCAGTACGTCAAGGCCGTGCAGCAGGAGGTCCTTCTGCAGGATATTGCCGATGCCGAAGCCCGGCGCTTCGCCGCGGACGTGCGTGAGCGTTGCCATCGGATGCTCCGCAATATGCATCCGAAGGAAGGATTCTAACGCTCCTCTATTCCGAGCCGTGTTCCATTGCTGGGCATACGCTACGGGCAAAGGCCGCGCAGACCACGATATGGCACCGGCTTCCGGTCTTCCTCAACCGTGCTCTGGCGATGTTGACCGTGAAGAGGCAGTGGAGTTCTTCCGGGCTGAATGCACCCGGCAGCCGAACCTGTTCGCCGTGATGAACCAGATCGTCGGCTGGTTGCCGGATTGGGGCAGCACGTTCACCATCGTGCCGGCGGTGTGACTGCGTCAGACTTGTCAGAGAATCCCTGGTAAACCATGGGAATCCTGCTAAAACCTGGGAACCCTGTAAAGCTCAGGGGGTAGCCAGTCTGACGTCATAACTCCTGTTTGCACCGGCTCTTTCGGTCGTTTTCTCCCTGCATAGTGCAGCGGCCTCCGGAGCCGAAGGTTATAGGTTCGACTCCTATCGGGAACGCTTCTTCCAGTCCTTATGTTGCGGCCAATTGTGTAGCGCCTACCAAAACCTTCCTCTGCGGAAAACGCCGCTTTGGCCCCACTTGGTCAGTTCGTGATCCTTGCGCGTCCACGCCTGCACATAGGCCTTGGCCGATTTCCGGGTCACATGAACGATCCCAGAAGTGAAGTCGATGTCGGACCAGGTCAGATTCATCGGTTCGCGAAGCCGGATGCCCGTCGTGTAGATGAGCACGAGCATGGCCCGCCATAGCGGCTCGGCCGTGGTGTCACGGAAGGCCACGGCCAGTTTGCCGTGCAGGACGAAATGGCCCAGCTCATGAGCACAGGTGAATCGGAATCGTGCTTCGTGGGCTAGGAGTGCTTCGCTTATGAGCATCTCACGATTCTGGAGGAACGCGGCGCCCAACACGTCAGCACCCAGCTGCGAAAGATCCTCGATGCCGAATCGGATACCCAGAGGTCCCTCGATCCAAGACTCCGCGGGTATCGGCATTGGAATCTTCGTCAAGGATAGCTTGGTCAAGCAGCGGGCGATGCATGCCTCTGCCTCCCGCTCAATGGCGTGACCAACCGTTCTTCGAGCCACTGCTGCGGGACGCCCGGCGGCGGGTCAACATCCACATCGCGATGGCCGACGCCGGTTATGACTCGGAGGCCAATCACCGTCTGGCTCGACAGGAGTTGGGCGTGCGGTCGATCATCCCGCCCAACGCTGGCCGGCCCACCACTAAGCCGGCTCCCACGTGGTTCCGCCGCCTGATGCAACAACGATTCAAACGCAAGGCTGACAAACGATACTATGGCCAGAGTTGGCAGGTCGAAACCGTGAATTCCATGATCAAACGCAATCTCGGCTCGGCCCTGCGCGCCAAGACCGCTCGCCGAAGATCCATGGAACTGCTCCTGCGAGTTGTCACACACAACCTCATGATTCTGGCAAAAGTAGAGGGTTGAGACAGAGCAGGAACGTCACTTTTCTGTCGCATAGGTGTCGCATTCCGCGTCGAACGCTCGTGGTGGAACCCATCCTTCGGCCTGCAATGATGTCAACGCCAACACGGGTAGCATCAATGCTCGCAGCTGCACATCGCTCCGGCGGATGGGGATTCGCGGGGACGACACTATCGGCTAGCTTTCGCACGAATACATGCCCCGCGATCTGGCGGACAGGCACGCCGCCGAGGAGCAGTGCGTCATCTGCTCTGGAAGACCCCTGCGGAACGTCGTCGAGGCGGGCCTTGGCGAAGAGGACGCGCCACTGGGTCAGCATCTGCGGAATGATTTCAGAGCAGGACGTGTGTTTACTCAATCATCGATCCTGAGGTTAGTTGGCGAACGGCCTGCGAAGTATTACGAACGGTCGGGATGCAGGATTTCTTTTCCGCTGCGCAGGATGCGGGCCGGGGCCGCGTAATCATTGATGTTCGGGAAGTGAACGATCGGGACAGTCAAGACAATGGGTTGCGACGCCGAATCGGGACAACCGGACAGAACAAATAAGGAGTACAGCCATGATTACCCGCCAACTAGTTTCCCACGCGTTCAAGAGTGAAGCCACCAAGGATCCGATCAAGGCCGAATCCAAGACTGCTTATGAGACCCCCAAGGCGATGCCGATCGGAACCGCTCAGCAACTGCTCCAGGGCTGCTGGACCTACGCGACCTACAAGGATGCCTGGGGTTCCTACTATACCTACTCCTGATTCACGACGGACAAACTCAGTACACCAACCACCGCCGTCGAGCCCTCTCGACGGCGGTTCAGGAGTTGGGGCAATGAGCCGGGTTTGCGAAAATGCCTGGAAAGAATATAAAAGACAGAGGCAAGAGGCTTATGCGCCGTCAACCTCTGGAGAATCTGGGCGAGTTTCCCACGACGCACTGGTCGCTGGTGGGTCGTGCGGGGAGCGATGATCTTGCCGCCAAGCGGAAGTCCTTGGAACAGTTGCTGACGCGATACATGCCGGCGTTACGCGCGCACCTGGTGCTTCGAAAGCGGATTCCGCCGGATCGTGCCGACGACGTGCTTCAGGGTTTTCTGACCAGCAAGATCCTTGAGCAGGGCATCATCGCGCGGGCGGAGAGGGAGAAGGGCCGGTTTCGCAACTTCCTCATGGTTGCCCTGGATCGTTTCCACATCAGCGAGATTCGCCGCGAGCAGGCGATGAAGCGGCGGCCGGACGGCTTTGTGGCGATTGATGAAGACCCGGACATGGTGAGATCGGAACCGGCGGCGGACAGGGCCTTTGACGTGGCGTGGGCGCGGCAGTTGTTGAGCGAAGTGATCCGCCGCATGGAGGCCGCGTGCCAGTCGCCGCCCCGGCCAGATGTCTGGGGCGTGTTTCAGACGAGAATCCTGGCGCCGACGCTGGGGCAGGGCGAGGAAGAGCCGTATGATTCGCTCGTGCGGCGCTACGGGTTTACTTCGCCGGCGCAGGCATCGAATGTGCTGATGACCGCCAAGCGGATGTTCATTCGAACGCTGCGCTCGATGATCGGCGAATACGAGAAGAACCAGGAGGATATCGATGCGGAGATCGCCGACCTGTTTGTTATTCTAAGTCAATCCTCGAAGACGGATACCGCGAACGAGCGGCCGGATGCGCCATGAACGACGATGCGATCAATTCACAGCAGCCCCAAACGCTGGCGCGATTGCTGAAGCTGGATGCCGAAGCGCCGCGGTCGTGGAGTTCGGCCGATCTGGGGCCGATCTTTCAGCACCAGCTCAGAGCGCCGTTGAGCTTCGATCTGAAGGATCTGGCCCGGTCGCGGCATCGCAGTGTCGAGGATCTGAGCCGGGTGCCCGATGGGGCGCCGCTGGTGACGTTCGCGGATGCGTTGTTCCATCCCCATCCGCCGGTTGAGCTGCTGGGCGCGATCAAGGCTTTTGCCAAGGCCAGCGGCGATGAGCAGCGCGGGATGCTTCCGCAGGAAGTGGCGACGATGCTCTACTATCTGAGCATTGTGGCGGCGCTGGTTCATTGCGGGCGGCGGATTACCAGCCTCAGCGACGCGGCGTTGCGGAAAGGCGTGGAATGGGCCATGGGGCAGAGCTGGATCGACGAGCGGACGCTGACGATGATGCACGAGGGGCTCGGGCATTTGCCGGCTCAGGTGGAAGGCTGAGACGACTCTATTTCAGGCGGGGCCTGTTGAGGGCTGGGCAGCGGCGAGATGGATCACGTCGGTGGGGGTGGCGGCGGCTTTTTCCCAGGCATCGAGATTGGACAGCCACTTCAGGACGGCAAGCGTCTGGTCCATGCGGTCCAGGCCCCGGAAATCGGTGGCCACGCCCAGGCTGGCCCGATGCAGGCAATCGAGCAATACCGTCTTGTCGATCAGGCCAAGGTCGTCAGCGTCGGTGGTCACGACCAGTTGTTTGAGTGCCTGAAAATTCCGGGCGAGGCCCATGAACGTGACTTCGTTGAAGTGGCCCTTGCGCTGGCGATTGCGGATTTCGTCGGGGAGCAGGCCGCGCGTCGCCTGGGCGAGAACGGGTTTCTGTTGACCGGGGATGCAGCACAGATGCGAGGGGATACCCAAGCCAAAGCACACCAGCCGGGGATCGAAGAAGGGGTGAGTGACGTGAAGCCCTCGCGGCGCGGCCAGCCACATGCGGCTCATGTCGCCGCGCCGGGATTCGGTGGCAAAGAGGGAGATGGACCATCGCATGGTGCTGTACTTGCGGCTGATGTTTTGCAGGCTTTGCAGGCCATAATCGAGCATGCGGTGGCGGCGGGCGAAATCGGGACGGATCCAGGGGGCGATGGTGTGGCCGGTCTGGTTGGACCAGCCGGCATGGCCGCGTCGCAACAGTGGGCGGAGGCCATAGCGCAACCAGATGGGTAACAGACTGGCGAGACCATTGGCGGAGAAGACTTTCCAGCGGTTGCAGTTCATGGCCTGGGAAAATCGACCGGCCTCTCGCCAGGCGGCGAGCAGGTGACCGCGTTTGAGCAGGTCACTGATATGGGCCGGTGGGACATCGACCACTTCGTCGGCGCCAATGCCGGCCATCATGGTGTGCATGCCAAGGTCTGCTCCGACGTTCACGAGGTGACGGTTCATCCCCAGGCGCGGGAGCCAGGGGCAAGGCTCATCGGAGAGGGGTGGGTCGAGGAAGCCGTCATAATCGAGAATATTATCTCCATTGATCAAATGGGGGACGATGCCGGTGGCGACGCGCAGGGCGGCCTGAACATAGGCTGTCTCGCGCGACAGGATGCTGAGTTTTTCGTAAACGAGCGACAGTCCGTGGACAGGCCCGTCGCCGATACCTTCGCTGGCCAGACGGCCGGCGAGCAGCGCAATTGCGGTGGAGTCCATCCCGCCGGACAGGTGGGCGGTGACCCGGCCGACCATACGCTGGCGAACCGCCTCACGGAGCAGGTCAAGGTATTGCTGCCCGACCTCTTCCAGTGTGCGGGCGGTGACGGTGGCGATGCGGCTCGGCCAGTCCCAGTAGACTTGGCGCTGGACGGTCCTGGTCGACATGTTCGCTTCGACGATCGTGCCAGGACGGACGCGGTTGACGTTGCGGAAGATGCATCTTTCGCTGTCGAGCTCTTCGCGGCCGGTGCCGGGGGGCATAAGAAACTCGGCAAGATAGTCCGGGTTGATCAGTCCGCGTACGGAACCGCGCACGAGAGGGCGCATGTGAGTGCTGAGCGCAATAGCGCCGTCGATCTCGGCCCAGAACAGAGGGTAGGCACCCATGGGATCGCGGCTGCCGATCAGGATGCCCTGCCGGCCATCCCATAGCACCAGAGAGTATTCGCCTTCGAGGGAGATAAGGCCCTCGCGGCCTCGGGTCAGATACATGCCCAAGGCGAGGGCGGCATCATTGGTTTTGGCGGCATCGGCAAGTTCGACGGGGAGTTGGCCGACGATGTCGCGCAGTTTCTCGTCCCGGTAGTAGATGCGGCCCATGACAACGGCGGCGGAGTTGCCCGTCTGATGGAACGTGACGAGCGAGAGTGGGTCGGTTCCGTGGGGGCCGAAGAACTGGAACTCGGTCTGGTGGTTGCGAGAGATGACACTGAATCCGAGGTGCATGATGGGATTCTCCGTGACGGAGTTCATTGGATGGCCTGATGGTGGTCGCAATGAACGACAAATGCAAGCAAGCCAGTGATGGATCAACAACCGTGCGTCAACAATGCGGCCGCCGTCGGAAGGATTTTCGACGGCGGCCGGTATGGGGGTGAAGACAATTGGTCATGGATCATCGGGGGTTGGGAGTTTCAGGTTACCGCCGGCCACCCATGGCACCGCTGCCGGGGATCAGGGAAATCTTACCAACCAGAGTTCCGAGGAATCCGGCGTCGGCTTCCCAGCGTTCGGCCACGGTTGCGGTGCCCTGCAGGACCGCGTCGAAGCTGATGCCGTTGTTGGCGATCCAGCATCGCATCCAGCCGGTGCAATTGCGTCCGGCGCGGTCTGTGAAACTGTAGACCATGTCAACGCCGGTGCAACCAGGCATGGCGGGCGCGGCTTTGCTGGACAGGACGCGTACATTCTGAACGCCGAGGGTTTGCAGCGTCTGGAATATGAACCGGTCGGGCGTTGTCTGGCCGGGGGTGCCACGCAAGGAGGCGGTGCCAGCAGAGGTGGAACCATCGGGACCGTAAAGGGTTACGCCGTTGGGGCTTTCGGAAGCCCACCAGCCCTGGGGAAGGGAGTAGCGGAAGTACCGGCCTTCGACATCGCGAAGCGGTGCAGGCTGGGCCAGTGCCGGCAGGGTGTTGAGGATCACGATCAGGCTCAGGACCGAAATGAGGGAATGCTTAAACATGACTGACCTCCGAAATGTGGTGAATTGCAACTGCTGGTTTAGCGATCACTTGATGCCAATCACCGCAGTTCAACAGTGATTACGCAGTCCCTGTGGCAAGCCTGCGCCGAGGAAATATTTCGAGGCCATTTCCCTGGGCCTGTCCAGTTGGCATGAGACGGTTAAAATGGGAACACGATGGGCTCACACAATGACCAAGGCGTGGCGGAGCAATCGACATCTCCTGCGGGGGAGTATGTGCTGGCGGAGGATGTGATTCTGCTGCCGGTGGAGGACGGGACGGCGCGGCTGCTGGATCTGAGCGGGGAGATCTATTCGCTCCCGGGCACGGGGGCGGCGCTGCTCCAAGGCGTGCTGGAGCGCGGCGTGCACGCTGCCGTTGGCGAAGTGGCGGACCAGTATAAGGCCGATCCAAAGCAAGTGAGGGCGGATTGTGATGCGATGCTGAGGGATTTTGAGAACAAGGGGATGGTCTATCGGCGGGACAAGCGGCCGGTGAAGCATCGGATTCGCAGACCGCTGGCATGGCTGCTGATGGCGATGGTTCTTCCACTGGTTAAAGGCGGCGTGTTATCGCTTAGAAGTCGGGCGTGGATGATGCTGGCGGTGGCTCGTGTCTCTTTGGCGCTGTTGCGGTGGACGCCGACGCTGGAAGCCTGGGAGCGGTTCTGGCGATTGTCGGCGAAGGATGGGGCGGCCGACGAGCGTGCGATCGCGCAGGCGGTCGACGATGCGGTGCGGGGGGCGGCGGTGAAGCACTGGTTTCGGGTTGAGTGCAAAGAGCGGGCGTTGTGCTGCTGGGCGATGGCCAGGGCGGCGGGGTTGCCGGCGGAGTTGATCGTGGGGGTGCAGTTCTTTCCTTTTGCCGGACACTGCTGGTGCGAGGCCGGGCCACTGACGATGAGCGATGATCGGACGCGAATTGACCTGTTCAGGCCCGTGGTGCGGTATTCGTGAAATGGAGAACAGCCGCCGGACAGGAGATCGGCGGCTGTTGAGTTGGGGATAAGCGACCGGGCGTGGCAGGTGCGAGCGGAAAACCTGGGAGCTGGTTTTGCAGGGCGATCTATTTCCCGCCGTAGCCGCCGCCGTTGCCGCTGCCGGGCGTGTTGTTGTCTGCGTAAGCAATATAGCCCTTCTTGCCGCCGTAGCCGCCGCTGCTGCCGGTGCCGGGCTCGCCTTCGGCAAGACGAGTTGCGCCATGGGCGAGGTTGGTGATGTAAGTGATCGCGTGGGTGATCTTGTCGCCGTACCCGCCACCATTACCGCCGCCGGATTCCGTGGTGTGGCAAGAAGAAGCGACGACCAGACCGGCCGACGCACCCAGTGCTGTGGCCGCCAACATGGTTTTGAGAGAGCGGAACATGATAAGGCTCCTTTCGGAAAGCTGTTTGGGACTTCCATCGACCTCGGAACGCCCTTGGTCATGGCTGTCTGGTGTGAGTACGCGATGCGCATGGTGATCCTGCGCGACAAATCTGCTGTGGCGATACAAATGCGACAATACAAATGCGGCGGCTTGTCAGGTGTTTTTGCGACGGCTATTCTGGGCTTTGGCGAAATCTCGGCCGGACACTGGCGCGGATGGGCATCCGATGATGGAGACTGCTGCACGCACCAACGGATATTTGCGGGAATACCGACAATGGCTTTGGCCGCATCGGTGGAAGCTGGGCACACTCACGCTGCTGGCGATACTCATCGCGGGCGTTGATATGTTGTGGCCGTTGGTCATCCGGCAGGTGATCAACGGCGTGCTGCTCGATGCTTCCGAAGTCTGGGCTCGCCGGGTATGGCGATTGAATCTGTTGGGGCTGCTGGCTTTGGGCATCTTGATTGTTAAACAAGCCCTCGAATCGATCCAGCGCTACGGCGTTGCCGTGCTTGACGCCAAGCTCATGTTGCGTCTGTCGCGCCGGCTTTTCGAGCAAATGATCCGGCTGCCATTGGGGTTTCTGGCGAGATTGAAGACGGGCGGCGTTGTCTCCCGGCTGTCCGGGGATGTGGAAGAAGTGAGCGGACTGGCCAACGCGGCGCTGATCGGCCCGGCCGCCGCGGTGGTACGCGTCGGGCTGACTGTCACGGTGCTCTGTCTGCTGAACTGGCGGCTGGCGGTCACAGCGATGGTGATGGTCCCGCCACTGGTGGCGTTGAGCCTCTTCTGGCTCAAGAAGATCAAACCGCTGTACCGCGCGGCGCAAGCCAATCGCGCGATTGTGGATGGACGAATCGGCGAGGCGTTTGGGGGCGTACGCGTGGTCAGAGCGTTTGGGCGAGAGGTTCGCGAGCAGTTGGAACATGCGCGGGGCCGGCACGACGTGGTGCGAACGCTGCTGCGGGCCCGGCGGCTGCAAATGGTGATGGAAGCCGGATGGGGGCTGCTGATTCCCTCAGTGAACCTGCTGATCATCTGGTTCGGCGGCTACCTGGTGTTGCGTCAGTATGCGAAGCTGGGCGACATCTTTGTGTTCCAGATCTATTCCTCGCTGCTGCTGGAACTGGTGTGGCAGATTGTGGCGTTGATCTCGCAGACCCAGCGCGGGCTGGCGGCGGCGGAGCGGGTGTTTGACGTGCTGGCGATGGATAAGCACCAGACCGATCCCGAAAATGCGGTCGAGGCGCCATCGCGGGTGGAAGAGATCCGGCTGGAGAATGTCCGGTTCGAGTACGAGCCGGGATCCGAAGTGATAAAGGATGTGAGCCTGGTGGTGCCGGCTGGCTCGGTGGTGGCGCTGGTGGGTCCGAGCGGCGCGGGCAAGACCACCTTGACCGACCTGATTGCCCGGTTCCACGATCCGACTGCCGGGGCCATCAAGGTGAACGGGGTGGATTTGCGGCAACTCCGTTGGACGAGTTACCGCCGGCGATTGGCGATCGTGCAGCAGGAGACTTTCCTGTTCGACGGGACGATCCGCGAGAACATCGCCTATGGCAGGCGAGGCACCACGATGTCGCAGATCATCGATGCGGCCCGCCGGGCCAATGCGCACCAGTTCATCGAGGCGCTGCCGGACGGCTACCAGACAGTGGTGGGAGAGCGGGGTTTCCGGCTTTCCGGCGGGCAGAAACAGAGACTGAGCATTGCCCGGGCAATTCACGCCGACCGCCAGATCTTGATCCTCGACGAAGCCACCAGCAACCTCGACAGCGAAAGCGAACAGCTCATCCAGGCATCGCTGGCCGAATTGTTCAAAGGCCGTACGACCTTTGTGATCGCGCATCGATTGAGCACGGTGACGCTGGCGGACCTGATCGTTGCCATGGAAGATGGGCGAATCCGCGAAGTGGGCACGCACAGTGAACTGTTACGGCGCGGCGGCCTGTATGCGGACATGGTTCATCGGCAACAGCAGGGATTGGGGTTGAGCGAGGTCGATCGCTCCGGTGATCGACGTGGATAACGCCGCCGCCTGCAAATTCGCTTGTGCCGGTCATTCCAATATCGATAATGCGGAGTATGCCGGGTGGCGCGGTGGAAGAACCTCGTGGTCCTGTGCCTCACGGGAGTGGGAATGACGTTGAACTGCCTGAGATGCGTGTCGCGCCGAATCATGGTGATGCTTCGGGCGCAATTCCCGTGATGAGCGGCGGCAAGGTGGCCTCACTGCCGTCGGCGGACGAGACGGCGGGCGGCCAGGCGCCGCCGCGGATTGAGGGGTATGAGATTCTCCGGCAGATCAGCCGCGGCGGGCAGGGTGTGGTCTATCAGGCCGAGCAGAGATCGACCCACCGCAATGTGGCGATCAAGGTGCTGCTGGATAGCTGGGCCGATACTTCGTCGGCGCGGAGGCGGTTCGAGCGCGAAGTCGAGTTGGTCGCGAACCTGAAACATCCCAACATCATTACCGTGTTCGACAGCGGCACGACAGTCGATGGCCGGCTGTTCTACGTCATGGATTATGTCCCAGGCGAGCCGATCACGGTATATGCGAAGAATCGGAAACTGGATCTTCCGGCGACGATGGAACTGTTGGCCGTGGTGTGTGATGCGGTTAACTACGCGCACCAGAAAGGCGTCATTCATCGCGACCTGAAACCGTCCAACATCCTGGTCGATGCGGAGGGACAGGTCCGCGTGCTGGACTTTGGTTTGGCCAAGGCGCTGGGCGAGCAATTGGAGCCTCTGAACACGCTGAGCGGGCAGGTTATGGGCACGCCCGCGTACATGTCGCCGGAGCAGGCTCGTGGCAAGGTTGATGCCGTTGACATTCGCAGTGACGTCTATGGCCTTGGCGTCATTTTATATGAGATGCTGACGGGCAGATTCCCTTATCCGGTCACAGGAACGGTGTTGGAAATCGCCCGGCATGTCGAGCAGACCGCGCCAACGCCGCCAGCCGTGGCGTGGTCGGGCGCAGGCGGCGTGGCGGCACGGACGGGATCGCGATTACGTCCGGAGCGATGCCCGTTGGATGCCGAGATCGAAACCATCATGCTCAAGGCGCTGGCGAAAGAGCGGGATCGCCGATACCAGAGCGCCGGCGAACTGGCACGCGATATCCGGCACTATCTTGCCGGCCAGCCGATCGAAGCCCGACGCGACAGCGCGATCTATGTGCTCAGGAAGACACTGTCGCGATACCGCGCGGTTGTGCTCGCGGTTGTGTGCTTCATGGTTCTGCTCGTCGCATCCACGATCGTATTCTGGATCCAGCGGCAGGACGCACGGAGGGTGCGCGGCGAAGCGCTGGTGGATCGAGATCGCGCGCGAACTGCTTCCGATGAGGCCAGGCGAAACGAACGGCTGGCCGAGCGGCGACTCGCCGAGGGGTTGATTGCTGCCGGCGACAGCATTCTCGCGCCCGGACGCGGTTATGACGCGCGGCATCGCTACCTTCAGGCATGGGATCTTCATCGCAAACTTGGCGAATCGGAGTTTCCGGCCATCGCCGGTATCTTGTCGACGTACCAGATCGATCCGCCGCCGCTCATGGGGGATGAGGGCTATCGGCAAGGGATCGGTGGTTTCGTGGGGCATGAAGGGGCGATTGGCGGCGTGGCGTTCCTGCCCGATGGACGACATGCCCTTTCGTGCGGCGTCGATTGCACGATTCGTCTCTGGCATGTGCCGACCGGCCGGGAAATCCGCCGGTTCGCGGGCCACGGTCAGACGGTTCGGGCCATTGCCGTGTTGCCCGACGGCGCACGATTCATCTCGGCCAGCCTCGACAAGACGCTCAAACTCTGGGACATCGCCTCGGGGAAGGCGATTCGCACGTTCATGGGGCATGCGGACAGCGTTCAATGCGTGGCGGTTCTTCCCGACGGGTTGACGGTAATATCCGGCGGGCAGGATGGAACCATTCGCTTCTGGGATGTGGCCACGGCGGCTCAGAAAGATCAGCTCGACTCCCCTGGCGACAAGATCCAGCACGTTGCGGTGTCGCGGGATGGGGCGCTGATACTTGCCTGTTGCGCGGGCAGCTCGCGCGTGCGCGTCTGGGATCTACGCACGCGAGCTGAACAGAAGGAACTGCCGGGTCTCGATCTGGCGGAGTTCATGCCTGACAGCGGGATGATTCTGGGAAGTGCCGCCGACTGGACCACGTCGCTTAGCCTTGTGGACCGGGCGACAGGCAAGGCGCGCAACCGTTTTACCGGCCACAATGGGTGGATTTCCAGCGTTCATGTTTCATCGGGTGGATTGGCGGCGCTGACTACCAGCACCGACCGGCTGATCAAGCTCTGGGGGATCGAATCGGGCCAGGCGTTTCGCACGCTGGGCGGACACATCGGTGCTGTGGGCGATGCGGACATGGGCCGCGACCAGCCCATTGTCATTTCCGGCGCGGCCGATGCCACGCTCAAGCTCTGGGATATCCGCGTGCCTTCGGCCGACATCGCCGTCTTGCAAGGGAGCAATCAGCCCGTCTCCGCCTTGGCCTTTTCCCCCGATGGGCGACTGGTGCTTTCCGGGTCGCTTGCCGGCACGACTTGGCTTTGGGATGTCCAGACCGGAAAATCGCTCTGGACATTCCCGGGGGAAGGCGTGGTGGAAAGCGTCGCCTTTTCTCCCGATGGCCAACGGGCGGCGTGGTCTCGGTCAAACGGCGCAATTGACGTGTGGGATCTGGGCCAGGCTCGCCGGCTCAACAGTCTTCGCGCCGAGAGTTTGGCTGTTCATGCGGTGTTGTTCAGCGCCGATGGCAAGTCGGTACTGGCAACCAGTCTGACGGGCATGCCGCGATTGTGGGACATCGAAACGGGAAGGGAGCTTCGGCGGCTTGAGGGTCCAGCCGTGAAGACAACGGCGCTTGCCATCTCCGCGGACAGCGCGTTGGTGGCCGCGGGTGATGAGAACGGCGCAGTCAGGCTGTGGAATCTGCCGGAGGGGAAATCCATTCATGTGTTTGAGACGCGGCCGAAGACGGGATTGCGCGCGCTGGCATTCTCGCGAAATGGCGCGCATCTGGTGGCCGGTGATTCGTTGGGAGGACTCTGGGTCTTCGATCTGCGAGCGAAGCAACTGCGAGGGCAGCTCGCGACGCCAATCGTGGCGGCCTATGGCGTGGGATTTCTCGGTGAGGGAGAGGCTTTCGTCTCCGCCGGGGCCGATCGCACGCTACGGCTGTGGGAGACCGCCACTGGCAAACTGATCCATACGTTCAACGCCCACGACCAGCCCCTCTCGGCGCTGGCGGTGTCCGTCTCGGGCATGTGCGTTCTGACGGCAGCGCAGGTGGACTCGACGCCGCGGATATGGGATTTTTCTCGGCCGCAACGCTATCGCGATTTCGAGGCGGAAATCCCCAACGCCCGTGCGGCGCTCGAGCGCAAACCCACCGATCCGGCGGCACTGGCCGCTTTCGGCCGATGGTATGCGTTTCGGGCGATCCCCGCCTGGGCGATCGAACTGTTCGAGCAATCGCGTGCCGCCGGCGGAAATGTGCCGGCGCTGGAAGTGGCGCGGTGCCAGTGGCAGGTTGGCCATCTTGCTGAAGCGCGGGCGGAGTTCGAGCGCTCGCTCCAGCAACACGATGCTCCGGAATTCTATTTGAAGCTCTGCCTGCGGGCCGTGAGTTCCACGGCCACCAGTCGCGGAAGTACACGCCCCACAAATTGATGTGGTTATTGGGAGGCGAATGTTATAATGGCGCAATGAGGCGATCAACCTTGCCCCGGCATATCGAGGTCCCGCCTTATATCAAACGTGAAAGGAATGGTCATGAGATCACACTTCCTGGCGGTCCTAATTGGTGTATCGGTTGCCATACATATGACGGCATTATCCGCCGCAGCGCAAGACCGTGCGGCGGCACACCCGTACGCGGGAACATTTAAGGATGACCGCGTTACCCTCACACTGGAGAGCGACAAGACGGTTGCCGGCGATTCGTACAAGGGCACCATCGAGCACGGCGCCAGAAAGTACGGCGTCAGTTGTGCGGCCAGGGGCGACAAGCTCGAGGGCAACTTCAGCGATGGCGGTGGCAATACGTTTGTGTTCTCGGCCATGCTTGACGGCAGAACCTTGACTTTCACGACCGGCACCACCACCTACAAGCTGGCTTCCCAGGCTGCCGCGGCCAATCCGCTCGATCAACCAGGGGATCCGGCGGGAGCCCCGGTCAAACCGGATCCACAGGTACGGATCACCGAGCAACCGGCCGCGCCGAAAGGGCAGGATGTGCCCCTGGTGGAGTACTCACTCGAAGATCCGCAACTCAAGTGTTTGGCCTGGTCATTTGTCGCGCCGCCCGACTGGACAAGGCAGGGCGCGGTGGTCTGGACGGGCCACATGGCGCCGTCGTGCTACACGGTGTTGCGGCTGGCGAATCCGAAGGGATCGGAGGTATTTGAGTTGTACCCGACCATTCCCTTCACGACGGGTGATCCGCAACAGGCATTCGGGGCCACCAGGTCGCAGTATCTCGAACCTGCGGAGTGCATTCGGCAGATCATCATCCCCTGGTGCCGGCCGGAGGCGCGGCAGGGAAAGGTGCTGGGCACCGAGGACATGCCAAACCTCGCCAAACAGGAAATCCGGCGGATCGCCGCACTGGGCATGACTGGCGTGGACGTCAAGGCGGCCAGATCGCTTGTGCAATATACGCTGAACGACCGTGAGGTCCTGGAGATGTTCTATTGCATCACCACGGCAAAAGATATGCCGTTGGGGCGCATCTGGAGCGTCGATATTGCCTTCTCCTATCGCGCTGAAAAGGACCGGTTTTACGGGGTCATGCCGCTGTTGAACTGGATGGCCGTCTGCTTGAAGGAAAACCCCGAGTGGACCAGGGCCAGGGTCGCGCGAGTCGTGGAAATGGTGAACAGGCGGTATCCGGTCATCCAGGCAACCGCGAGAAACAGCGGGCCGAGCATCCTCGATGTCAGCAAGAGCATGGCCCGCGACAACGATCGATTCATCAGCAACATTGACAAGATCAACACGTCGCGCCTGAATACTGGAGACGCATGGACATCGGCGTTCCGCAACACCCAAACGCTGATCGATCCCACGACGAGTGAGAAGATCTACAACGCACCCGGCGGCTACGCGCGCACGTTTCGCACCGACCTGGGCACGATCTACAGCACCAACGATCCGCTGTACGATCCGTGGGTGAACGACCACATCCGGGCTAGCGAACTGCGGCAGGCGAAATGATGTCAGGAAATCTCCCGCCGCAGAAGTGAATGGGACTGCACTGGCGCCGGGCAACTGGCCTGTCCACAGCGGTGTCATCGCCAATCGTGAGTATCGGTCTGATGTTGATTCGCTCGGGCCGCTCGATACACAGAACGATTGAGCATCGTGGATGAACGCACGCGGGCTGGATTCGATGCCGACAAGGTGTTGATTGATGAGCCCAAGGCTGGCAGGGTGCCTGTAGTGAGATTGGCTCGCTCAAGACCGAGTTGCGTTCCCTGTTTTCAGTGCGGTGGTCCTTTTGGTAGAATAATCATCTTGGGTCGAAGCTCAGCGTCCCCCGCTTTTGCGAGGCGATATGATGATCTTCCTGCAGACCAGGGCTCTTAGTATTAGTATTTGTTCGTTGTTGTGTCTTGTCTTGTTCTTCCGCGCTGCGGCGGACGATGTGACCGACGTCGCCCTGGCTACGGAACAACTCAAGCACGCCGAAACGTTCTACTGGCTCGCAAGAGCGCGCAACAATAGCCTGGTTGAGATTGACCGAAGTCTCTTCTGCTATCGCCAGGCGGCGAAAATCCTGGATCGCGTTCCGGCGACCGCGCAGACGCAGAAGCTCCGTTCAACGGCGGCGCAGGGCGTTGCGGCCACTGAGAGCCAGAAGGCATGCGCGCGGGTGACGCTGCAGAACTTCTCGCCGTTGGCGCCGCTTATGATGGGCGCGGACTCGGTATTACAGCCCGCTTTGGTGGGACGCGAGACAGCGCTCCTGGCGGCGTATGCGCGGGCAGTGGACGAGGCGATCGCCCACCCGATGCTGACGAAGCAGGGTCCGACCCTGGTAATCATCATTTCCAAGAATGGCGACACACTTGCCGAAGAGACGGCGGCGGCCCGCCTGTCCGCGCAAACAGTGCATTATGCAGTGCCGCGACAGGAACTTGTCGGGTTGTTGACGGGAGAGGAGATCGCCAGCCTCCGAGCCGGATCGGCGGCATCGCCGATGTTGGAAAAGGTGGCTGGGCAATACAACGTCGTGGGAGTGGGCATCATCCGCCTTGTCGAAGAGGACAGGATCGACAATCTGACCTATGCCAGCGCCAATCTGCGGTATTGGAGCCGGTCACACAAGGAAATTGAGTTTTCCTGCACAACGCAGGGCTTCAGCGAGTATTGGCCGCTGACGTCGTATTGGGCATTCGGTCTGGTCGCGATCGGCCTGCCAATCTCACGGCTCATGCGGCGGTTGTTGGGCAGGCGGTTGGAGGCGGATGCTCCCGTCTGGCTCGCGCCGGTCGCATCGGTTGTATGCATTGGCCTGGTGATGGTGATGGCCGCGTCACTTGGACGGCTGCGGCCCGATATGTCGGCCAGCATGACCACGGCGCAGGGCATTGGATTGATCGCGCTTTTCGGCCTGGTGATAAGCGCGGCGCCGGTTGCGGTCTGTTTACTGGCCGCCGTGAACATACCGCACGTTCGCAGGGCCATGGCCAACGAAAACGCCATCTCCTCGCTCCTGTTCGGCGCGCTGATGGGTTGTCTGGCAACGCTCGTGCATTTTGCATGGGCGCGTCTGGGCGCATCGGCAACCCTCTTGGTGGCGGCAGGTACGGGGATCATTGTGCTCCCATGTCTGTGTGCGCTGCTTGGAGCAGCGTATGGACGGTTCACGGCGTGGAAAGAAGGATGGGCTGGCGTTGAGGGATTGGCCTTGGGGCTCTTGTGCGTATTCTACATGGGTAGTGTTCTCATGTGGCGGCCGGCGGGCATGCCCTGGTTCTCGGCACTCGTGCTGTGTGCTGCGTGCGGAATTGCCCTGACACGGCGGCATCTGCAGCGGCAACCGCAGTCAACGGCCGGGAAGATCAGTTCGCCCGTTGAGGCGGCTGCGCCGCGATTGCGACAGATCCTGGCGATGCCGCCTTTTGTGACGTCTGCGGCGCTCGAGCGGGCACTGGAGTCGGCCCTGGCGTTTGCCGCCGGGGAAAGGACGGAGAAGCCCCTCCTCAGGATCTTGTACATCGAGGGAGACAGTGGTTGCGGCAAGACCCGGCTGGTCCGGGAAATGATGGAACGGCTGGACAAGCGATCCAAGGCCGATGGTGTCGTATTGCGGGTGCTTGTCGGCGGGTGCCTGGAAGCGGCGGCCGAATCTCACGCCTGGCCATATCCCCCGTTTGCGCAGTCGCTGGAAGAACTGCTGGGCGTCAATCGATTCGCCGACCCGGCCAGGAACATTGCGACGCTGCAACTGGCCTTGGCCAAGACCGGACTGCGCGCGACGCTGGGCGCCGTGGGGCTGGGGGCGCTGGGGCTGCTGCTGAATGTCAGCGCGAGCCCCGATTCGCCCGGCCGCACCAGCGTGCAGGACACGGCCTCGGTCATTACCGCGACGATTCGCCGTCTTACGGAGAACTCTCTGGTAGTCTGGATGATCGAGGATCTGCATTGGATCGACCCGGATTCGCTGGCGCTGATGAAGTTGCTGCTTTCGCTCCTGCCTGCCGAGCCCAATGCGGGACGGGTCTGCTTTGTCTTTACCTCTCGCCCGTGTACTGACAACCCGCTGCGCAGCATGCTGATCGATCTGTCCAAACGCGGGAAGATCAACCTCTGCATGGACGATCGTAGTCTTGCGGAAGTCGATCAATCGTGCGAGTTGGTGTTGCCGCTGCTGGAGAATCTTGGCTGCGACTATCGGATGTCGGCATCGCTCTCGACCGAGTGCCAGCAACAGAGCGTGGGCCGGCCCGCGTATGTCCTGGAGATGGTTCGCGGGTTACTGGAGAAAGGATGGGCACAGGTTCGCGAGGATGGCGGCCTGCACCTGGCAAAGGAGACGCGGCTGAAAGATCTGCCGGCGTGCCACGATCTGCATGCCATGATGGCTCGTACCTTCGCAACGCTCGATCCGCAACTGGTGGACATCCTGCAGTGTTGTGCATTGATCGGCACGCAGTTCAAGGTTTCGATGGTGGCTCGGGTATTCCGCCTGGACCTTCTGTCGCTGCTCCGGCAACTTCGCGTGGCCGAAGAAAAGCTGATTGTCGAAGATGTTTATCCGGTGGATGATTTGTACCAGTTCATCGATCAGCGAACGGCCGGGTACTTCCGGGAGTTTGGCATTTCGACCGTGCGCGACGCGCAGCTCCCACAACGAATCCGGGAATACCATAAGCGGGTCTTCCTCGCCATCGAGTCAAACCTCCGCAAAGGTTATCCCCAGATCAGGAACGCGCAGTACAGCGACATTGTCAGCCTCGCCAACCACGCCACGCAGGTAAAGGACGTTTTCCCGGAGAAGGCGATGCAACTCATCTGGCTGGCGGCCGAGAAGAGTTGCCAGCGCGCAATGCTGCATGCGGCCATCGCGCACTTCAAGAATGCCGATGAGATCGCCCGCATGGGCACAACCAGCATTGCGCCGCAAGACTTGTTTTCCTTCTACATCGCCTACACCCGCTGCCTGCTCGACGCCGAAATCGACCCACCGCAGCGGGAGCGGAACATTGAGGCCATCAAGTCGTTGTTGCAGGGCGACGACCGGCACGGCATTGACCCCGCCCTGCGCGGCCAGGCCGGCTTGCTCGAATCGCTGCACCTCTACCGGGGACGGCGATATGAAGAAGCGAACATCAAGGCGCGCGAACTGGCGGCGGATGCCAGTCTGCCGCAGCAGCAGGTTCTGCGTGCCCATCTCTACGCGGCCATCTCCATGAAGCGTTCCACTCCGCAGGAGGTTCGTGACGCGGTGAATGTTCTGATGTGCGTCGGCGAACAGATCGACGCCGCACTGGTCACTCAACCGACCGACGCACAGGTGACTGGCGAACTGCTGGCAGTCAAATCGGAGGCCGCCAACAGCCTTGGATTCCTCTATTTGAACAATCTCCAGGAGACCCGGAAGGCGCGGCAACAATTTGAGTGCGCGATTTCGATCAAGTCCAAGCTGAGCGAGTATGACTGGAAGGGCATTGCCATGGCCCACGGCGGTTTGGGTGACTGCTTTCTGCTGGAGGATGACGAGCAGGGAGCGGCCCGGGAATATGTGCAGAACTACGAGATTTCCCGGCGGGCGGGCGACATGCAGGGCGTCTGCCGGATGACGAGTATGCTGGGAAGCCTGGAACTGCGGCAAGCCGAAGCCGTCGCTGGCAAGCCGGAGAGCACGCCTCTTCTCAGGCGGGCGCAGCGGTGGTATGAAGAGAGCCTGAATGCAGCCGTGGCGGGGAACGCCACCGGTGTGTTCTTCGCGCTGGCCGGGCTCGTGAATGCGTCGTCGCGGTTGTGCGTGGTTGCGGAACGCGATGCGAACCTCAAGCGGTTGCTGGAGGAATGCCATCTGTGGGTTGCTGCGGCCTCGCAGGTTGCGGACGAGGCGAGATCCGCGTTGCGGGATGCGTTGACAGAGGCGACCGAGGTTCAACCAGGGAACCAGGACACGCTTGAGGGATTTCGCAAACTACTTGCCGCCTGGCATGGAGGCGAGCCGTGAAAAAACCATGGGTTTGCCGGCTGATTGTCGTCCTGCTCGGAGCCGCCCTGTGCGCGGCTGGGAATCCCGCGAGCCAGCCGGCCACGGCGCCGGCATCACCACCGGAGCTCGAAGATCTGCTTCGTGCCGCCGGAACGTGCTATTCATTCGGCATCGACCAGCACGGCAGCCGGCCGATCTTCGACCGGGGGCTGAAGAAGCTCCTGCTGGCCGAAGACCTGGTCAAGTCGGCGGAGCGGGTGGGTTCGCTTGCGTCCGGGCAGGCCAGCGAGGCTCGACGGCGCATCGCCGCCATGAGGGCGGACCTTCAGGGGCAGAAGGATATTTCCGATCGCTGGTTTGGCAGCGTATTCCCGCTGTCGCGGATGATCGAGCCGGCGTTCGGTGGAGAGCGGGAGAATGCCCGGAGCCTGCTGAGTGATCCGGACTACGTGGCCGTTGGAAAGGCGGCGGAAAGCCTGATCGAGAATCTCCTTCAGCCCGGCGAGCGCAGGGCGCAGCAGCATGTCGTTGTCACCGCCGCGCCATACCGCCAGGCCCTGTGCAGCAAGGTCAACTACGTCTTCGAGCAATCCGGGAAGTTTGTCGTTCATAGTTTTTCGGAGATCAGTGAAGCCATTTCAGAAGCGGATATGGAACGCTTTCGACAGGGCGAGGTTACACCGGAACTTGCCCAGGAACTCTGCAAGGCCTACAAGTCGCCGTGCCTGATCGTGGCGAAGATCACGGAAACGGATTCTTCCGACGGGATCAGCTTCTACACCGTGGAGGCGATGGCGCACGAACCGGGCAAACCGCCCGTTCTCGTCGGGACCGGATATGGCTTTTGCCGCGACGGACGTGCGATGCTGTTGCCGATCATGCTGGCCAACATGATCATGCTTCTGGCGGCGGTCGGCATGATTGTCGCGATGGCCCGCGGGACATCAGTCAGGCCGGCATGGGGTGCGGTGATGGGGATCGCGGGCTCGGGGTTCGTGATTGGCCGCATACTGCCCTGGGCGCTGGCCCCGCTGTTGCTGGAAATCGCCCCCGCGCCGGAATTGCCCGCCGAGTCAGCTTGTTGGTGGCCATGCCTGTTCGCACTGGCGCTCTATCTCGTTCCCATAATCGTGATCTGGGCCATACAGGGGCGGCTCACCAACTGGTTCAGCGTACTCAGGACGCGGGGGCTGGAGGGACAGACCGAGATTGCCTCTACCCTCGGTGCATCGGCATATCTGGCCGGGCCGCTGCTGCTCCACCTGGGCATTGGCGGTCTGGGTGTGCTGGTTCCGCTGATGTTGGCCGCCGCCGCCGCGGGCGCGGTGCTCGTTGGCGCCATTGGCATCCTTGTGCAGGTGCGCAGGATCCTGCTGGCGGCGCTGATGTTGATTGTCCTGGGTCTGGCGGCCTTCCACCTTTCGGCGACTGGTCTGTGGCTGCTGGCCGGGGCAGGGGCGGCCGGCCTGTGGTGGGCGTGGTCCTTGGGCCGGACGTCGGCTGTCGAACGCCCCGAGGAACAAAGCCGCCCCGGCAATGCCGAGGAATTGCTGCGGCGTGTGCGCGATCATGAGTACATTCCTTCGCCCTCGTTCGATCAGGCATGGCTGAAAGCCAAGCCGGTGCTGCAAGGTCAGGCCGTCATGCTGGGCTTGGCCGGACCAGCCGGAGCCGGCACTACGACTATGGCCGAAGTCATCATTCGCAAGCTTCAGGATGCGCCGCCACAAGACCGCCGTAGCGGCGCCGCCGTGCGGATCTTCCGTGGCGAATGCGCGATCCGCGGCGAAGCATCGTCGCGGACCGCGGAAGCATCCGATTCCTACGCGCCTTACCTGCAGGCGTTATCCGAGACCTCCGTCCCGGCGATCCTGTCGCCCAGCGGAGCCGGAGAGGCGTTTGCCGAAGCGGTCGGGCAGATTCTCGAAGACGTTGTGCCGTTCGGCTGGTTGGTCTTTGGAAAGGGAGGCTCCGTCCCGCCTGAGGCCGTCACTCGCCCCGAGCGGTTTCGGTTGTGCGCGCAGCTCCTGCGAAAGCTGGCGGCCAGGGAAACGATTGTCCTGTTCATCGACAACGCCGATGCCATGGATGTGGCCTCCGGGGAACTCACGCGATACCTGCTCCGCGAGTTCGCCGATGATGGAGTGCCGGGGCTGTTGATCCTGCTGGCCGGCCACGATGCCGACGCCCTTCACACCCTGGGCCTGCCCGCGGAGCGGGTCGTCGACGTGGTGCCTTTGGACCGCCCGGCCCAGGAACGGCTGCTGCTGGCCAGCATTGGGCTCAGTTCCAACGCGGCGCGTGCCGTCCTGCGGCATGCTGAAGACGTTCACCGTGACGATACCGCGTGGCTGCTTGAGACGGTTGCGACCGCGGCCATGGCCGGCGCACTGGTCCGCAAGGCTGACGGCAAATGCCACCTTACGAACGACCGCAGCGATTCACTGCCGGTTCCCAAGGATCTCAAGGAGGCGGTGGAAACAAAACTAAAGGGCCTTCACCGCGACGAGCGACGGATCATCGTGTTGGCCGCCTGCATGGGGCGGGAGTTTTCCATCAGCGCGCTGGCCGGATGCCTGGACATGCCGGCGCACGAACTGTCGCACGTCCTCAGCGACATGGAGGCCGACACGGGCCTTCTCGTCGATGAGGAAAAGAACGACGACAACTTCGCATTCCGCTCGCAATTCGTCTACGACTCGGTATGTCGCTGTCTCCGGGTCCAACCCCAGGGTCCGGCCTACCGCTCCCCGGTGATCGTGCGACAATCGTACGCGCAGCTTGCCCAACTCTCCGAGCAGACGCTTGGCCAGCAGGAGGATCGCCTCGCCAGCGTCGCGACCCTTTTTTACGCCGCCGGTCGGACTCACGCTGCGCGGGGCAGGGAATATTGCCTGAAGGTCGCTGACACACGCGCACGACACTTGTTGTTCAGCGATGCGATCCGGTTCCTGAACATGGCCAAGGAATGCGCTGACGCCTGTCGCCAGCCCATCGAGGATTACGACGCAAGATTGCTGTGCCTGCGGTGCGACGCGGCAAATCTGGCCGGCGTGGACGTGCAGAGGACCGCCAGGGATGCGCTCGCGCTTGCGGACGCCCATCCGGACACGCCGCCGGAACTGCTCTTCAAGGCGGCCCGCGCGTGCCATGATGCCTGCCTGCCCGAGGCGACCCTGCGCCTCGCACGCCGCCTGAGCGAAAAGGCCACAGGACCGGCACTGCGCGCGGCTGGACTGCACCTGGCAGGCCTGGCGCTGGGGCGGCTCGGGGACGGGACGGCCGAAATGGATCATCTCCGCGGTGCCGTCGATCTGCTCGAATCCATTCCGCAGGAGCAGTGTAAGCCGGAGGAAAAGGCGGCGCTGGCACAGGCGCTCAACTCGCTGGCGGAACAGATTCTGGAAGATGCGCCAAGCGAGCAGAAGCCCGAATGCAAGTCGCTCCTGCTGCGAAGCCTTCAACTCAAGCAGGAACTTGGCGACCGCGGCGGCCAAGCCATGACTTACGGCTGCCTGGGCCGGTATGCTCGTGAGGTGGAAGGCGATATCCCTGCGGCGCGGCGATACTTCTGGAAGAACTACCGCATCTGCATTGAAGTGGGCAATCACGATTGGCAGGCGATGCAGCTGATTCGCATCGGTGATTGCATCTGCCAGCGAAGCTGCCGCCGCGCGCGGCTGTTTTATGAGGCGGCACTGGCCTTGGCGCGGACTGGATCGCACGGACGAAACACGGCCGCGGCGCTTGTGGGATTGGTGCGATGCTGCACGCTGCTCGGCGACACCGGCGCCACCGCAAACTACGCTCAGGAACTGATCGAGGTTGCCGCCCGCGCCCCGGATACCCTCGCGCCCGAAGCGTTGGCCAGTCTTCGTGAATTCCTCCGTGGTTCGGCGGCATCACCGACCAACGGCTGGCTCGAACGGCTGCGCGACTTGGCCTCCGAGCCTCGATTCGTTAGTCAGGGCTTGTGGGGAAACAACTCCACGCCGCTCTCTTCTCCCTCTCCCACTGGGAGAGGGCCGGGGTGAGGGCTTCTGTGGTGCTTCTCTCGGACGCTTCCTTAGTCAAGCGACCGGGTTGCCCGAGCAATAAAACCATTTAGGCCGGGGCTACGGCCGTGTCGCCGGCCGGCTTGATGGAGTCTTCTTTGTCGCTTCCGCAGCCGCAGCTTCCAGCAGCTTCGGCCAATCCGCCTGGCCTTCCAGCAGCGTGCCGGATCGTTCCATCCGGCAGGCGATTTCGCACGCTTCACGGTAGCAGGCCGCAGCGTCGGTGTGGCGGCCCAAGGCGGTAAAGGCCGCGGCCACGTTCACCAGGGTCGACACGACATCGGCCTGCGCCCGGGCCACGTCTGGATGGGCGGCGGCGGTGGCGCGGTCCATGGCCAACGATGTGTTGAAACGCTCCAATGCCTGCTGGTTCTCGCTGGCCGACAGATTGCAGCCTCCCAACTTGGTGTACGCCATTGAAGCATCGCGCTGCGCTTCCGGATTGTTCGGATTGGCGGCCAGCATCGCCTCTGCCACCTGAAGCGCTTTGCCATAACAGCTGCTGGCCTCCTTGTTCTGTTGCTGCTTGCCATGGATGTCGCCAAGCTTGCTCATAGCCAGAAAAAGGTTGTGGCGAACCTCGGCGTCCTGGGAATCGCGGGCCAGATCGTCGTACATCACGACGGCCTTGCGGCAATGCTCCGCAGCGTTTGCAAAATCACCAGATTGAAAGTGCAGGCCGGCCAGGTTGAACAGCCCGTTGGCGACGTCGCGGCGGGCTTCGGCGCTTTGAGGGTCGGCGTCGGCGATGGACTGGTAGATCGCGATCGCGTCTCGATAATGCGAGCGGGCGGCCTCGGCTCGGTCCATCGCCAGGTTGACAGCGCCGAGCCGATCGAGCGAAATTGCCAGGTCTCGCCTGGCTTGGGCGGTGGGGGCCTTCGTTCCCGCCAGGTTCCGGGTGATCTGCCAGGCGTTCTGATAGCTCTCCATGGCCAGTTGAGTCCGGCCGGCTCCGAGATACGCATCCCCCATGTCGCTGTAAACGATGGACAGATCCCGCAAAGCGGCTGGATTGTCCTTGTCGGCTTCGGCCAGCGACTTACGCAGGTTAATCGCCTCACGATAGTGTTCCATTGCCAGTTCGGGCTCGTTCAGTCTCAGGTTCGCCTGGGCCACGTCCAGGTACGCGGTGGACAGATTACGCTGCGCCGCGGCATTGCCGGGCTCTTTGCCGGCCAGTTCCTTGCGGATGGCGAGTGCCTTCTGATAGGTATCCGCGGCGTGTTGCGGATTGCCCATCTTCAGGCTCAGGACGCCAAGTCGCCCCAGAGAGATGGCCAGGTCGTTCTGCGACAATGTATCGGCCGGCTGTGCGGCGGCGATGTCCAGGGCGATCTTGTGAGATTTGGCCAGGTACTTCACTGCCGTGTCGGTCTGGCCCATGGTCAGGGACAGATCGCTCAACCGGCTGTAGCTGACGATCAGGTCGCGCTGCGACGGATAGTCTTTGGGGTCGCGCGCAAGCGTCTCGGTGATTCGCAGATCCTCGAGGTAGCAGTCCCACGCCTTAGCCGTGTCGCCCAGTTCACAATACGCATCGCCCATGCGGCTGTGGAACGTGGCCAGACGGCGCTGGGCGACCGGGTTGTCCGGCTGGGTGGCGGCTTTGGATTCGGCAATGGCGATGCCGCGACGGAAATCCTCGATGGCCACCGACGCCTGCCCGAGTTTCAGGTGTATATCGCCCATTGTACAGCAGGCCACAGCCAGCGGCCGGTCCAGCGCCGAGTCTGCACTGTGCAGTTGCTCAGCCAACTTGATCTCCTTCTCGGCGAACTCCATCGCCTGACGCGGTTTGTTCAGGGCGAGATGGGCTTTGGCCAGCTCTTCATAGACCATAACCAGATCCTGGCGCGTCTGCGCGTTGCTGGACTCGGCGGCCAGCGTCTCCAGCAGCGATCTCGCTTTTTGCAGCGACTCGATGGCGCTCTCCGTACGTCCGGTCACTTGGAACAGGCCCGCCAACCGCGTCAACGCGTATGCAGTGTTACGATTGGCCGCGGGGTTGCGCAAGCTGTCCTGCACGCGCTGGATGCCGTCGATGGCGGTCTGGAGGAGAGATTCTCGCAGCGCGTGCATCCCCACACGAGACTCGAGCTTGTCCTGGATTTCAAACACGAGCTTCTTGAGCGTGTCGAGGGCCAGGTCGCGCTGCTGCTCGGCCGACTTCTCCGCACGCCGCGCCTGTTGACGGGCTTCGCTCTCGCGGCGCGCCAGGTCAATGGCGCGATTGCGGGCGGCCGTGATCAGCACGAAGGCAACGATTGTGGTTATGAGCACAATCGCTGCCGCGGCCGATATCGAAGCGACCAGCGGCTTGTGGGCGCGCACCCAGCGGCGGAGCATTTCCGTGGCGGTTGGGGGTCGGATGGGAAGCGGCTTCCCGTCGAGGTAAAGCTGCATGTACTCGGCCAGCCGTGCCGCCGAATCGATGCGATCGCCGGCCGAGCGTTCGGTGGCTCGGGCAACGATGGCTTCAAGGTCCGCATCGAGCGTCGGGTCGATTTCGCGCAGGGGCGGGACGTCCTTCTCCAGAATCATCGCCGCGAGCTGCCGCTCATCCTCGACATCGCCGAAGAGACGATGGCGCGTCAGCAATTCCCACAGCGTCACGCCCAGCCCGCGCACGTCGGCGGCCAGCCCCACGGGGAGCATCGCGGCCGCCAGTTGCTCGGGCGCGGCGTATCGCAGTTTGCCGACGAAGCCTCCCTGCTTGCTGATGGAGGAGGTGATGCTCTGTCCCTTGGCCAGTCCGAAATCCATCAGCACGATGCGCGACCCGTCCGCCGTGAGCAGCAGATTTGCCGGACTGATGTCGCGATGCACCACATGCTGGTCATGCACGGCCTGCAAGGCCAGCGCCACATCGCGCATGAGGGACACGATCTTCCGTATATACCCGCCGGGATCGTCGTGCACGCCCGGCAGCGGTGGCAAGGGGCGCAGCGACAGGACGGGAAGCGGTAATCCGGTGCCGTCGCTGTCCCGAGTCTCACATCGCTTCCGCAAGTGCTGCTGCCGTTTCTCGCTCGCGGTCAGGACGGCCTGGCTGAACGCGACGCTGGTTAGCGACGATGATCCGCCCAGCGCTGTGAGCCGGCTTACCTCGCGCCATACCTGCTCCAGATCGCACCCTTCCACGTACTCCATCGTGTAGTATGCCGTGCCATCCGGCAGGCTGCCGGAATCAAGCAACTTGACGATGTTCGGATGATCGCAGTGGCTGATCGCGCGCGTCTCGCGCTGGAACCGGGCCATGGCCAGTTCATCCCCCAGGAGGTCAGCCGCGATCGTCTTCATCGCCACGAGTCGCCCCAGCGACAACTGTCTCGCCAGATACACCACGCCCATGCCGCCGTGGCCGATCTCCGCCAGCAACTCGTAATCGCCCAGAACCCTGTGCGGCGGGGCGGTGGAGTCCGAAACGGGCTTGTCGGCAACCACTACATCCCTGGTCGCTTCTTCCGCCATCACCTTCAACGCGGACTCATCGACCGGCACGCCGCGCAGGCATGACATCAGCGCCGTCATTGCCCCGGCCATTTCGGTCATCCGCCCCGTGCGCCCGGTGGTGTAGCTCAGATACTCCACCTGTTTGCCAGCGCGATCGCGGTTGAGGAACAGAACCTCGTCGGCCACCTCGCTCTCACGAAACGCCAGCATGGGATCCAGCGGCAACGGCGGTCGCCCACCCGGCCACCACACCGCCACGCGGTTGGGCGAGAGCGTCGCCGCGTGTTCGGCTCCCATCGCCAGAGGCGCCATGCGTTCGCCTTGCAAGCCGACCAGCTCGCGCATACCCAACTCGAATCGCCCCGGCCCCATGCCGCGCAATTCCGTCAAGTATACGAGCCGCGTGCCCTTGGGCCCAAGCGGCTCGAACACGCCATCGGCCAGTACCTCATTCACGGCCGGAAACAGAAGCGGCCCCATCTCCTGCTCGTAAAAGGCCTCGAAGCGGTTCGCTCCGTGGCCAAAAACCAGATTGCGGTATTGCACGACGGCGTTGAACAGCTCGCGCAGGGTGCAAACGGTATCGGATGAGGCGACGCCGTCCGGGCCGTTCTTGATCCGGCGGTACAGCGCCACAATTGCCGAGGGGTGGCGATGTTTCTGTTCCAACTGCCCCCAGAGGTGTCCGAGCGGATGGCTCTTTGCATCCGGCAGCGCGCCGAAATATCTGGCCAGTTCCTGAACGATCCCCGCCCATTGCCCCAGCGACGGCAGTGCCAACTGGCAGAGAAGGTCGTCCAGCTTGGCCACTCTCTGGCCGCCCTGTCGGACAGTTTGCGCGTAGGCCGCCACCATCGGACATGCCGCCAGCTTCAGCACCGCCTCCATCAGATAGAAGCAGTTGTCATGGCATCCACGGGAATCTTTGGCGTTGTAGGCGCGACTGTAAAGCTGCGCCAGCGGCAACGGCAATCGGAGCAGATAATCGCGATGGAACTCCACCATGGGCTCACCGTGGTCGGGTGTGCCAAGTCTTAACCGCCCTTGCTCCAGTCTGCAAGGAGTGTTTAAGGTGTTCATCTGTGACTAACCGGTTGCGTTTTGTGTCGGAGGATATCCGCTGCTCGCCCATCCCTGGAACGTCCGGGGTCACCGCCGTCGCGCCAATTGCGCCTGAGTCGTCGTGGTGGTCACGTTGTTGGTCTGCTCGAACTTCCGATAGAGCACCAGCGTGCCGGTGTTCAGATCATAGCCGCAATCCACGGTATGCACCTTGCCGGTTTCACGGATGACCAGGAGCCTGGTGCCATCGGCAAGTTGCGTGGTGCCAGTCACAGTGCAGGTGAACCCGGTCGCGGGATCCTCGTCGAGAACCTGCCCCGCGCAACTGGTTCAGGCCTTCCGGGGGGGGTACGTAGCACCCCATCAGAGTATAGATGCTGTTTAGTGTCCTCACGTCGGCCGCAGGGGCTGCGCCGGTGTTGGAGGCGATACGCAGCGTTGTCTCGGTCCAGCCGGGGCCGCGGCAGCCGGCCACCAGCGACAACTGCAGCGGCGTAGGTAGCGGGTTGGCTCCGGCGATGGTCATGGCCGTCGCTTCCTGGTAGTCCAAGGCACGGAAATCGCCTGCCCACGCTGGCGGCCTGGCGTTGTTCCACGGGAGTCTGAGAGTGCGCATCCCCGTGAATGTGGTGCGCATGATCCGCGTGGTTTTGGCGGTGCCCACGGACCCGGACCCCGCCGAGGCATCGGCCACCACCACGCTACTGGACTTGAGCAGGATACCGGTGTCTTCATCCCACACCCAGTAGTGGTTTGAGCCGGGAGAGTGGAAATGGAGAACCATCGCATTGTGTTTCTGGTCGCTGATGGTGAACGGAACGTGGGAGACATTCCGCCCGGGTCCCGCGCCGGCCAGTAGAGCTTTGGGTCCCGAAAAGCATTGGCGTGTCGGGATGATGTCCCGCGTCTGGTTCCCGCTGCATTCTCTACTCGTCTGAAATGGAGACGGGCAAGACGGGCATCCTTTGAGTCTCGCCGCGTTGATCGTCAACAAGGCACGGCCCGAAATCTCAATGACGACAAATCGCGATTACTGAGTCCGATTTTTCTTGACTTTCATCCCAAACTTCATCATCTTTTCATGCAGATTGAGGGCTCCGCGTGTCGGTCGGTCATGTGCTCTGTGTCACCGCGAAGCAATGGTATAGTTTTGTTGCGTTTATCGGGCAAGGCGACTGTGTGAGTCTTTTGGGCGTGGTTCTGGCCGCGGTGTCACGTTGGACCCGTGCCCCCATCGACTCGCGGGCCGCTCGTTATCGTGCGTCGCCACCAGCAACGTGTCGCGGTCGAAAGTGCGCCCGGCATGCATCGCGGGCCACATGTTCTTCTCATCGAGATGAGCGTTCTCGGGCACGGACACACCAGCCGCCCCCGCGAGCGTGGGCAACCAGGTGCACCCTGTTTGGGATTCACGACGGTTTGATGTAGTTGAGATCGCGAGATTCTCATTCTCTCTAAGAAGGTCCGAGGACGCGTCGCGAGAGCCGTCTTCTTGACCGGGAGCAAACCATGTCAACTCCAGCGGTACAATCCGGTACCGGCCGCAGCAGTGCCAAACGCCGCGCCCGGGCAGTTGCCAGTGTCTGCGAGCCTTTGGAGGTCCGCCAGTTGCTCGCCACCATTGATGTCTCGGGAACCATCCCCAACGGCACCGTCTGGGCGGGAACAGACGTGCGGCGGATCACGGCCGATGCGACGATTCCGGCCGGGGCGACACTGACGATCCAGCCGGGGGCAGTGATCAAGTTCGCGGCGTACAACGTGAACCTGCTTATCAACGGTACGCTCAGCGCCCAGGGCACATCTGGCTCGCCGATTGTCTTCACGAGCATTGCCGACGACTCGGCCGGCGGTGACACCAACGGCAACGGGGCGTCGAGCGGCAACCGGGGAGACTGGGGGCGGATCGAGTTTGGGGCCACCAGCACCGGAAACGTGATGGACCATGTGCAGGTGATGTTTGGTGGGTACAGCGTGCCGGGCGAAGTCTATGTGCATGGCGGGGCGTTGACGCTCACCAACAGCACCATCGCCAGTTCCAGCAACGTCGGTGTGCGTATCGAGACGGCCAACCCAACGCTGACCAGTAACACCTATTCGGGCAACGCCGGGGCCGCATTGTCGATGGATCTGGGGTCGAACCCTGCTATCAGCGTCGTGACGATGTTGAGCAACGGGATGAACGGTTTGGCGCTGGACACGGGAAGCCTGACAACCAATGGATTCTGGGATGACCCGGATGTGGTCTATTGGCTGGGCAACGATGTCACCGTTCCGGCCGGCAAAACGCTGACCGTGGGGGCGAAGCAGGTCGTCAAACTCAGCGCGTACTACGTCGACCTGGTGGTCAATGGTACGTTGTCGGCCGCCGGCACCTTGGCCAATCCGATCACCTTCACCAGCCCCAACGACGACTCGGCCGGCGGGGATACGAATGCCAACGGAGCCTCTACGGGATCTCGCGGCGAATGGGGCAAGATCGAGTTCACCTCCACGAGCACTGCCAACACCCTGGGCTACGTTCAGGTCAAGTGCGGCGGTTACAGCGTGCCCGGCATGCTCTATGTGCATGGCGGCGCAGTAACGATGAGCAACAGCACGATAGCCAATTCGAGCGGGGTCGGCGTGCGTATCGAAACAGCCAACCCAACCCTGACCAGCAATGCGTATTCCAGCAACGCGGGGGCGGCACTGTCGATGGATTTGGGATCGAACCCCGCCATCAGCGGGGTGACGATGTCCAGCAACGGGATGAATGGCCTGGCGCTGGACACGGGCAGCCTGACGACAAACGGGTTCTGGGATGATCCGGACGTGGTCTACTGGCTGGGCAACGATGTCACCGTTCCGGCCGGCAAGTCACTGACCGTGGGCGCGAGACAGGTTGTAAAGCTCAGCGCCTACTACGTTGACCTGGTGGTCAACGGGACGTTGTCGGCCCTCGGAACGTCGGCCAATCCAATCATCTTCACGAGCCCCAACGACGACTCGGCCGGCGGCGACACGAATGCCAACGGGGCCTCCAGCGGGGCGCGGGGCGAATGGGGCGAGATCGAGTTCAAATCCACCAGCACGGCCAACGCCATGGATCAAGTGCAGGTGAAGTTCGGCGGCTACAGCGTGCCGGGCGAAGTGTACATCCACGGCGGCGCGGTATCATTGACCAACAGCACCATTGCCAGTTCCTACAGCGCCGGTGTGCGCATCGAAACGGCCAACCCGATCCTGACCAGCAA
>JANYKD010000167.1 GCA_025361735.1 Phycisphaerales bacterium
TCGGCCTGGGTGTAGATGGCGGGGACGCGCTTGCTGGAGGAACAATAGACGGTGACGCTACGCACGGGTGACATGGGAGAGAGTTTGGCGGGGCGCGAGCCGGGATGCAAGAGGCAGTCCAATCGCCGCGGCAATCCCATGCCTCCGCCACGACGATCGGTTTGTGTGTGGCGTGTCAACTCTTCTGAGCCGCCCTCAGTAATGGCAGCGTCTTGGTCCAGAAATCCAACTCGAGAACGCTCTCCCGATCGAGGCCAAGCAGCGGGCCCAATTTCAATAGATGACTGCACGCCATATCAGGCACAATCACGCCCTCGTATCGCAGGGAGAGGCATAACGACTCGACCGCCATCTCCAATTCGCCGTGTTCCAACCGCTGCTCGACATCGGTCATGGCCTCGGAAGACAACTTTTCCCGGCACTGATCAAGAACCAATCGAAACTCACACTCGCATTCGTGATATTGAAGAGGTGTCATCATGGACCTCATGGTTGCGTGGACTCACGCGCGATCGTGCAGGACTCGTGAAATCCGCCGCGCTCCGTGCAGGACGGCGAGAACCTCGATGGCCTCGGCTGCCGCACGATAGAAGATCAGGTGGTTTGGAAAACCCGATACTGGCCACGAGCGAATGCCTTTGAGCTTCGCACTTCGGAAGTCTTTTGGACTTCCCACACCGGGAAACTCGGCCAACTTTTCGAAGGTCGCTTCCGCCGACTCAGCAAATCGTATTGCCACCGCCGGATTGTCTCGCCGGAGATAGTCAACGATCTCCTCGAGATCCTCGGCCGCTTTCAGACGGAGAACCACCCGTACGCTCAACGTTCCCCGCCCCCTTCACCTGCCGCCCGACGCTTGAGCTTTGCCCAGAAGTCGGCGGTTGCTTCGATTCCCGGCCGCGGATCGTCCACGCGGCTTAACAAGGCCTCTTCCAATGCTTCCGGCGAGTCAAACGCCTGGCTCGCGGGAGCACCGACGTCCATTCCGGCCGTGTCGGCGGCGAAAAGCTCGCGCACGTAGTCCTGAAGGCTTGCGACGCCGGATTCGGCGGCACGCTGCCGAAGCAGACGCTCCATCTCCTCGGGAAGTTCGACAATCAGGCGAGTCATGATCAACGGAGTATAGAACGTTCTGACGGTGGGCTCAATGGAAAACCAGCTGGCGGAAAACTCGAAACCCGAAATTCGAATGGCGAATCAAACCCGAATGACGAAGGGCGAAATGGACAGTGAGTCGGGTCGTCCAATGTGGCCACGGGGCGTTTCGGTGAAATGGCCGTGGAGACGATGGGCTTGAGTTCTGTCGTCCCGTCGGGCTGAAAGGGCAAGCCCTCACCCCGGCCCTCTCCCGGGAGGAGAGGGAGATGAGACGCCGCGGAGTACCGCGGCACACGGGCAGGAAAGTCGGGTCACCACAACTGGACACACTTTGGCTGGCCATAAACGGCGGGCCGTTTGGTCCGTTTACTTCGTGCCTTCGTGCCTTTGTGCCTTCGTCCCTTCCGCCTCGGGCAGCAGATACTCTAACGCCTTAGCCGAGCAGAGCACGCCGGGCATGCCGGCGCCGGGGTGGGTTCCCGCGCCGACGAAGTAGAGGTTGGGGATGTCCTCGCTGCGGTTGTGGAAGCGGAACCAGGCGGATTGGCCGAAGGTGGGCTGGATGGAGAAGCCGGTGCCGTGGAGCGAGAGAAGCTCGTCGTGGTAGAACTCGGGGGTGACGAACGATTCCTCGCAGATGCACTCGCTCAGGCCGGGCAGGGCCACGCGCTCGAGGTGCCGCACGAGCATGTCGCGGTATTTCGGGCCCATGGTTTTCCAGTCGGTGGTGCCTTGCAGGTTGGGCACGGGGCAGAGGACGTAGAACGCATCGCAGCCTTCGGGGGCCAGGGACGGATCGGTGGCCGTGGGGCGGTGGAGATAGACGGAGACATCCTCCATCTCCAGCTTCTTGTCCTCGAACATTTCGTGGAGCAATTCTCGATAGCGCTGGCCGAAAATGATGGTGTGATGCTGGACATCGGGGTACTTGCGGCGGGTGCCGAAGTAGAGGACGAAAACGCCCATGGAGTACTTAAGTTTCTCCAGGCGGCGATCCGTCCATTTGCGGCGGTGCTGCGGGGCGATCATGTGCTTGTGGGCGAACGGGGCATCGGCGTTGCAGACGACGAGGTCGGCGGGGATCGTCGAGCCGTCGGCCAGACGCACGCCGGTGGCGTGGCCCGGGGCGATAACGCGTGCGGATGAAGTGCCGCCGGTGTCCTCACCGGCGGTGTTTGGCGTTCTGAGCGAACCCCCGGATTCCGCCGGTGGGGACACCGGCGGCACTAACTGCGAATGCCCGGCCGGTCGGCCATCTGCGATGAGGATTTCCTTGACCTCGGTGTTGAGGCGGATTTCGACGCCCTCTTCGCGAAGGAGTGTTTCCAGGCCGCGGATGATGGCGCCGGTGCCGCCCATCGCGAAATGCACGCCCCACTGGCGTTCGAGGTAGTGGATGAGCGAGTAAATACTCGTGGTATTGAACGGATTGCCGCCGACCAGCAGCGGGTGGAACGAGAAGACCCGGCGCAGATTGTCGTTGCGGACGTACTTGCAGGCCAGTTGCCAGACCGTCCGCCAGGCGCCCAGCCGCATCATCTGCGGGGCGGCGCGGAGCATGGACCAGAGCGTGAGAAACGGCTTGTCGCCGAGTTCCAGGAAGCCGACGCGGAAGACTTCTTTCGTGTGTTCGAGCATGCGCAGATAGCCATCGCAGTCGGCCGGGTCGAACTTGCGGATCTGGGCCAGCGTCTGCTCGATTGTGCCGCCATAGTCGAAGAACGAGCCGTCGGCGAACTGGATGCGATACCAGGGATACAGCGCCACGAAGCGGATGTAGTCTTCGCGCTTCTTGTTGAACAGCGTGAAGAGCTCGTCAAAGAGGAACGCGGCCGTGACCACTGTCGGGCCGGCGTCGAAGACGAAGCCGTTGCGCGCAAAGACGTAGGCCCGGCCGCCGGGTTTGTCGAGTTTTTCGAGCAGGACGACGTTGTAGCCCCGGGCCCGCAGCCGTGCCGCCGCGGCCAGGCCGCCGAAACCTGCGCCAATCACCACTGCCTGTTTCATCAGCCACCTTTGGAGATGCGGCGGTCTCGACGCCGCTTTGTCATTGTCGTCACAGCATATGTAGACCGTCGGAGCCATGTCGCGGCGGGAACACGCGGCCGATTTGCCGCCGAGAGACGCCAGCGGCCTCTCGATGTTGAATGTCACGCTGATGGAAAAGCGGCTTCGAGACCGCCGCACTCCAAAAGGGATTCTCCACGGATTCGCGCTGGCGGGGGAGTATACGCGAAACAGGGGAAGGACGGGGAGCGGCAACATGGTGTGAGGTGAGCGATATGGAATGTCGCGGCAGCAGATGATCCATCGGGCAATCGGATAGGAGTTCGGCATGCGAAAGAGCGGGATATCACGGCGTACGGTTCTTGGTGCGGCGGGCGCGGCGGCTTCGTTCATGATCGTGCCGCGGCGCGTGGTGGCCGGGGCGCGGGAGATTCCACCCAGCGAGACGATCAACCTGGCGCTGATCGGGCTGGGCTGGCCGGGGCGGAAGGATGTGGATGCGCTGGCCGGCGAGAACCTGGTGGCGCTGTGCGATGTGGATACGAAGCGCGAGTTGGACTGGCGAAAGAAGTATCCGGGGGCGAAGCAGTTCGTCGACTATCGCAAGATGTACGACGAGATGGACAAGAACATCGACGCGGTGATCGTGGCCACGCCCGACCATACGCACGCGGTGCTGGCGGTGGGGGCGATGAAGCGCGGGAAGCATGTCTATTGCGAGAAGCCGCTGGCGCATTCGATCTGGGAAGTGCGCGAGATGATGAAGGCGGCGAAGGAGAACAAGGTCATCACGCAGATGGGCAACCAGGGGCATTCATCCGACTCGATCCGCCTGCTGTGCGAGTGGATCTGGGACGGCGCGATTGGCAACGTCCACACGATTCACGCGGGATGCAGCATCAGCAACACGGGAATGGACAAGTTGCCGGAGCTTCAGAAACGGCCGACGGTGCCGGAGAATCTCAACTGGGATTTGTGGCTTGGCCCGGCGGCGGAACGGCCGTACAGCCCGGTGTATCTGCACGAAAGCTGGCGCGGCTGGTCGCCATTTGGCGATGGGACGCTGGGTGACTGGCTGTGTCATGTGGTCGATCCGGTGTTCTGGGCGCTGGACCTGGGTGCGCCGACGACGGTGCAGGCGGAAGTGAAGGACTGGGATCCCAAAGCGCAGGGCGATGTCTTCCCGCGCGGCGAAGTGGTGACGTATGAATTCCCGGCCAAGGGCAAGCGCGGGCCGGTGAAGATGAGTTGGTTTACCGGCGTGGAGCGGATTCCGCGGCCGGAGATGCTGGAGAAGGATCGCAAGCCCGTGGACACGGGAGCGATCGTGTTCGGCGACAAGGGCGCGATCATGTACGGTTCGCACGGCGCCGGCGGCGTGCGGATCATCCCGGATGAGAAGATGAAGGCGTACAAGCGGCCGGAAAAGACGATCCCGCGCGTGCCGGGTGGCGGGCACGAGCGCGACTGGGCGAACGCGATCCGCGCCGGCAAGCCGGCCGGTTCGGATTTCTCGTACGGCGGGCCGCTGACGGAGATCGCGCTGGTGGGGCTGATCGCGGTGAAGTTGAAGGGACAGAAGCTGGAGTGGGATGCGGAGAAGATGGCGTTTGCGAATTCGGCCGAGGCGAATGCGCTGGTGAAGCCGAAGTTCAGGGAGGGGTGGAAGTTGTAGGGTGGGCATTGGCTCCGGGTTTGTGCCGACCTCACGATTGACGCGCGAGTATCGTCACGAGCACGAAGGTGGAGATCAAGCATGAAGCTCAAGACAGCCGGGTATTTTCGCGAGATGTTTGAGAAGCCAACGGACTTCCCAAGCATCCATCTCTCGATATCGAGCCAACCGCAGGAACATGAGCGTGAGATCGTCGAATACCTTCAGGCTGGCGTGATGCTCGCGGGCTGTCTTGGACTCGAGATCGACGTTCTTAACCCTCGTGCTGGCGACTTCCTGGAATGCCATATCTTGACGGATGGCGTCTGGAAATGGCGGGCTGATCTGGCGCACTATGTGGAGCGATACCACTTCATCGTTCCCGTGGAGTTCGTCGAACACATGCAAACAAATGGCTGGAAAGTGCCTGCAGAACAGGACATGGATCCGTCGATCTTCGAGTGACCCCACCCAGAGAACTTGAAGTGGACTGTCGCGGAATCTAAGCCACGCGAGCAGCCCATGGTGTCGCGGTGTGAGCTCTGTGCGCTGCCGCCGAACTCCTCCACCCTTTCAGGGTGGGCGACGATGGGGGATGTCTACCCAGGGAAGGGCTGCTGCGCAGCCATCCCTGGGCTGGGTTCTTGCGGCCCTTCAGGCCGCCGGCTGCAGCTATTCACCGAGAGCAGACGCAGCCGCGGCGTAGTCCAGCGGCAGTGTCACTTCGCCGCCTCCTGTGGCGGCGGAGAGGCGGGCGGCCCAGGCGACGTCGCCGATCAGACGGCTGTTGGCGAAGCTCAGGGGGCTCTTGGTTTTTGATTTGACGCAGTTGATGAAGTGGGCGACGCAGGCGGAGGTCTGGTGTTCGACGACGTTGCCGCTGTCGGGGGTGGTGGTGTCCACGAGCCAGGGGTCCTGGCCTTGCGCCTGGCAGCGGGGGGCATCAAGCGGCCAGAGCCATTTGCCGGCGGTGGCGTCGGCGGACCAGTAGCGGACTTTGGCGGGGCGGTCCTGGCCGCTGTCGAAGATGAAGGCGCCGCGCGTGCCGGAGAGGTTGTGGTACGCGTCGTAGCCGTTGTTGTAGTCGATGTTGCCCAGGCAGACGCCGCAGGCGCCGTTGTCGAAGCGGATGAGAATGTTCCACACGGGATCGGCCTCGAAGCCGCGGATATGCAGGTTCTGGCTGCGGGCCGTGACGCCGACCGGGCGGGCGCCGTTGGCCTGCATGAGCCAGATCATGGCCGACAGGGCGTGGTTGATGCCCATGGCGATGGCGTCGCCCATGACCGACTGCTGCAGTTTCCAGGTTTTGTCGCCGGCGATGTTCACCGGGTGGCGGTAGTTGATCTGGATCTGGGTGATCTGGCCGAATAGGCCGTCGGCGACCATCTTACGCAGGCGCTGTTCCATGAGGTCGAAGTAGAGGATGTAGTCGACGAAAGTGATCAGGGACGGATTGGCCTGTTCGAGTTCGATCTCGCGGAGCAAGTCGGGCAGGCGCGTGGCGGCCGGTTTTTCGCAGAAGACGTGCTTGCCCGCCTGCATGGCGGCGATGGCTTGCGGGGCGTGGAAGCCGTTGGGGCTGACGAGCCAGACGGCGTCAACGCGCGGATCGGCGAGCAGTTGTTCGTAGGACTTGGCCAGAGCGGTGGTGGTGAGGCCGGCTTTGTCGAGCGCCTCGCGCGCACGCTCGGGGTTGGGTTCGAGAAGGTAGAGCACCTCGACATCCGGGCGGGCGGCCAGACGCTGAAGCTGCACAGCGCCCATCCAGCCGGCGCCGACGAAACCGATGCGGACTGTATTCATGGGGTCATCCGTAGGTGTTGGCATCGTGAGTACCCAGTTCCTGGGCGAGAAGTTCGTTGATGTCGATCTCGGCGCCGAAAGTGGTGCCGGCCGCTTGTTTCTGGCCGGCCGCCAGGCTGCGATCGGCGGCTTGAAGGATCACCGTGGTCCAGAAACCCAGCGTGATTGGGTCGAGCATGGCCTGGCGCTGCTCGGCCGACAATTCGCCGCGGCGGGACTTGAGCAGTTTCTGATAGAGCCGGCCGGGGTGGCTGATGCCGTAGCCGCTGACCGAGCCGTCGGGCTCGAAATTGCGGAAGAGCGGGTTGCGTTCGGCGATACCGGCGGCGGTCAGCTCGTGGTATCCGGGCGTGTCCAGGCCCAGGTCGAGCAGGCCATCCGTGCAGATCATGCGAGCGGACTGCACGGTGGTGGCGTGGGCCGCGTTGGGCAGATGCCAGCCGGTGAGGATGTGGGCCTGGCCGCCTTCGGCGAAGCGGATCTCGGTGTCGACCAGGTCGTAGCCGGAAACTGCGATTGGTGACAACGATGGCAATTTCTGGCTCCAGGCGGTGGCGCGGACCGTGAGCGGTTTCTGGCGGATGATGCCGAGCAGTGCGTCGGCCATGTGGACGGTGAGGAATGAGATGGGGCTGTTCTTCGCGGCGAAGTCGGGAGAGGCGAAGAAGCGCGGCGAATGGTTGGGGTCGGCGACCATCAGCTTGTCGAGCATGTAGAAGACGGCGGCCTGGAAGCGGCCATATTGGCCGGACTGATAGCGAGCGGCGGCCTCTTTGAACCGCGGGTCGTCGCGCTTGTGGAAATCGACGGCCAGCACGCGGCCGGTCCGCTGGGCGGTGCGAATCATGTTGTGCGCGGAGCGGATCGTGTCGGACAGGGGCTTGGGGAGCATGACATCGAGCCCGGCTTCGAGGGCGAAGACGGTGGGCGCTTCGTGCAGGCTGTCGGGCGTGTTGACCTGGACCGCTTCGAGCGGCACTTTGGCGATCATCTCCTGGTAGCTGGCGAAGCGGCGCTGGGGCGGGATCTTGTACTGATCGCAGAACTCGGCCAGGGCCTTCTCGTTGGGGTCGGCCGCGGCTTCGATGGAGAGAATGGGGGAGTATTCGCTGTGGAAGTAGAGGTGCTGGTAGATCTCGCGGACCACCGAGCCGGTTCCGATGATGCCAAGTCGAAGCGGGGACATGCTGCCTCCGTGAAACGTCTACAGGGTCTGGTCGAGGATAAAACGGGACAGGAAGCCGGTGAACCGCGCCAGTTCGTCGAGGTCGATCTGCTCGTCGTCGGCGTGGGCGTGGATGAGATGGCCGGGGCCGGTGGTCAGGACGGTGAGGTCGGGATACTCGCAGGCGAAGATGCGGGCGTCACAGGAGACATCCCAGCCGCGGACGGGCTGGTCGTCCTTCCAGATGCCGGCGGTTTTGGCCGCGGCGATGGCGCTCTGCATGGCGGGTGAATGCGGATTGCCGGCGAAGGAGGCGTTGTGGAGTTTGTCGAAGGTGACGGCGAAAGCAGTCGTCGGGTCGATGTCGGTGCGGCCGATCAGGGCGAGGTGTCGTCGCGCACCGCGCCAGACGGCGTGGCGAAGACGCTCCATGATTTGCGGCATGGGATGGGTCGGGAGAAATCCCTGGCCGCCTTCCATGAACAGGTGGGACGGATCGGGCCAGTTCTGTAGTGCGAACACGACGCGGCCACCCGCAGCGCGTTCGATGGCTTCGCGGCTGGTGATCAGCGCCCGCATCATGGCGGCCATCTTCGTGATGGCGCCGTCGTTTTGGAGGATCGCGCCCATGTGGCCGGTGGCGCCGTGGACGCGGACGAGGACGTCACGGCCGGCGGGCTCGACTTCGTAGTGCCGGGCGACTTTCGGTTTGCCGGTGGTGGCGTCGATGGATTTGGTCTTGTCGCCGTAGATCGCGACGTATTGGGCGAGGCCATCGTCGAGAATGTCCTGGATGAGCGGCATGGCTCCAGTGAGATTGGCCGACGCGTCGGCCGGCTGGATGAGGAAATCGATCCGGCCGCAGATGCGGCTGGGGTGTTCGCCGAAGTTGCCGAGAATCCCATGACAGGTCTGGGCCGGGCGATGGGGGAAGAGCTCGTGGCGGCTTTCGGCGCGGATGGCCCGGCCTTCGCGTTCCATTTCCTCAATGATGAACGCGGCCGATTCGAAGAGGTTGATCCCATCGATGCGGGCTTGGACCTTGTACCAGACGGCGCCGCGGTTGGCGGGGTAGATGTTGCTCGAGCAGCATTCGAGCACGACCTGGGTGTCGTAGCGGGCACGCAGCTTGCGGTCGATCGCCAGCGACAGCGAACCGTTGCCGCCCATTTCTTCCTCGATGACGAACATCAGCGTGAGCGGTTTGGCGAGGCGCTGGCCGGTGCGCTGGAGGTGTTCGGCGACGAGCCGGACCGCGCCGAGAATCGAGACCAGCGGGCCTTTGTCGTCGCAGGCGCCGCGGCCCAAGAGAGTGGCGCCCTGGATCCGCGGCGAGATGTACGGCTTGACGACGTCGATGTGGGCATCCAGCGCGAGGCCCGCGCGATCGCCGGTCGTACCGTCGAGCGTGACGACCAAGTTGCAGCGGCCGGTGTAGGTCTCGGCGGCCGGTTTCTCCTGCGGATGGTCGGGTGTGATGGTGTAATAGGGACGGGAGTAGAACGGGTGTTTCTCGATGGCGGGATTGATCGGCACACGAGCAAACGTCAGGCCGGGCAGATTGAGCTGTTTGAGCGTGCGCTCGATCGCGTCGAAGACACGGCTTTCGGCGGCGGCGAATCGGGACAGATCCGGCCGGGGGGTCGTGTCGATGGCGCAGAGTTCCAGCAGGATGTCGGCGAGGTACCGGCGGAAATCCGCGGAGAGCGCGAGATTGGCAACGTCGGCGTGCAGCATCGGGATCCACGTTCCTTTCGAGGCGGCATGACCCATTGGCCGGTTTGCCGCTCCGGGTGCCACG
>JANYKD010000172.1 GCA_025361735.1 Phycisphaerales bacterium
TGAGATTGGTAAGCCGGAAAGCCATCAGCCTGTCGGAAAGGGGAATTTGCCCACGGGTGGCGCCATCAGCACGTTGGCCCAAGGCTTCGGTCGGACCATACTCGACCCAGGCCGTCGCCAGCGCGTTGGGCAGAGCGATGACCGTGATGGAGTCCGGCGCCGGATTGAGCAATACCGGTGCGGCCGCGAAGCCGAATGGTTGTGTCGTGGGCGTCGGCGCAGGCTGCGCCGCGACAACACGGAGGGAAGCGCTCACGAGAATGGCGACGGCGAAGAAGAAATTGCGGCGGTTCATGCCGACGATTGTTCTTTGACCGGCAGAAATAATCAAGCCGGCCCGGCGGGGCGAGAGCCGGTTTCACGCCGCATTGCGTTCCATCCGATGTGGCGATCCGAATGCCGCGTGAACTGCGCTACACCAAGGTCTTGACCCGGCGGCCGGGGTTTGTAGAATCCCGGGACTTGGCGACGTGTGGTGACGCTACCAGCCGCTGCCGTCAAGCTTCCGCGCAGGTTTGAAGCCAGAGAATTTGGGGATTGGTGTAACGGTAGCACAGCAGCCTCTGGAGCTGTTTGTCTAGGTTCGAATCCTAGATCCCCAGTTCAACGTAACCCCCGCAAGCGTAACAACTTGCGGGGGTTTTGCGTTTCACGCATCGTGTGTGAGGAGCACAGAAAAGTACAGCCCGGCTGTACTTTTCGCTTGTCGGGACCAATTGCCATAGGTCGTGATAGAATGGTTTTCGCATGCAACGACGGATCAGGCTCATCGTCAAAGGGGTGACAGTGCTGTCGCTGGTGCTGTGCGTGGCGACATTGTTTCTGTGGCGGAGGAGTTGCGACTGGGCGGATTCGGTGGAATGGTCGGGGCGCAGTTGGAGTGTACGACTCTGGCACGCCGATGGCGTCGCCCAACTGACCGTCGCTCACGACGGCTCGCCGGACCTATCGGGTGTGCGGACGTCCAGCTCTCCGAGCGGTAATCGCACGGACTACCGCATTCCGACGTGCAACCGTTGGGGCTTTGGGTCCTTTTACATGCAGACCGCCGGCCCGCCGCATGGCCACTGGCGGTTTGGCAAGCGAACGTTGCTCATACTCTTTACGCCGCATTGGCTGGTGGCTGCGCTGCTGGCACTCGCACCCGGACTGGCGGCCAGCCAGATCTGGCGATCTCGAACGCGGGCGAAGTCCGGACTCTGCACCACATGCGGCTACGACCTCCGTGCCTCGCCTGCCCAGTGCCCGGAATGTGGAACCGCGGTGCCCGCAGGGCATGTGGTGAAACTCAACCCGTGACAGCACGCCCGACGCTTTGCGCGGTTGCGCCACCAGGCTTCATTGCGTACTAGAGGACGTCCGACTCGATCTGACAGATCTGGAGACTACCGCGCCTGCATCCGAATCACCGTCACCGAATGGGCCGGAAACAGGTGACGGAACGTCGCTCCGGAAACCGTGTACGGCGACCGCGTCAGTTGCACAATCGGATCCGGAGCATCGCGAAACGAGTGATAGCGGCGCTCGCGGTTGGCCACGTCGTTGTGGCTCAGGGCGCTGGTGCCGTTCAGGATCAGGATCTCGGCGTCGGCGCGTGGCACAAATCCGTCAATCGCGAGTTGGACGTCCGTCGCCCGCGTCTCGTCGCGATTCACCACCATGACTTGAAGCGACTTGCCATCATCACTGCGCGTAGCGTGTGCCGCGAGCAGCGGGACCTCCCCCTGATAATTGACGAGCGTGTGCCAGTCCTTTGTGGAGTAGGTGCCCACGTTCGTGACACTGGATTCAACGAGGGCCGGACCCATGTCGCGGCTCCAGAGCTGGATCGCATAGGCAATGGGTCGGATGGTCTTTCCGTTCCAGGCTTCCGTCGGCCATGATCCCGTGCGATCCTGCTCCCAGCCCGGGATCAGGCCGCAGGCGTGCTCCTGCAGGTTGTACTGGATGGCGGCATTCACACCGCAGCGGGCCATTTCGCCCAGAGCGTCAGCGGCGAACAGGGCAGTCGCCAGCGTTTGGATGCCACCCGCCTCCGGCCAGGGCGGCCCGTTCCATTCCCAGTAGTGAATCTCCATGCGGTTGGCCTTCTCGGGAACCTCGCGTTGAAAGATCTCACGGAATTTGCGCGTGTCCCGTGCCACCAGCAGCGAGCCGGCCATGATCTTCCGCGACTCGACGCCCGAGGCCTTCTCCCAGCGGCCGGTGTAGAAATGGAAGTCAACAAAATCCACCCACCGCGCGGTGTTGCGAAGCACAAAGCTGTCGCGACCCTTGTCGGAGTTCTCTTCGATCCAGGGACCACCCCAGGCAATGCCCAGGCGGATATCAGGGTCGGCCAGTTTCATAGCCGGGGCGTAACTGTTGACCAGCTCGACGTAGGCTTCTTTGGGAATGTGGAACTTGTCTCCCTTAAAATAGGGCTCGTTGCCGAAGCACCAGTAGGAGCCTCCAAACCCGCGTTTGCGAGCTTCGGCAACTGTTCGGGCGGCCTCCTGCGGCGACGAGCCGTGGATTTTAAGCGTGAAGAACATCTCCGCCTTGATGCCTCGGGCCAGATCCAAGGCGTTGTCGAATCGGGCGAGCCTGGAGATCAGGGGCTTGCCATCCCGCACCATGACGCCGCCGGCCTGCCAGTCCCAAGTGTAGCCCTCGTCGATGCTGTCGGGATATCGAAAGAGAGCGATGCCCGTATCCTTGAGAAAACCCTGGATGCGGTTGTCCTGTTCCATGTTCGGTCGCAGGTTCGTCCCGAAGAGCCGGCGGGGTACGGGCCCGACGTCCCTGGCGGCATTGATGCTGACCCGCGGCATCAACGCATCCGCCGCCAGAGCGAGTCTGGTGGCGAGAAGAACCACGATAACCGACGACCAGAGGGCCCGCCAGCAAATGCGCACCGCGTCGCGGCTGTGGCTCTGATCCAATACCGGAGATTCCTCGGCCGTGTACTCGTCGGATAGAGAGAAGGGCATGGTGACTGGATTGTAACCCGAGCGAGCGTGATTTCACCAGTCAATCAGAGCCCATGACGCGCCCGGACGCCGAGATCGGCGATTTAGCCCGGGAACTTTCTCGCTGTTCCTGCATCAAACAAAGATCGGCAGGGTCGCGCATCGCTGTTCGGCCCTGCCACGCCGTTCGACCCGCTCCAAAGGAGTATTCGCGTGCGTGACGCTCAACGACCTGCTGAAATGTGGAACCTCTATCGCCTTGTCGCTCTGCTGGCGATCGTTCTGAGCATTGCACTCACTTCGCCGGGGCGCAACGTGGATCTGTCCACGGTCCCCAAACGGAACACGGTCCAACTCACGATCTATAACAGTGAAGATCTGACCCTCGTCCGTGAAACCCGCACCGTCACCTTCAAGAATGGCATCAATCCCCTGCAGTTCTCCTGGGCCAACACGCTGATCGACCCGACCTCGGTCCAGTTGAAGTTCCTGACCTCCGCCGAGAAGCTGGAGGTCCTGGACACGACCTTCCCGCACGACAAACCCCAGATGCTCTATTGGAATGTGCAGAGCGATTTGGACGGCGAAGCGAACGTTGAAATCACCTACTTCACGAGCGGCATCACCTGGTCGGCGGATTATCAGTGCATTGCCGATAAGGACGAGAAGCAGTTGAGCATGGAAGGCTTCGTCCGGGTCTACAACCGCTCGGGCGAGGAATACGAGGATGCCCAGGTGCGGCTGGTGGTGGGCACGATCAACCTCGTGGAGAAGATCGCCCAGTTGGCGAGACCTCCCATGGCCGACGGAAACAAGCCCGCGGTTGCGTATCAGCGGGAACGGAAGGAACAGGTCATCAAAGAGTCACTGCTCACGGCGGACATGGATTTCGGACTCGCCGAATTGCCGGCCAACGGCCCTACACCCAAGAAGATCGTCAAGGAAGGCCTCAGTGAATATTTTATCTACACGATCGAGGGAACCGAGACCATCAACACCGGCTGGTCCAAACGCATGCGCTCCTTCGACGGCAAGGACGTGGCTTTCAAGATCCAGTACCGCTACCGGCCACAGGAGTACGGCGAACAACTGGTCCGGATGTACCTGCTCACCAACGACAAGGACTCAAGACTGGGCACCATCCCCCTGCCCAACGGTGTCGTCCGAGTCTTCCGCGACAATGGCCGGGATGGGCTGTCCTACCTCACCGAGCAAACCGTGAAGTACATTCCCATTGGCGACAAGATCGAGCTGAACCTCGGCCGGGATCCCAATGTGATTTTTGAACTGGTGAAGCTCCGGGCGTCCCGCGATGAGATCTGGATGCACATCAACGGCACCGACATCTTCCGGCGCGTCGATGGTGCTGTGCAAATCGAGGTCAACTCCAACGTCGTCGGCTGGGATGACCATGAAGTCTTCACTCAGCGTATTCGCAATTACACCTCCAAGCCGATTGAGGTGGAAGTCCGTCGGTCATTTCCCGGCCACATCATCTTCCGCAGCCAGTTGAAACCGACACTGCACGATTTCCAGAGCGCGCAGTTCTCGGCGGCCGTGGAACCAGCCAAGAAGGCTGACCTTCTATTCGAGATCGTCCGCAAGCAGGGCCGGAACAGCAAGCAGAACAATGTCACGCTGGAAGAAACTGCGATCAAGCCGTGATAGCCGGCTTCGCACCGATGACTGGGTTGCCGCTTACGCGAGACGAGTCAGTCCCCCAGCATCACCACCCGAAATCCGCCGCACTCGTCCCGAGATCCAGGAACGATACTCGAGCGGGATGCGGAGCGGCAGATCCATGGATCACTGATCCATGACCCGCCACGCACCACGCGAGGGAAACCGGCTGCCGGTGCCATCGGAGCTGTTCTGTCCATAACAGTAGACACTTCTGTGTACAAGTCTGAGCACCATTCGAACGCGTTCCCGTGCATGTCGTACAGGCCCCACCCGTTGGGCTTGAACGATCCCACTGGAGTGGTCGTGCCAAACCCATCGCCGTGCTTTTCGTTTCGCCAAGAGTTGTTTGCCTGTGCGTTGTCGTGGTAGTTCCCATACTTGGGCAAATCCTCATCCCTGTCCCCGAAACTGAAGCGGGTCCTGCTCCCCGCCCGGCAGGCGTATTCCCACTGGGCCTCCGTCGGCAGCGCGACCGTCTTACCAGTCCTCTTCGACAGCCAGGTGCAGAATGCCTGGGCGTCGTCCCAACTCACGTACACCGCCGGATGATTGCCCTTCTGTTTCAAGCCCGGCACATCGACGGCCGGCTCGTCGTGCTCTCGCCGGGTGTCCATCACAAACCGGGCGTACTGGTCCACGGTCACCTCGTACACACCCATGTAGAACGGCCTGCTGATTGTCACCTGATGCATATTCTCGTTGTATCGCCGATTCTCCTCGGTTTCCGGGCTACCCATCTGGAATGTACCGGCCGGGATCTGCACGAACTTCATCGGCACGCCCTCGCCAAGGTCGAGGGTCAGTTCACTGGCGGGCCGGGTGACCACCACCCGAAAGCCAGTGCACTGGTTCCGAAGGTCGGGAAATTCCCCGTGACGATTTGCCGAGCGACAGTCCACGGGGCGGCTGAACCACGACCCGCCACGCGTCACGCGGTTGATACGCATCTCCGCGCCTGTGGGGTCCGTGACCGCCCCCGTGTCATAGTCCCCATAGCGATCTTCACACCACTGGTAAGCATTGCCGATCATGTCATGGAGTCCGAACGCGTTGGCCCTGAAACTCGCCACGGGCGAAGTGAACACAAATCCATCGTCCCAAGCAAAACCTGCCCAGTTAACGCCCGGATTGGAGCGTTCCTTGCCGAGGCATTGATCCGCACCGTTTGCCCAGCCTTCTCCGTGCTCAGGGTTAGTCTACCCTCGTGGGAACCACGGCAAGAAGGAAAAAAGGACGAAGAAGCCTGATTGAGACTCAAGAGTGAGCCTGGCCGAAGATCGAGTGTCCGTTTGGCGTTCGGCATCATCCATACCCCAGGCGCCGAGCGTGACAAACCTGCGCATGATCGCGTCCGGTGCCGATAATCAGTGAAAACACGCAGACCCTGATACACAGGAGATTATCGGCCCGCCGAATGTAACACCATATCCTGCATCCTGTTAAAGACGCCGATATTTCCGGCCGATGACTCGCTAGATCGAGTTTATCCCGGAGTGTGTGCATGTCGTGTTGGGTTGTTCCATCTGTTGCCGCTGAGATGTGGGGCCTGAGCATCAACCAGATCCTGGAACGTGTTCGTGATGGACAGGTTCCCAGCAAGCTCGAAATGGGGTTTCTCATGGTGGATGTGGCGCCCGGCAGCACAGCCGAGGCACCTCGCACATTCCGCAAAGATCGTCCACCCACATACGTAACGCTAAGCCCGCAAGACGACCCCGAGCTCTCGCCGGCAATGACCTTGGCCGGGACGGATGATGAATCGGACAGCTTCTGCATCGACTGGCGGCAAAAACGCATGGCAGCATCGCTCATGCGACGGCGGCCAGCGGCGTAGTCGGTCGCTACATGTGTTGTCGGAGTACCGACAACACATGCGAGATACCTGTGCTGCAACAACCGGCGGCACAGTCGGGGATCCATCGCACATAATGTTCAGGGGCGAGTTGCCTGTGGATCGCTGCTTGTGTAGTTCCGCAGGCCGGCGGAGTAGATGAAATCCAGGAGGAGACGGATCTGATCGTCGGCGGCAGGGCCGAATTCGCGGCGGGTTTGCTCGGCTTGCTCGGGCGTGGCCTTGTCCGGTAGAAACGGAACGCCACGGGGATCCAGTGTTGCCTGGCCTGAAAAGAAGATCGACGGCATCGGGGCGTTGGGATAGATCACCTGGGGTTCCTGAATCCAGCGGCGAGCCCACTCGGGACGGATCCGCCGAAACACATTGCCCAGATTCGGTCCTTTGGGGTGCGCGTTTACATTCGCGGATTTCTCATCACCTACAACATGACACGCCTGACATTGGGCCAGATGCAGGAGATTCTCACCACGCGTGAACCGGTCCTGTGTTGTCACGGGGCGCGGCGCGGGTTCGAATGGATAAGTGTTTCGGAACGCGTCCGCAATGATGTGGGCCTCGAAGATCGCAGGATCAGTGACAACGGCCACGGCAGCCTGGCCAATCTGCCGCTGCATGGCCGCCGATTCGCGATTGGCGGCGGCGGTGAAATGGGCGACAAGAGCAGATGCCTGATCATCCGTCAAAACGAACGAAGGCATGCGCACGGAAGGCAGCGGCCGAATCCGGCCAAGCGGGCCTGTGCCCCCCTTTTCAATATTTCGCAGGAACTCGTAAAGCCAGGCATGCTGCACGCGTGCGCCTTCGCCGCGCAGTGGCGGCGGACCGCGCTGCTGGAGGTCTTCCTTGGGAAACAGGCCGATGTTCGATTGCCAGTATTGATTGATGGACGGCGAGTTGTCGCCAAGGCTGTGGCAGCCGCCGCAGTTGTTCGATTCGAGCAGTTGCGTTCCGAGCGCGATTGCCTTGGAGTCGGTGGTGTTGACCTTGTCGAGCAATCGCTGGGTGACCTGGGGCGCTCGATTGGAGAGCACAAACGTGGCCAGCGCCTCGATCTGGTCGTCATTCCAGAAGAACTGGGGCATGCGAAGTTTCACATAGGGTTGCCCCGGTTGGCCGGACTGCGGATCGAGTTGGACGCGGCCGCGGTCGTAGATACGAGGGTTGCGGAGTTTGTTGGCAAGCCAGCCGATGCGTGATTCAGGGATCTGGCCGGTGCCGTGAAGCTGACCGAAGTCCAGTCGCTCGACACGAACCTGGCCCCACTGGGAAAGGTCCGGGCAGGACGCGGTGGCAGCGGGCGCGGCTATTGGTAGGGCGGTTTCGGCGAAACCGCCGTTGCCGGCGCGCGACGGACCGCTCGGCGAGCGGTCCCCACCCGGGTCGCGCGACGGACCGCTCGGCGAGCGGTCCCTACCAATGTTATCAACATTTATGGCGAAGCCCTCGATGGCATGGCAGTTGGCGCAGCCGTAGTGGCTGAGCAGGCGATTGCCGAGGTAGAGCGTTTGCTTCTGGTCGGTCGAGAGTGCGCGCAGGCGCGTTTCAATCCGGTCGGCCGGCCAATTGCAGCTACGCAGCACATTGCCGGCCAGGCGACTGAGTTCCGCGTCGTCCGTTGCCTTTCGCGCGGCCGTCGGCGCGTCGTACTGACCCGCGAGAAACTGGGCGATGAGGAAGGCGGTCTTGTCCGGATCGGGCGTGATTTCCGCCGTTCGCCACGAGTCGGCCGGAGAGACAGTCGTGCGCCGCTGCGTCATCAGGTAGCAGGCAAGATCAAGCGCCTCCTCCGGCGAGAGCCGCAGGCTGGGCATGAGCGTGCCGGGAGAATAACGCTGCGGATCGAGCAGCCATTGTTGGAGCCAACGCAGGGCCAGCATTCTGGAATCGCGCGTCGTCGAGACGTCGACGCCAGCCGTGATGCCGGTCTTGCTCGAAGGCGGGACTGCGAATTTGTCGCCGATGTTGCTCAGTTCCGGGCCGAAGGTCTGGAAAACGGGACGGGGCGATCCGTCGGGATACGTCGGCGGTTTCCCCGTGAGCGAGGGCTGGGGAAAATGGTCCAGCGCGTAACGATGCCGCTCGTTGTAGGACATGGACTGATAGCGCCCCATGGCAGCGGCAACAGACGCCGACTGACCGGTCTTGAGCAGGTCATTGACGATCCAGCGCTGGCCCGTCTCGTTGAGGTTGGTGTGGCAGCCGATACAGCCACCCCCCCCCTGCCTGTCGGGGATGGAGTCGGAGCCCTGCATGCCAAGGAAGAGCAACCGGCCCCGGGCAATGCGCTGCGGCTCATCGGCGATAACGGGGACGGGAGTATCCGCGAGAACAGAGCTGGACGTGAACTCGAGATATGCAGCCATGGCCCGGATTTCCTGGCGCGTGCGGCGGATTTCCTCGGCGGAACTGTTGTTCTCGAGCATGAACAGGTGCGGCATGCGCGTGCTTGGGCGGAACTCTTTCGGAGCCCAGATCCAGGAATCCAGGAAGGGCCTGGATAGCTTGTCCGTGACATGGCGCAGGTCGGGACCGATACGACGAAGACGCTGGTCGGCTGGAAGAGAGTCGGCCTGGTGGCAGTTGCCGCAGTGACGAAGGAACAGGTTGCGGCCGGTGGTAAGCGTGGGGGCCTCGCGCCGGATGTCGGACACATTGGTGTGACAGCGGGCGCAGTTGGACTCGGCCATCCGGCCGGTCCGCATGGGGAAATCCCACTGGCGGTACACGCTGTCGAAGGTCGTGCCGGACTTGGGCTCGTAGGCGGAGCGCCAGTAATCCAGTTGCCGAACAGCGCGGCGGGAAACATGGGTGACCGGATCGGTGTAGGTGCCATCGTGTGGCTCAAGCGGCACCGGAGCGCCGGTGGACGCGTCTACGAAATAGTTGCGCGAGACATGGGCGGCGAGCACGAAATCAGTCTCGAGGCCGGAACCATCGTGGCAGGTCGTGCAACCGGTGGACTCGACGGGATGTGGGCTTTCAGCGCTGGCGTAGAGGTTCAGCTTCGGGTGAGCGATGAGCACCGGGGACGCGCTGAGCGGAGACTCACCCAGAGTGGCACGGTGCGTGTTGAGTTCGGCGATGAGGGCCTGGCGGTAGCGCTCGCGGAGCAGCCGCCACTGGTCCGGCGGAAGCGATGCTTCGAGCAAGGCGCGAAGCTTGGCCGGCCCCGCACCTGGGCGGGCCGAGTCGGGCAGGAGCGTCGTGGCCCAGGCCTGCCAGAACTCGGGCTGGACGGGAGTATTGGGCTCCAGTTTGCCAGCGGCAGCCAGTTCGCGCTCAAGGTAGCCCAGCAGGTTGGCGTCACTGAATTCCGGCCGGTCAATGTTGATATGGCAGGTAATGCAGCGATCGGTGGCCGGCGTCGCGACGGATGACTGATCGGCCAGTACATCGGCCATCACGCTTTGGCGAATACGCTCACTGGGGTTAATCCAGTCAAGCAACGGCAGGCGCCGCGCGGCCCCTGAGCCCTTGGCGGCCAACCGGCGCGAGGCTGCAGGGATCTGGTTCGGATCGAGGGCTTCCAGGCGATGTCGCAGCGGATCGGCGGCCGCGTCACGCTGCATCTTCTCGGCCGTCAGCGCGGCGTCCCAGGCAGTTCCCTGTCGCTGGATTTCCCGCCAGGGGCGGTCGTGGTCGTGGAAGATCGACCACAGGACAACGGCCGCCAGCACCAGGGCACTGACGGCGAAGACGCGGTTGAGCGTCTTGGTGTTGCGGAATGTCTGGCTGCCAACGGGCATAACTTATCGGACAGACGTTTGCGTAAACGACACAGACTAACGAACCGATACAACCATTACAGGTTCTCAACTGGTTTTGTCCAGTGCAGACGTCTATCGGAAGGGATTGCTGATGCGCCGAGCTATTCTCGCGACGGTATTGATGCTGGCAGGTTGCGGCGGATCCAAGGAGGCGGAGTTCAAGCCGTTGTCCAAGGGAGACGCCGATTCGATGGCGGCGCAACGGTCGCGATTCGACTCGGCCGAGGATGCGCCATTCACCGCGCAGACCCACTTCGCGGCCGGCCAGCTTGCGGAATCGCAAGGCGCGGCGGCCATGGCGCTGGAACGATACGCGGCCGCATTGAAACAGGATCCGAAGCATCTGCCGAGCTTGTATCGCACGGGCGTGTTATACACGCAACTGCGACAGTATCCGCAGGCGATCGAGACCTGGCGGAAATACATCGCGGCCTCCGGCAACGACGCCACAGGATACAGCAACCTGGCGTTCTCTTACGAATTGGCCGGGCAAGCCGCCGACGCCGAGTCGGCCTATCGCGAGGGTATCGCGAAGGATCCGAGCAACCAGGCATGTCGAGTGAACTACGGGTTGCTGTTGGCCAAATCCGGGCGAACCGATGAAGCCGTGACTCAACTCAAGGCAGTGCTGCCGGAATCGCAGGCCTGGTATAACGTCGGCTCGGTGTGTGAACAACGAGGCGACCGCTCCGGAGCGAAGACGGCGTATCGGAAGGCGATCGAGCTGAATGCGACAGAAACGGGCGCGGCACAGAGATTGTCGGCACTGGATCAGCAGTAAACACTGGCTCATCAGACCGCCTGAAGGGGGTCTGCCCAAATGGGAGGGCCGCAGTCCTCTGCGGCCGTGTCGCGGGGCACACGCCCGGCCGTGCAGGAGCACGGCCCTCCCAATTGCCAAAGACCCCCCGGTCAGACGGCCTGAAGGCCTCCACGCAAACAGTTCGCCATGGCCGTGGTAGCTACCCTAACCATGCGATTCACCGGCCATCTTGCATACCCGACACTGCTTCTGATGCTCTCGTTGCCGGCCCTCTCGCAGACGCAACTTACTCGCGACCAGGTTGTCGCGGAGACGATGAAGCCATACACGGGTCCGAGCAACCGCGGCGTGGATCCATCCACGCTGACGGGCAAGGTCATGGCTGGTTACCAGGGCTGGCATGCGGCCGATGGCGACGGATTGGGCCGGGGCTGGTACCACTGGTGGGGTCGCGGCGGGAAGTTCGAGCCGGGTTCCTGCAAGTTCGATCTGTGGCCGGACGTGTCGGAACTCGATGCCGACGAGCGCTACGCCACAGCGTTCCGCCTGCCCGACGGGAAACCGGCAGAGGTCTATTCCGCCTTCAATCGCAAGACGGTCCTGCGCCATTTTAGGTGGATGCAGGATTACGGTATCGACGGAGTGTTCGTCCAGCGTTTCGTTGGTGAAGTCTCCCATCCGGCCGGCCTCCGCCAATTCACCACGGTTCTGGCTCATTGCCGCGAGGGAGCCAATCTGTACGGCCGGACTTATTCGGTGATGTATGACCTGTCGGGCATGGGCGCCAACCAGATGCAGCGTGTCACCGACGACTGGAAGCTTCTGGTCGATCACATGAAGATCACCAAGGACAAGGCCTACCTCAATCACGCGGGGAAACCCGTCGTGGTGCTCTGGGGCTTCGGCTTCAGCGATGGCCGGAAATATACGCTGGCCGAGGGCGTGGAACTCGTGCGGTTTTTGAAAGACGACCCGACGTACGGCGGCAATACGGTGATGCTGGGCGTGCCGACCTACTGGCGCACGCTCGACCGCGACACGGTCAAGGATCCGCAGATGCACGAGTTGATCCTGAAAGCCGACATCGTTTCGCCATGGACAGTCGGCCGCCTGCGCAACCTGAACGACGTGCGGAACTACACGGACAAGACAATGATCCCCGATGTTGCCTGGTGCAAGGAGCACAAGAAGGAATATCTGCCCGTCGTCTACCCCGGGTTCAGTTGGCACAACATGAATGCGCGGTCACCGCTGAACGACATCCCGCGGCAAGGCGGCAAGTTCCTCTGGGCGCAGTATGTCGCCGCGAAGAAAGCCGGCTGCACGATGGTGTATCAAGCGATGTTCGATGAGGTGGACGAAGGCACGGCGATCTACAAATGCACCAATACGCCACCCGTCGGCGCATCGCAGTTTGTGACCTACGAGGGATTGCCGAGCGATCACTACCTGAAACTCGTAGGCGCGGCGGCAAAGATGATCGCGGGGAAATCGCCGCTGTTCGAAGAGATGCCGGACGTGTCGCGGGCAAAGCCTTGAGGCGGCTCGTGCGTGAAACCGGCGGCGAAAATGGCTGGAATTCCTGTTTCGGATGCCAATGGCAGCAAAAGGCGCGGGAAGACGTCCGAATAAACATTTGCCCCTGTTGCGGGACTCACTTGGGTACGAAGCACTAGTTGGATCAGTAATCTCGATGTGGTTTATAAGTGGCTCGGGTCGGAGATGGACAGATGGCGGAATCGCACACCGAAGTTCTCAACGCCGCGGTGGCACGCAACACCAGCGCGGTCTTGTCGGTGCCGACGGCGGGCATGCCACGTCATATGAAGACGCGCTTTCTGGGCGACGAGGACGATGGGCTCTGGCTCGAGGTTGAAGCGACTGCCAGCGGGCTTTTCGATTCGGTTGTCCGTGATAGACAGGGTGTGGGTGTTTCCTTTAAGACGGGAACGCGTACCATCATGTTCGCCACCAAGGTGCTGGAACTCCGCTCGGAATACCGGATGAACTCGCAACTGACGGTGGCGGCGATCCGCGTGGAGCGACCGGCCGAGATCAAATCAGTGCAGCGAAGGACCAATTACCGGGTCCGGATCATCGACGCCAGCGAGTTCCTCGTGCGAGTCTGGCGTATTGCGGACAAATTCGTTTTGCGAGACAAACCGCCCGCCACGACGGAGATGTGCGTTGAGCCGCGCGACCTGAGCTCGGGCGGAATCAACCTGCTGGTCAAGTCGGCGGGCGCGGATCCCGCAAGACGGATCGTCGACGGGCAAAGGCTGCGCATCCAACTGCATTACCAGCAATCGGATGTCCTGCTCGAAGCGTTCGTTCGCCATGTTGACGATACGCCGGGAGGCCAGCAGCGACTCGGCGTGCAATTTGCGAATGCCGAGGCGGATTTGGAAGGCCGGCAGGCATTGTCGAAGGTCAATGCGATCGTCGCTGCACTCGCCCGCGAAGAAGTCCGACAGGCGCGATTGACGGGCTGAACACGGTCCATTGTCCACCGGGATTTCTGCGCAGAATTTATTTCTTTACTTTCAGACGGCACTTGCGATAATGCCGGGGTGTTGGGACGAGACCCTGCATATTGCGGGTTCGAGTTCGAACAGTACTATACATGGATCACACGCGCGACAGGAAGGTCGCGGGACATGAGCTTCTAGCACACGGAGGTGCCAACATGGCGGCTCGTTCTTCACTCCTAACGGTTGTTTTCTCTGCTTCAATTGTCGGCTCACTTTTCGCCGCGGATGTTCCCGCGCAGATTGCTCCGCCCTCGGCGCAACCTGAGGTCGCGAACTCGCGCTACCAGTTCCTGGGTGCCACCAACGCGGCCAGCGTGCAGATTCGATCCGGGCCCGGCGAGAACTACTACGCCACGGCCAAGGTCGACAAGGGCATGCCGGTCACGGTGGTCGGCGTCAAATTCGACTGGCTGAAGATCGTCCCCCCCGAAGGGTCGTTCAGCGTCGTGGCCAAGGCGTTTGTCAGCCGCGAAGGCACATCCAGCACCGGCAAGGTTACGGCCGATACCCTGAACGTTCGTGCCGGCTCGAATCTGGTGCCGATGAAGGTGACCGTGCAGTGCAAACTGCAAAAGGGAGCTGAGGTGCAGATCATCGGCGAGCAGGATGAATACTACATGATCAAGCCCCCTGCCGAGGCTTACTTGTATATCCATCAGAAGTTCGTCGATCCGGTCAAGCAGATCAACGATAAACCCATTGCGTCGGCCGCGGGTAATAATGCCCCGACCACACGCCCGATCCTTGCGACCAACACCGACACGACACAGGGGCCGACCACGCAACCGGTGGTGGCTGACATCAAGCCCGTTGAGCCGCAGGTGGATCACGTCGCACTGGTGATGGCGGAATACGAGAGGTTGGAACTTGACGCCAAATCCGCCGACGCCAAGCCCCTGGCCGAGCGCCCCTATCCGGAGTTGATCGATACCTGTAAAAAGCTGATCCAGAATCAGTACCTTCCGGTCCAGAGCAAAATTCACGCCGACGTGCTCTTGCAGGTTCTGGTCATCAAGAACCGCAATCGCGAACAATGGCTGGCGACGCAGAAGGACATGGCACTGGCCAACGAAAAACTCGCCAAGACCGAGCAGGACCGCACTACGGCGCAGACCAAGGTGGATGCGGGCATAACCACGTTCACCGCCCTCGGGCTGCTGCAGGCCTCTTCGGTCCAGCCCGGAGAGAACCAGACGCTTTACCGGATCACCGATCCGGCGACCGGCCGGTCTTTGTGCTATGTGCGCACGAGCGACCCGAAGTTTGCGACCTTCATCGACAAATTCGTCGGTGTGAAGGGTGAACTCGCGACCGATGCACAGCTATCGCTCAAGACCGTGACGGCAACTGACATCCAGTTGGTTGAGCAGGCGAAGGTAAACCATGGCGTGACCGCACAGATCGTGCCGCCGAGTCTGGTCGGCAACGGTTCAACCGCCACCACGGGCAGCGGGAACTGATCGTTCTGAATTCGCACGGCTGCCAGTCGCGTGGTGCGTGAGTGCCTAAGATCGCGCCGTTGTTGCGTTTGCCGAAATCCTTGTAGCCGCGAGGTGCGATCGCGGTCCGTGGTGGTGCTATTCCATACGGCCGCCGCTTGGTGGTCTGGCCGTGATTGCGGAGCAGCAATTCGTGCGCCAATAGGCGCTTTTTGCTTGATTACGACCCCGGACAGTGCCGATAAATAGAGCAGTCGGATACTGTTATGAGCCAGATCAATCCATTCACCTGGGTTGCCCAGCAAGGTCAGGTCCAGCAGAAACAGACCGTGGCCAAAGCGAGTCAGGTTCGGCGTGCGCAGAACGTGGCCAGAAATGCTGCGTTAACGGGTGATGAACTTGAACATCAGGTTGAGAGCCCCGACGCCATCCGCCGGGCTGAAGACCATGACCCGACTCTGCCGGAGCAGCGCACAGCCAAACACCACGATACTCATAAAGATGATCAGGAAGATGATCCGCCGACCTTGGATATTCGGGCGTAGACGTCCGCGTCACGTGCAAGTCGACCGTCAGGGACGGGCAGTGGGAGACGCAATCTGGGTGAAGTGATAGAGGGTCACCGCTGCGGCGACGGACACGTTGAGTGAATCCACGCCCAAGCCCATCGGGATAATCACACGGCGATTGCACGCGGCGACTTCTGCTGGCGTCAGGCCTGTGTTCTCATTTCCCATGACCACCGCCAGACGACGAGGCCGCGTCGCCGCAGCCAAGGGCTGCGCGCCGTCGGCAAGGACCGTCGCCACCAGGTCGAATCCGTGGCTGATTCTGAGCGAGGTCAGGTCCGCGATGATATCATCGCTTTGTAGAATCGGCATGCTGAACACAGCCCCCATCGAAACGCGCACCGACTGACGATAGAAGGGATCGCAACATCGCGGCCCGAGGATGACGGCCGAGACCGAGAAGCCGGCGGCGATACGGAACAGCGAACCCAGGTTATCGGTCTTGGTTATGTCCGGGAGGATCATAAGCGTCACGGGTTGCTCTGCCCAGATCCTGGCCAGGTCACCGAGCACGGCCGGGATGCCTTTGAAGGCGACAGCCATCACGCCTGAATGAAACTGGAACCCGACGATGCGATTGATCATGCCGTGGTCGGCGAGATAGACAGTCGTGCCAGATGGGATGTGCCCCAGCATGGCGTCCAGACGATCGCGGGCGACAAGGAGAGACTCGATGCGAAACCGTGAGGCCAGGAGGCGTTGGACAACAAGGTGGCCTTCGGCGATGAACCGGCCGCCCTCGCGCGAGAGATCGCGTTCCTTCAAACGGGTGTAGGCGACAATACGTGGATCATCAAGCGAAGAGATTTCGATTAGCGTGGGCACGCAGCGGATAGTTACCGTCGGCGATGCAGAAAGCAACTGGTATTGAAGCCGTACCGAAATAGGCCTGCATCTGCAGCGGTCGAAGAAACGAGATTTTTCTGTTGCGTTGGATTGCCCCCCTGCATTACAATCCCGTTAACACCCGGAATTATCCGGGCCACTTCTACACGCCGTAGCGAGGTGAACATGCGTTCTCGACGGGGATTTACACTTGTGGAATTGCTGGTAGTGATTGGCATCATCGCGTTGCTGATCTCCATCCTGTTGCCGGCACTGAGCCGCGCTAAAGAGCAGGCGAGTCGGGTTAAGTGCGCCAGCAATATACGGCAGATTCTTGGCGCAGCTCGCATGTACGCCCAACAGGACAAGCGAGGGAGATTTATTCCCCGCGACCCGTCCGGCGGAAACGACAGCATCTACCCGCTGTGGGATGCGAAACTGATGCCGAATCTCAAGATTGCGATGTGCCCCAGCACACAGAACGTCGTGAGCACGCCGCAGGATCTACGGCAGGCTGCGTCGAGTGCGGGTGCGTCTTCTGGTGGGCACAGCTACGAAATGAGGACGTGGTTCTGGTCGGCTTACACTTGGCCCGACGGCAAACATTTTGTCCAGGTGCCCAATCCGCAGACGGGTGCCTTGGAAGACGAGATCAAATCGGAAAACAACACCCGAAACTCGGTATCGGTGATGCTCCTTACTGACTCGGACAACACAGGCAACAACAACTATCCCGATCCAGGCGAGAACCATGGCGCTGAAGGAGTCAACGTGGGATACTGCGATGGGCACGTTGAGTTCCAGAGGCGCGGCAAAGCGTTGCTGGCCGCATTCATCGACGGCTACTACTGGCCAAGTTGGCCGGATACTCTTTATAGCCCCTGGCTGACCAACAACAGCAACGTGTTGAAGTGGAAGTGACCCCCCACGATAGTGCAGATCGCTACGTCCCCTCCAGCACCAACCGAACCTTCTGGAACAGCGCCGCAGACGAGAACGGCTTCTGGATGAATTGTACGCCCTCGTCCATCACCCCGTGGGGTGCGATGACGTCGCTGGCATAGCCGGACATGAAGATCACCTTCAAGCCCGGTCGCCGCGTCCGCAAGTGCTCGTATAGCTCGTGGCCGTTCATTGTCGGCATGATCACGTCCGTCAGAAGCAAGTGAATTGGCCCGACGGTCGCATCGATGATGTCATCCGCCTGCTCGACCGTCCCGGCCGCCAGGACCGTATAGCCCCAGTCCCGAAGCAGGCGGCACGTCATATTGCGCACCACCTCGTTGTCCTCGACCAGGAGAATCGTCTCACCAGCCCCCCGATTCGGCCCGGCAGACGGCGAAGACGGCGCCGCTGCCTCCGGTGTCTCGGTCACGCGCGGAATATAAATGCGAAATGTGGTACCGCGCCGGATGTCAGATTCAACCTTCACATAGCCGCCATGTTGCTTGATGATGCCGTAGACGGTTGACAGGCCCAAGCCTGTCCCGCGACCCGGCGCTTTCGTTGTGAAGAATGGCTCGAAGATCCTCGCCTGCGTCTCCTTGTTCATCCCGATCCCGGTATCGCTTGCCGTCAGCACGATATAGCGGCCGGGCGTCATCCCGGGCGTGCCCGCGGCACCGGCCACGTCCACAGTTGCGTTTTGCAGCCCAAGCGTGAGCACGCCGCCTCGCGGCATCGCATCCTGGGCGTTCACGGCGAGGTTCATGAGCACCATCTCGATTTGCCCGACGTCGGCTCGAACGATGCCCAGCGACGAAGGCAGCGCCAGTTCAATCCGCACATCTTCCCGGATGGTCCGCCGGAGCATCCTCTCCGCACTGGTGAGCACCAGACGAAGGTCAATCGGCTTCAACTCGAGCATCTGTTTGCGGCCAAAAGCCAGAAGCTGGCGGTTCAGATCACGGGCGCGTTCGGCGGCGCGTTGAATCTGCAGCACATCTTCCCGGCGATCATCTCCCTGCGGCAGGCCCATTTCCAGCATCTCGGCGTACCCGAGGATGGGCGTCAGGAGATTGTTCAGGTCGTGGGCAATCCCGCCGGCCAATCCTCCAACGGCCTCCATCTTCTGCGATTGCCGCAACTGCTCCTCAAGGCGGATGCGCTCCTCCTCCGCCCGCTTGCGCTCACTGATGTCCACATGTGTGCCGACCATGCGGGTCGCCCGTCCCGCGGCGTCCCGTGCCACAGCGCTGCCCCTGCCCATGATCCACTTCCACTGGCCATCTTTCGTCTTCATCCGAAACTCGACTTCGAAGTCCGCCGTCCGGTTCTCAATACAGTTTCTGTTCGCGGCCAGGGTGCGTTCCCGATCGTCCGGGTGAATGCGCTCCGTCCACGCGTCGCCACTCATAGGGAATCCGCCCGGCTCATACCCGAGCATCCGGTAGTAGCCCGGGCTGAAATACCCCACGTCCGTCTTCACATTCCAATCCCACAGGCCGTCACTCGTCGCGTCCATCGCCAGGCGCAGCCGTTCTTCACTCAGCCGCAATTCAGCCGTTCGCAGTGCCACGCTACGACGCAAGGACCAGACCCACAGGAACAGCACCAGGACCACCGCGCCCGTGCCTCCGCCGGCGAAGCCGATGATCCGCCACGGAACCTCGCCCAGAATCGGACTACCCAGCCAGCGCCTGTCGATCTCCGCATTCTCCTGATCCGAGATCATCGTGAAGCCCCGCTCAACCGTGTTCAGAAGCGCACGATTGCCCTTGCGCGCGGCGCGATGGAACTCACCCACGTACAACGGCTTGGTCTCGTGAAACTGCTCCGCTATCCCCATTCTGTTCAGGTAGTACAGCGCCGGAGGGCGATCGACAGTGAAAACCTTTACCTTCCCGGCAGCCGCCGCCGAGATGATCGCCTCATAACTGTTGAACTCCAGGATTGTCGTCACGCCCTGCGACTTGAGCACCTCGATAACGGCGTCGCCCGCCTTGGCGGCCACCACAAATCCCTTGGCGTCGGCCGCGTCCTGAATGCCGGAAATATCCTTGTGGAAGAACAGTGGGACGTCGATGCGCGCGTAGGGCTCGGAGAACTCGAAGATCCGCTGCCGACTCTCGTTGCCGAAGATCGTGTCGATTACATCGAATTCACCGGCCACGAAGCGACGCTGTGCCTCGCCCCAGTCCATTGCATGCAGCTCCGCGGCCCTGCCTGTTCGTTTCGTCCACAACTGCCACCGGTCGACGAGAATCCCTCGTAACGAGCCCGATGCGTCCCTGAACACGTAGGGCGGATAGTTGTCGTCCATCACAACCGACAGAGCCCGCGCGGGCTGCGTTGCGGGCTCGGCCGCTGTCACGGCCCCGGCCGCCAGTAGCCAGACGACAACCAGCCCGCCGATGATCCCAGGCACGCTCCGCGATCTTCGGCCCGCCTCTTTCCATACCCATGCAGCCATCACATTCCTCAACAGTTCTGCCCTCGACGGTCCTCGCCCAAGATAGCATCCCGCGTAAACATGGCGCGACTCCAAACAGACGTGATCCTACCCGTCACCGGTTCCTCAGTTTATCGGCATTCACGCGTGTACCCGAAGAACCGCCACGATACAATACAGATGTCGGCGAGACGACCAAGCCATCGCAGGCGGACCTCACGAGCCGCCGCCTATTCCTGCCTTGACTTCCTCGCACTGCCAACAGTCCGGGCCCAAGCGGGCCGGGATCCGTTGATGATCCCGTAATTGCTTCCTGAACATGGCGGGGCCGTCAACTCACAACCAAGGAAGTTACCATGCGCCTCTGCCTCATCAATCCTGTAAATCCTCTCGCATTGGCCGAAGTCAGAAAGACCTGGTTCAACCGCTATCGCGTCTGGAAGCCGCTGGGGCTGCTCACCGTCGCCGCCATGACCCCCGCAGACTGGGAAATCACCGTAATCGATGAGAACCTCGGTATCCAGGACTACGCGGCCATGCCCCGCCCGGACCTGGTCGGCATCACCGCCTTCACCTCGCAGGCATCGCGCGCCTATGACCTGGCGAGGCAGTTCCGCTCTATGGGTGTGCCCGTGGTGATGGGCGGCATTCACGCCAGCATGCGCCCGCAGGAAGCCATGGAACATGTGGACAGCGTTGTGATCGGCGAGGCCGAAGGGCTCTGGCCGCGCGTGCTGGATGATGCCCGCCGCGGTGCCCTGGCGCCGCGCTATGACGCTCCCGCCGTCAGGACCACGGAAATCCCCGCCGCGCGGCACGATCTCCTGCCCACGGGCTATGCGTTCGGGGCCATCCAGACCACCCGCGGCTGCCCCCTCAACTGTAGTTTCTGCAGCGTCACGCCATTCAATGGTTCCAGGTATCGCCACCGCCCCATCACCGATGTCGTCGCCGAATTTCGCACCATCCGCGAGAAATATGTGCTCGTCGTCGACGACAATCTCATCGGCACCAGCGCCATCCATATCGCCCGCGCCAAAGACCTGTTCCGGGCCATGATCGCGGCCAATCTCCCTCACAAATGGATCGCCCAGGTCACCGTCAATATGGGCGACGACGACGAACTCCTGGGCCTCGCCGCCCAGGCCGG
>JANYKD010000191.1 GCA_025361735.1 Phycisphaerales bacterium
GGCTTGGATTAATGGTGTGGTCTCGTGTGAATTGCGTAGCAGGAGTGGCCCTTAATGCGAACCTCACATATGAAAACGCGATATCTCCTCATTGTCGTTCTCGCCCTCTGGCCGGCCTCCGCGTTTGCGGTCATCGCCGCCAAACTTGAACTCTTTGATACCTCGGCCGCGATCGTGCGGCTCAAGGCAACGGAGATGACCGCCGCCAACAAACTGGTCGACGCTGCGGTGATCGACGTGGTCGTCGGGGAGTTTGCCCCCAAGTCGGTGAAAGTGCAGATCGCCCAGCCGGAAGGCGCGTTTGCGAAGATCGCCGTCGGCTCGGAACTCATGCTCTTCATCAGCCGTCGTGGCGGTGGAGAGATTGGCGTGATCCACGCCGCCGACATGTGGCTGGATGCCCGCCTGAGCCCGCGCAAGACCGGTTGGGTCGTGCAGCAGGAACGCAAGGAGATGTACAAGAACTTCCCGGGCACAACCGCTGCCCTCTCGCAACTGGCGGCCGACAAGAAGGCCGGCAAGCCCGGGATGCTGGAGGAACTTCGCGATAACCTGATCTTCATGGCCAAGCCCGTCGTGCTCGGTGCTGCCCCTGCCGATACCACGGCACTATGGGCCATGGATGCCGATGAAACCGGCAAGTCGATCCTGCTCGCCGACACGCCTGCGGGCGTGAAGGCATTGAAGCAGGGCCAGACGCTGACCGATGTAACGACCGCGATGGGACTGGCCGATGTGAAAGGCTCCGTGCAGTCGATCATCAGCGCCGGCAAGGATGGCAAGCCTCGGGCTGTCATCGGCGGCAAAATGTATGCCTCTGATGGTAAGACGTTTGCTATCGCCGCAGCCGAAACGCCGACCGACATACCGCCCCAGTCCCCGGCGCAATCTATCACCACCGGTCGTTTCGGCTTTGGCGGTGCGCTGGCATCGCTGGGCGTGTCCATGGAGACGATCTCGCTCTATCCGCCCGGCGCCGACGCAAAACCCGTGGATTTCGTGCGACTCACCGGCCAGAGCATTGCCGACTACGACAAGGAAAAGAAGGGCCTGAAGAATGCCACAGTCCGTACGCTGGACGTGAACGGCGACGGCCTCGACGACGCCCTGGTCATCGCCGACGACCTGGGTTTCCTGCTGGTCAATCGTGGCTACGGCTGCTATTTCGCCGCCGAGGTGTCGGTCCGGAACCTGCGGGAATCCGCCGGTTTCCCCATCACGGGCAAAACCCCCTGGACCCCCGCCCGAGTCACGAGTGCCAAACACCATGACGTCGTCCTCATGAGCCCCGACGGCAAACTGATCTGCGTGCCGGCTTCAAAGTAGGGGCGATTCAGCGGACGCGAGCACCATCTCGGCACCAATGCCGCAGCCAGGCAACGATCAGGATGGTGTCAACCAGAACATATACGCCAAGAAGAAACGCCGTAGTACGAACTAAGGCGTGGGCCGTGGGGTCTTTTCGGTGGAGTTCATCGAGGAACACAGGGATGTCGCAAAGGATGTATATGCTTATGCAATAGACCGCCACGGCGATGCCGATCAGCAGCAGACGGATCAGGATGGGAGTGAATTGGCGGGTCCAGATGCGCGCTACGATGTAGATGATACCGCCGATGTAGACGAGGAATTGCATGAGTATGCCAAGCCCGCAAAAGTAACCCAGGATGGCGCAAAGGATGACAATGGTCGCCGATGATCGTGCAATCCCGACGCGGGGATGCGGTTGGTTGATTGAAAGTGATGAATGCTCAGCCATCATCGTCCTCCCACTCTTGCTGTTGCGGGTCATGTTCGCATCGTACAACCCGATGGCCTCAATCCCACACCTCTTCCTCCGACGCCGGCTCGGCCTTCTCGGGCCGGGTTGTTGGCCGGGCGGTGGCGGGCTTTGGGGTGGGCATCTGGGCGCCCATGCGCTGACGCCAGGCGTGCAGCATGCCGCGAAGCTCGGCTGCTTTCCGCACGTTGGTCGTTGCCAGATCCTTGCTCTCGCCGATGTCGTCCTTCAGGTTATACAACTCGGCCCGCATGTCTTCATAGTACTCGATCAATTTCCAGTCGCCGCTGCGGACGGCACCGAAAGGGCGAGACTGGCCGCCGCGCCAGTAGTGCGGGTAATGCCAGTAGAGCGCGTCGCGCTGAATCTCGCCCGTCTGCCGGAGCAGGGGGGTGATACTGAGGCCGTCAACATGCTTGTTCTGCTCGGCATCACCCTTAAGCCCGGCCATCTCGAGCATTGTGGGATAGAAATCCATCGAGATGACCGGCGTGTCCGATGCGGCACCGGCTTTCGTGACCCCTGGCCAGCGGATGAGCAGTGGTTCGCGGATTCCACCTTCGTACGCGAAACCCTTGCCGGCGCGCAGCGGCCGGTTGCTCGTGGCCTGTGGCCAGAGACCCCCGTTGTCGGAGAAGAACACCACAATCGTGTGGTCGGATAGTTTGAGGTCGTCGAGCTGCTTGAGCATTCGCCCGACGCTCTGATCGACGCTCTCGACCATCGCGCCGTATGCCGCATTCTTCTGCTCGTCGACGGGCTTCTTCGCCTTGTACTTCTCAAGCAGGTCGGGCCGGGCCAGCAGGGGCGTGTGAACGGCGTAGTGCGCGAAGTAGAGGAAGAATGGCTTATCCTTCGCCGACGTTACGAATTTCTCGGCTTCGTCGGTCAGGCGGTCGGTGAGATACTCGCCTTTGTTGCCCGATTGGCTGATCGTCGGCAGTTGCTGCGGCGGTTTGCCGTAGGGGAAGAAATAGTCCGGCGGGTGCCCGAAAGCGCCCCCGGCGATGTTAACGTCGAAGCCGTATTTGTCGGGTGTCGCTTCTTTTGGCCCCAGGTGCCACTTGCCGATCGAGGCTGTCCTGTAGCCGGCCTGTTGCAGGACGCGAGAAATGGTGACCTCGGACTCGGGCAGCGCCTGCGTCCACTTGGGGATCAGCAGACTGCCGGCCCGGAAATTGCCCTCGCCGGGGATGTAGTCGGTAAGGTGCAGCTTCGCGGGATACTTGCCGGTGAGGATGGAGGCGCGCGTTGGTGAGCAGACCGGACAGGCCGCGTAGGCGTTGGTGAACCGCATCGCCGTGGACGCGAAACGATCGATGCTGGGCGTCTCGTAGAATTTGGAGCCGAAGCAACCGACATCCGACCAACCGAGGTCGTCCACGAGAATGAAGACAAAGTTCGGCCGCGCATCCGCCAGTGGCCGGGGCGCAAGGAACAGGATGAGCGTCGCGAACAGTCCCAGCAACAGGTGGTTGAGACGTGTCATGGAAATGAGCATACCGATGCGGCACCGGGACGCAACCAGGAGCCCCGCCGCTCGATTGTGGGTGGATGACAGAACGGGCGGCATCATCTTCAGTCTGTTGCGGGGTAGTGGCGAGCGGCCACTGTCCTGCCACTGACGACTGACTGTGGGAACACATCTGGCTCTCCGGGCCTCCGGCCCGTAAGATTCCGCCCTTAATCCAGAAAGGAACTCAATGCCCATTGTTTACGATGATTTCGCGAAGATTGAATTCAAGGTCGCCACCGTCCTGGAGGCCAAGCTGCACCCCAATGCGGACAAGCTGCTGGTGCTCAAGATCGACATTGGTGAACCGGAACCGCGGCAGATCTGTGCCGGCATCCGCCTCTTTTATACGCCGGAGCAACTGGTCGGCAAGCAGGTGATTGTCGTTGCCAATCTCGAGCCGCGAACCATCCGCGGCGAAATCTCCAACGGCATGGCTTTGGCGACCACCGATACCGCCACGGGCAAGGTAGTCCTGGTCCATCCGGCCGAGGCTGTGGCCGCTGGAAGTATTGTCAAATAGATGCCAATTGCCGGTTGCTAGCTGCCAGTGAAGCATCCGCGATCCTGGCAACCCGGCCACTGGCAACTAACAACTGGCAACTAACAACTATGCTGCGAGAACTCCATATCTCCAACCTCGCCGTCATCGCCGATGCCCGCATTGAACTGCACGCCGGGCTCAACTGCTTCACCGGGGCCACGGGAGCGGGCAAGAGCCTGGTCATTGGTGCGGTCGAGATCCTTCTGGGGTTACGCTCCCCGGCCGAGATGTTGCGGCCCGGCGTCGACGAAGGACGGGTCTCCGGCGTGTTCGACGTGCGCGACAAGGAGACGCTGCGCCGCGTCAGTGCGGCGGCCGACATGGATCTCGCCGCCGACGCAGGGGAACTGTTGCTCACGCGGCGCCTCTACGCCTCCGGCCGGACTTCCGTCAGCATCAACGGCAATCCGATCACGCTCGCCATGCTCAAACAGGTGGCCGAGCATCTGGTGGACGTTCACGGCCAGCACGATCACCAGTTCCTGCTCAAGCCTGCCAACCAGCTTGACGTCCTCGACCAGTTTGCCGGCGCTGAGGGACTCCGGGGCGAATATGGCGAACTCTGGACGCGATTCCAGGACGCCCGCCGCCGCATCGACGAACTGTCGGCCAATCGCACGCTCCGCCAGCAGCAGCTCGACCTCTACCGTTTCCAGGTCCAGGAGATTGATGCGGCCGACATCAAGTCCGGCGAGTATGAAGAACTCACCGGCCGCGAATCGGTGCTGCGAAATATTGAGAAGCTGAAGAAGGATGCGACCGCGATCCACTCGGCCTTATACGAAGCGGATGGATCGGTTCTGGAGCGCCTGCGGATGATGGTTGGCGTTATCAGCGAACTGGCCGGGTTGGATCCATCGCTGGGCAATGTTCTCAAGGGCTTTAAGGATTCGACCATCGGACTCGAGGAGACCGCGTTCGACCTCAACCGTTACCTCGACCATCTCGATCATGACCCGGCCGAGCTTGCCGAGGTGCAGGAGCGGCTTAACGGGCTGAATCGCATCCTCCATAAATACGGCGGCACGTCGGCCGATGCGCTCGCCTACCGTGAGGAGGTCGCCCGCAAGATCGCGGATCTCGACAAGCAGACCGACGATCTGTCGTCGCTGCAGAAGGAAATCGAACCGCTCGAGAAAAAGCTTCGCCAACTCGGCGAGAAACTGAGCGTCATGCGCCAGGCCGCGGCGAAGAAATTGTCTCCGCTGATCATAAAGTCGCTGGGCGAGCTGGGTATGGAGAAGGCTGTTTTCTCGATTGAATTCACTGCGGGAAGCCTGAGCGAAGGCCGGGTGCCGGCTGCAGGCGCCAAATCTGAAATTTCGAATTTGAAACCTCAAATCTCAAATTTGAAATCCGAAAACTCAAATTCCAAATCCGAAATCGCCAATCCCAAACCTCAACTCCCCGTGCTCCTTCCCTCGGGTATCGACCAGATCGAATTCACCGCACAGACGAACCCCGGCCAGCTTGCCCAGCCGCTGCGCAAGATCGCTTCCGGCGGCGAACTCTCGCGGATCATGCTGGCCCTCAAGGGCATCCTCGCCCGGACCGATCGCGTCTCCGTCCTGGTGTTCGACGAAATTGATGCCAACGTTGGCGGTCGGCTCGGCAGTATCATCGGCTCCAAACTCCGCGAGTTGTCCCGGCATCATCAGGTGCTGTGCATCACCCACCTGCCACAGATCGCCAGTTTCGCCGAAAGGCATCTGACGGTCCGCAAGGCGGTAAAGGACAAACAGACCCAGACCACGGTGCGCGTCATGGAAGGCGACGAGCGGATCGAGGAATTGGCCGAGATGATCGGCGGCCAGCGGATCACCGACACGACCCGAGCCCAGGCTCGCGAGCTTCTCGATTCGGCCGGGGCAACGTCTGCATCCGTGTCCGCTGAGCCCAAATCCCGACGCCCGACGAAGCCTGTTGCCCGGCCCACATAAAATTCAATTGATCACGCGTATGCGGTCGTTTGCCCGGCTCGACGTGAATCTCCATTGCCCGACGCGTGGCGCGCATGCACGTTCCGCCCGCAAGCGACGGTATTCCCTCGCTCGCCGCCGAAGATTGAGTTATTGTCGCTCGGCCTGCTATTTGGCGGGGTGTTCCTTCAAATCCTGGAGCGCATCCTGCGCCGCCAGCGCGGCGAGCGTCGTGGCGATCACGGGGTTGTCTTCCATCCATTTTGCGTCACCGGCAAAACTCCCGTCGAGCTTCTGGTTCGCGGCAAGCTTGTCGATCAGTTCAATGCGCCAGTCGTGCGCCACTTTCTTGCTGTCGGTGACCATCGTCTGACCGTACGCCGAAAGCGACCGGCCAAGCGTGTTGTAGTAGTAGAAGATCCCCGCCTTGGCCGCATCCTGGCCCATGCCCGACATGCCCGGGTTCTCGTCCAGTGTCCAGCTTCCGGTGATCCATTGCCACGCGCTCTGTACGCGCGGATCGTTCTTGGTCAGGCCGGCGTGGATCATGCTCTTGAGGCCCGCGTAGGTCATCGAGCCGTACGATCGCAACGCCCGCTTGCCCTCGGCGGTCTTGTATTCGCCCGCCGAGGAACTGCCTTCGCCATTGCGGCCGGCGCTGTAGATGAATCCGCCGTCGTTTCCGGCCCATTCGGCCGGGTTGCTCTCGGAGCGATTCTGCATCCGCATCACGAACTTGAGCGCCCGCTGATAGGCGGGATCATCCTTTTTCAATCCCGCATCGTTCAGCGCCTCCAGCACCATGGCCGTATTCGACAGATCCGGCCGGCCGCGGCCTCCGCCGTAGTCCCAGCCGCCGACAAACGGACTGTCGGCCCCTGCCTTCTGGCCGTTGCCGGTTTGTGTTTCCTCGGTCCACTGATTGGCCTTTAGAAATGCCACACCCTTGGCCACCGGCGCCTTGACGGCCGGATCGCCCACTTTTGCCAGCACTGAGACGATGATGGCGGTGTTGTAGTTGGCGAGCATGGTCCGGTAGAAGCCGCCGTCATCCTTCTGCGTGGACAGCAAATAGGCGATCGCCTTCTTTGCCTCCGGCGAGGCGGCGCCTTCCTTCGGATCCTGCATCAGGATCCGCAGCGCCATTGCAGCGATGGCCGGCGGCTCGCGATCCGTTTTCTGCCAGGAACCATCCTTCTGCTGCTGTGTCTTGAGAAACGCAACCGCCTTGTCGACAATCGCCTGGCCTTTTTCGGCGGCAACGGGCCCGTCCGCCGCCCAGGCGTTGCCAAGGCCAGAGCTACCAAAGCCGACAACCCACAGCAATGCGAATTTGAGTATCTGCTCCACGAAGACTCCTTGGTGTGACAGGGGAAATCTACCCCATTCAATTGCCAAAAATGCAATCCTTGCAGCCGCCACCGATTCCAGGCAACTGCATCTCTTGCATCCACGAACACCGCATCGGTTAGATTGCCGCCCGTCGGATCGTGTCTGTCGGGAAGAGTCCCACAGAAGCAAGGAGGTTGTCTATGCGCCGGGCGAAATATGCGCCGCGGGGGTTTACCCTCGTGGAACTATTGGTTGTAATTGGTATTATCGCATTACTAGTCTCGATTCTGCTGCCGGCCATGTCGCGCGCCAAGGCACAGGCCAACGCGGTCAAGTGCATGGCCAACCTTCGTTCCGTTGGCCAGGGTTTGGTCATGTACGTCGACCAGAACCACGGCTGCATCGTGCCCTCTTACAACCTGCCGTCGCTTCCGGGCTCCACCAAGAATGTCACCGGCGGACCGGATCAGCCGCTCGACGGCTGGGCCTGCATCCTCGACCGCGATCGCCTTGTCCCGGCCCGCGAGCAGGACACCAATACGAGCTTCTTCTGTCCTGATACGGTCGATGTTGAAGGAATGAAGGATGGCCAGACCGGGACGGATGTGTCCAAGCCTCGTGGCTGGACGGACTGGCCGCTGAAATTCACGGCCGTGGGCGGCGATAGCGCTCCCAAGGTTGCGACCACCATCCCCGATCGGGGATTCGCCAAGATCATCCGCGTCAGTTACTGGATCAACGCCTACAACCCCATCGGCAGCCCGCCGAGCGACATACCATCCAACGACGTTCACTATACCGCGTCGGTTGGCCTCGGCCCGGATAGTCAGGGCAACTATATCGTCGCGCACAGGATGGGCTCCATTCGCCGTGCGTCGAGCTTCGTCGTGCTCGCGGACGGCATCTACATGGGGCGTCAGGGCGTCACTCGGCTTGGCGATGCCAACAGCCGCATCGGCTACCGCCATCCCGGCAGCAGGGGGCCAAACACGTCGGCCAATGTCTGTTTCGCCGACGGACATGTTGAAAAGATCGAGGGCCACCAGTTCCCCCGCACGGTCAGCAGCAGCGACGCGGCCGATCTGAAGTTGCAGAAGATGACAGAAAATCTGTCCGGGCCTTCCATCTATGCCAACGCCGAGGAGTTCTTCCAGAATCAGTAGCTCTAAAAAACAAATCAACAGGAGAGTGTCAATATGTGTAGCCACCGGTTCCTTTCAGCTTGTATCCTTGCCTGCGTTCTTCTTGTGTGCGTCGCCAGTTGTGAAGCAGCCACGCCGGCGACAACCCGGCCGGCGACCCGTCCCACGACGCGCCCGGACATGTCGCCCGTCGTCATGGTCGGCAGCCAGATTCGTTGGAATGTGCCGTACGTCAGCGGCGGATCCGAAATGCAGAAGCTCGACGTCTATGCGCCGTCGGGCGTTAAGGGCGCGCCGATCCTCCTTTTCGTGCATGGCGGTGAATGGGCCAAGGGCGACAAGTCTGAAATCAGTTACAAGCCCAAGTTCTTCAACGAGCAAGGCGTCGTGTTCATCTCCATGAATTACCGCCTCAGCGGCACCGACAAACACCCCGCCCAGGTCAATGACATCGCCTCCGCCGTCAAGTGGATCCGTGAGCATGCCACGGAATTCGGCGGCGATCCGGCCAAGATCGTCCTCATGGGCCACTCCGCTGGCTGCCATCTGGTTACGCTCGTCGGCCTCGATCCGCGGCACCTGGCCACGGCCGGCCTGAAGCCGTCCGACCTCAAAGGCATCG